>PBKP01000026.1 GCA_002721515.1 Nitrospina sp.
TCATTCCGCCAGAGCCGGGCATTCCAGGATTACCCATTTGAGCGTTGGCGTTTTGCAATAGCAAAACAAACAAGCCCATTATTAGAAAACTAATAAATTTTTTCATGCATCTCTCCTTATTTTACATGAAATATTATTAAGTATGCCTGATGATAGTGGACACATTATCACAGCTAAGTTTTTTATTTATATATTTTTTTAAAAATAACATTAAATATTTTTAAATATTTATTAACCTGATAATTAATATTTTATATTTTGGTCTGCTAAGTAAAGTTGGAATTTAGAACTTAGCTGAGCTAGTCAATTATAAATAATTATAAATAAATGGTTTTTTAATTTGATATTTCTTCGGTATTGTTAAAAGAGTTTTCAATATTAATTTATTCTCACACGTTTTCTAATAAAAATGTTTTCCTTAAAATGGATGTAATACAGGCTATATAAAAATATATTAATTTGAGCTTGAAAAATGTTTAGTTAAAGGCTATAAATTGAAAGGTCTTTAGCTAGAAGCTAATCTTGCCGTAGTGGTTTAATAAGTTCTTAAACTGCTGTCTTTACAGTACAAGTGTTTTGATTTAATTATTCGTATTTGAATAGATATAAAGTCGCGAACTAATTAATTTAAAGCGAGATTAACCTAAACTTGTAAATTCTTGAATATTTCATTGCGCAATCCAAAAGTAATATTTTTACTGATCTTTGTTCTTCTTGTTGGGTGCTCTACCTTACAAAACTGGAACAGTGAGATGTTGTCTGGCTCTAAGAAAACTCCTTCTTCAAAAATAGATTCTAAGAAGCTGGCCAAGCTTAATTGGGATACTAGTCCACTGTTCAAGGAGGGAACGAAAGGATTTTCCACAAACACAGACAATATTTTACCAACTAAAAATGGGGCAATCAAACCCTGTGTAGACGCTAAAACAGGTAAGCCGAGAGAATTTCTGCTGGCTGATGTAAATAGTGAAGTGCTCACGGTTTCTTATTCTGATATGCAACATGTTGTTGACTCACTAACGTTAATGGGTTTAAAAACGTTGCTAGCAACGGTTCCGCAACCTGTGCCTTATACAGTTAACTCGCGTGGCCAAAAGTCATTTCTTCCTCCTGAAAAAGACGTTAAAAAACAGGCGGCAAAATATACCTGCGCGGATCTGCCCATTTTTTATCAACCTAAAACGGCACCGATTGCGAACCTAACTGAAGTAATTAAAAACCAAACCCCTCCTGCTTATGGACAAACTGGATCCCAGTTTTCTTTTGTAGCTATGACACCGATAGATTATGGACTGAACCAGAGTCTGATTGTTTTTTACCATCCTGAGAATCGGGATAGATTAGACCATGTTAAAGACACCCTTAAAACTTCAATTGATACCGCTCCCATCCAAGTCTATATCGAAAGTATGATTCTGGAAGTTGCTGAGAGCGGATTTGAAAGGCTAGGTGTGCTGTACGCAAATACAGTACCGGCCGGGAAGAACTCTGGTGGACTTAATCAAAATCTTTCTATAGGTGCTACTTCCCCATCAACTGTAAGTGCTGCCAAAAGTAGTTCGGATAGTTCTTTGATTAAGGGAGTTTTCACAAGTGGGCAGGGTGCTGCCAGTATAGCAGAATTACTTAGTATTACGGTTCAGGCAATGCTTGCGGACGGTCAAGCGGAAGTACTCTCTCGCCCAAGTGTTATTGCCTTAAATAATCGCCCGGCCGTAATCGAAGTTTCGGATCAAAAGCAGTACCCAATCAGAACTGCAAATGCTTTTCCGCAAGGTAGTGCCCAATTTAGTTATTCTTTTCAGGAGGTTTCCCCAGGTATTTTATTACAAATCAGACCAAGAATCTCCGACGTAAATAATGAAGTTGCTATGGAGATTGATGTGCAAGTAAAGGCATTAAGAGCAGAAAACGATGGGGAAGCTAAGAACGATGCAGATGAACCGAAGGTTATAGCTACCAAGCCCGGTTCCACTACCCGGCGAGTGCATACCTTTGCGATTGTTCCCAATAAAACCCCTATAATCATTGGCGGCTTGGTCAGCAAGGAGAAAAATATAACTACGAACAAAATCCCATTTCTTGGTGATATCCCTTACTTGGGAAAACTTTTTGGATCAACTGCGGAGGACAACATAAAGTCAGAGGTCATCGTGGTAATTACTCCCCACATTATTCGTGAAAGTGGTTCTATCGGTATTCAAACCCCCAAAGATACAGCCATGTTTGATGATATGGACAATAGTCTCTTTCGTGACTCCTATAGAATTCGCTCTGAAGATATGTTTGATATGGGTTTTGTTTATCAATCCAANAAATTTAAACGATATCGTGATTATGTAGTTAAACGCGCAATAGACGATTCGGCATTTTCAAGAACTTCTCTGGCACTAGATTACAGTGGAAAACAGTTTCCCGGAGGGGACGCACTGGTTTCACGAATGNTTTACGATATTGTAGGTAAGCGTGATTTAGCAAATCCGGTATCTAGGGATAAAATCATTCTTACCGAGCATGCTGGGGACGGAAACTTTAAAGATGTCACTTTTCTTGAAAAGGAATGGAAAAAGGCAAAATCTAAATCAAGCCTTGCCGGTCAAGATGGTAAGGGAGCAATAGACTATGGTCTTGAGTTGTCATTTGGACAAAAGCATACTGGTTCCNCAGTNCAACCTCATGTGGGTTTAAGGTTGNTTCCGCGCTCAGAAATTTCACTCCTTACGGAGGTCACCAAGCACGATAAAAATCCCAGCCGCATATTTATAGGTAGTGAGAAGGATTTGAAAAAAATTCGTAAGGCGATAGTAGTTAGAGAGATCCTAAAGTTAAATAGAAGCAAACAAATTATAGGACCTCTTAACGAATTTCGTAAAGGGCAAAAGTTGATTTTACCTGTCATCAATGAGGAACGCTACTTCTTGTTAGACAAGGAGGTTGCGACAGTATATCATCATACTAAATTTTATTACGAAATACTGGAAGAGGCCTTGCGGAAATCNTTTGATGCAGTTGAAAAAGAAATTCAAAAGGAAGAAAATGTTGCTAAGGCTCCTTAGTAACTAATGCGGCCAATCAAGGGAAAGTATTTACATTCCTAAAATTCTCGTGGTAATACATAAATACTTGGTTTGTTTTAAGAGCTCTATAATGCATAATGCAGGCTCATAATTCCGATTATTTTTTGGTCTGATTATTTATGGCAAAGAAAATCTTCCAGGCGGCTTTTTTACCTGTTATTACCATTCTTCTTTTCTCAGCAGTTTTATTTATTGCAAAATTGTGGGGTGATCTTGTTTTTCCCGGATGGGTTCACCAGGGAGTACTGACTTTTCTTAAAGTCCTGATCTGGTTTGCTGGGGGTTGGCTTTTTAATCGAATGCTTGCCCTGCTTTTTTGGAATACATTAATCAAAAAGATTTTACATCAGCACCCACCTGTATTACTGGTTCAGCTTTCTAGCATCTTTGTTTTAATCCTCACTCTATCNCTTATAGCTCATTTTGTTTTCCATGAACCACTCACGACCCTCATAGCAGCTGCTGGAGGATTAGGTTTTGTTTTAGGTTTTGCGGTTCAAGGATTGATCTTAGATCTTTTTTCCGGTTTGGCGATTCAAATGGATCGACCTTTTAAGGTGGGTGATTTTATTAATTGCCATAATCGTCTTGGGGATACCATGATTGGAAGAGTTGAGGAAACCACTTGGCGAACAACNAGGTTGTGGACAACNGACAGNAACNTNGTCATTGTGCCTAATAGCTATATAACCGCGACNATTGTGACCAATTATTCTATGCCTGAAGTTGTTGCCCGNTTTGATTTAGATTATGTTTTGGATTTTTCTATACCGTCTGAAAGGGCAATATCAATTTTTAACGCTGCNCTTTTAGANTCCNTTGGTAAGAAAGGACCTATAGCTAATCCGCGNCCAAAAACTATTTTAACCGGAGTTAATAGTGATGGGGCAGTTTATAAGCTTAGATATTATTTAGACCCTACATTAGTTTCTCCTAGTAAAGCAAGAAACACAATTAATGCCAATGTAATGCATCATCTAAATTATGCGGGTATCACACCATCCTATGATAGACAGGATATTTTCTATGAAAAGATGCCTACACAAAAGAGTTGGAGGAATAAAGAAGATAGAATAGATCTATTGTCTAATATTGTTCTGTTCAAAGATTTTTCGAATGAAATTTTAGAATCCATATCCAGTAGTTTCAAATTAAAAGAACTAAAAGCTGAAGAGGTTCTAATTAAGCAGGGAGATGATGGTGAAAGTCTTTTTATTCTTGCAGAAGGATTATTGGATGTTAGTTTGACGGTGGGTGAGGAGAATAGGCATTTGACTTTGTTGGGGCCGGGATCTTTTCTTGGCGAAATGGCTCTTTTAACAGGAGAAAAACGATCAGCAAATGTTACAAGCTCTATTGANTCATTGGTTGTCGAGCTAACAAAGGACTCCATTATGTCANTGGCAACNNANANNCCTGAAATNTTACAAAANATGACNTCGGTTGTNGCAAANCGNCGTNTGAAAAACAAAGAAATAGAATCATTAANTGATGAAGGTAAAAACGAGGCTATTCAAAAAGAGGAAGAAAATCTTATGGCTCGGGTCACAAACTTCTTTTTNGGCANCTAATTATANNCANTAATTATGNTNGGACTAAAATNTTGACTAGGAGTAATAAAAGAGTTTTATAATCAANAAACTTTTTTTTANCGAAAAAGATGCTTATTACAACNNANATAGATTAATGGGANTTAATAAATTAAGTAGAAATATATGATAAATACNGGGAGAGGGGGCATATGTAATGAAGGNTGACGAATCTGAGTCAACANTTTGGGATAACCAATTTAAAGANGACGTCAAATCNGGAAGGTTTTTTTGGCTAACAAATAAACATGTTATGGATTTTGAGAGAGGTAATTTNAAAGATTTTTGGATGCTTTATGAAAATCTCTCAGAGGACACTAAAAAATTAGCGGATGAGAACTTTTCCCTATTAAAGGAAGACCCGAAAAATCCATCATTACATCTTGTAAAGGTTGGTCGATATTGGTCTATGAGAATTGGAGAAAAAAATCGTGCTTTAGGAGTAGAGGTTGGTGATGAAGGGTTATTGTGGTGCTGGATTGGTTGTTATGCAGATTACGAAAAATTTTGTTCTAAAATTTGTTCATCAAAAAATTAAAACTAATAGATTGATTCACGTTTCACATCCATCCTATAAAGAAGAAAAGATTTGCTGATTGCTTTAAAGGTATTCCTTCAGGCGACATATTTATCCAGTTCACAATTATAATAACTAAAAGCTCGAAAGGTTCTACTGAGCTTTATATTTAATTTTTTATAGCTAATGGTAAACTTTTGGATAATAAGTTTATGCTACAGATATATTCAAAAAGCTAAAGTGAATTATTTTATCTCTGTATTGGTTTCTCTTTATTTTTTTGGTTGTTCTTCATATAACAATATAGAAAATTTTAAAGAGCGAAAGAATGCGAATCGAGTTGTTTTTGAAAAAAATAAACTGGATTGCCAGGAGCATTCCGAGTTATTGGCGTCAAAGGCAGAGGGAAGTAAGCGTGCAGGTGAAATCATGATAGATAAAAGGCGCTATTTTCTTAGTTGTATGAAGAGAAAGGGTTGGATCTCCAAAATTGATAGTTAGATTTCCTTTGGTAATATCTTTTCGGATAATAAAGATAAACTGATAAAAGGTTATTTTGATTTTCTATTGCTCACTTATACCAATAGGCATAAAATAACTTTTGTTTTTTGGAAAAAGAAGTAGTTCATAATAATTCAAAATTATTTATGAAATATTTTAATCCATTCTTTTTATATAGAATTTTAATTCTGCCGCCTTTAGCAAGTATTTTAACCTTCTTGTGCTTAAAAAATAATTTTACTTTAGCTCTGAAGGGTGTTGATGCGATATTTTTTGGTGGTCTGTTTTTTGTATTTGCAATTATTATAAGTACGGCTAATTCCAGACGTTTTAAGGCGATTGATGAGCTTGCAAACTTGTGGGCGCTGGCAATGAGTTTTTGGCAGATAGGGAAAAGACATTTGAGTCCAAATGAAAGAGGGGTATTGCAGGAGCAGTTAAGAGGATTTTTTGAAAAATTAAGATTTCTTTTTCATGTTGATGTTGTAGGTGAGGAGGCTCAAGAAAAACTAGCAGATATAGATAATTTTTTTAATGAAATGAGTTTGATCATTGAGAAATTTAGATCAACGAAAAATATAACCCCGCCAGAACTTGCTTGTCTATTAGGATGGTTTGAAAAAATGTATTCCAGTTTTGAAAACCTGTTGGCTATCAAGGACAATAGAACACCTAAAACATTAAGAATATTTATTGATTGGGCATTAGTAGCAGGTGTCCTTATATTAAGTCCGCAATTTGCAACACTGGGTTATTTTGGAGTTTTCTGTTCTTTTGTAATTATGGCTTCTCTCCTTATTTTAATAAAGGTTCAGAAAGTTCTTGAGTATCCTTTTGGAAAAAATATGGATCATATAGACTTAAGAATGAGGGATAAGACATTTAAAAGAATAATATAGCTTAACTATGTTAAAAACATTCAATTTGTTTTATATGGATTGACTTCAGCTATTGATCTGATTAGATTATTACCCTTTATTATAGGATATAATTTCTAGAAACGTTTTAAAAATTAGGTATTAAATATAGGTATTATGTGGAATCGTGAAAAAGTTTTTGAATCTAAAAGTAACCTTGAAGGAGCCGAACTTAAGGGTATGGATCTTTCTGGGTTGGAGTTAAATAAGGCCAATCTTATTTCTGCTAATTTGGTAAGTACAAATTTGCAAAATATTTCTTTGATTGGAGCCAATTTGTTTTCGGTGAAAGCGATGCGTGCTGATTTTTCCGAATCTAATCTTTCCAGTACAAATTTTTTGAAGGCTAATCTTGCAAAAGCTAATTTTAAAAAATCCAACCTGAATGATGCCGATTTAACAGGTGCTAACCTTAATAATGCTTATTTAGAAGATACAGACTTGATAAGGGCTAAGCTGATTGAAGCAAACCTTTTAGGCGCCAATCTTTCGGGTGCAGATTTTAGTGAGGCAAAACTTACGGGGAGATATCAGCGAGAAGGTTATTTCAGTCGTGGTGCAAATCTTTCTAAAGGAAAGCTGATTGGAACGAATATGCGTGGTGCAGATGTTTCAGGAACGGAAATGATGGAGACAGACTGCACTAATGCTAATTTTACTAATGCCAATATGAGTGAGGCTAATTTCAAGCATGCTTTGCTTGATTCTGTATGCTTTGTAAATACAAAATTAGGAGATGCTGATTTTCGAGGTGCACGTTTTATTGATTGTGACTTTTTTGGTGCCGAGCTTATTGAAGCAAAATTTCAAGGAGTAGACTTAAGCTCTGTCATAAATATTTCTGCTAAAGAACTCCAATCCGCTTATATTGACAGTAAAACGGTGGTTCCTGATTATATTAATGTTAAATGGACTTCTGAAGACACTTATGAGTGTAACCTTGTAGGATAATTCCTATTGGACAAATTTTTAGCTTTATAAATATGGGTAAAGCTCGCAAAGCAAAATATTGTATTGGTCAATTGATACAACATAAACTATTTGATTATCGTGGTATTATAATTAGTGTTGACCTTGAATTTCAATCAACTGATGAATGGTACGATGCGGTTGCTAAAACTCGACCCCCAAAAGATGAACCTTGGTATCATGTGTTGGTGCACCAAAAAGGTCATCAAACCTATGTTGCAGAACAGAATCTAAAGCCTGATCCAGCTATCCATAATTAAGAGATTTATGATTAAGACAGTAAGGGAGTTTAGAGTATGGCGGGCGCAGTTTTGTTTTTCTCCTAAAGGAAAGATAGCAATGGATCAAATGAAAAAACTTCAACAAGGTAAGAATGAATTTCCTTATGGCAATTTGGAGAGTTCTGTTCTTCAAGCTTGTTTTCAGGCTTTTAAGTTTGAGATCGATAAAAATGAATTAGATTCGCGAAGAAGAATAGCGGGAATGCAATTTTCAAAACTCAGTGCTAAAAAATTTGGAAGACGAAAACTACCTAATATTGCTAGAAACAGCATGATTTTGTATTTAACTACCTTTTTTAGATTTTATACTGCCAATAAGTCTACTTATGAATTTGTTGGTAAAAAAGTGCCTAATTTTGGTGAAGACAAACCTGATGTTGTTGCAAGATTTGTAAATGCTATTTTTAGAAAAGAAAACCTTAATGGGGCTTCTATAAGAAGGATTACTAGACGTTTAAATAACGAGGGCGTACGCCTTGCTCATTGGAAGTTTTCTCAATAGTTATTCCTGTTATGGAATTAGAACGTTTTTATCGTATTATCCGATTTTTCGGAATTTGTATGATCTTTTTTTCCTTTTTTTGGGCAATATTAAAAAGCTCTAACCACTCAGAAAGACGCCCATCTTTTGCTAAAGCTGTTAGTCTTTATACAGATGAAAAGTATCAGGAGGCCCTTTTATATTATGAAAAGGCGATCTCGCAGGATCCAGATTTTATCCATGCCAAAAGGGGTCGAGCTAGAACTCTCATGCAGTTGGGAAGAGACACAGAAGCCTTGAAGGCTTTTGATGAAGTATTAGGGCTTGATGCTGAGTCTGCAGTTTCCTTTGCTAATCGAGCAATTTTGGAGGATCGAATGGGTCTATATGCTAGAGCAATTGAAGATTATGGAAAGGCTATTAAAATGAATCCAAAATTAGGGGAGGGCATAGATTGGTTTACACGAATATTGCAGAATCGCAAAGAACCGGGTCAAACACTTTCTAAACGCATTGAAGTGTTGCGAGATAAAATTAAATTGAACAAGAAGACTCTGCAATAAAAACTTTTAACAAGTTAATAAATCAAAACTTGTTTTAATTCAAGTTAAAGCTATCCATTAGAAATCGTTCGATGTTTAATATAATTTTAACCCTCAAATCCAGTCATCAATATCGAACTGTGCTTTGCATTCTGGGCTTCGCATATCCATAAATAAATCAGCTTGATCAAAATTTATATTAAAGCTTGGAATGGTTTCACATTCCAAGCCTGCCTCTTTAATTTTATTTTGGTATTTATTCATTTCTTCGTTATTTCCAAACTCCAGTACAACTGTAAAACCAGTTGAAGCATTAAACTTTATTATCTTTCGTGAATTATCCATCGTATTTTATTAAAATGATATTTTATAAAATTTGAATTTACGATGATAATCATACTCTTTATAATTAGCAGACGATATAAAAATACTTCATTTTTATAATTAAAGGATACCTATTTTGTTTAAAGAGGATTAAGGATGGAGTTATATAGAGCATATTCGATTATTCAATCTTCGCGACTTTTGTCAGGTCAGAATCAGGAGAATTTTGTCAAGGTTGATTGGATATGTTATTTGAGAGATGAGCCTCTAGCACCCTTTTATAATTTGATTCAGGATTATTCAAAATTACCGGAAAACGGTAAAACCAAATTGTGGGCTGAGCGTAGAGCTAATTATCTTTTATCTGAATTTGAAGTCAAAGAGCTAAAAGAATATGTGGAACAACAATATTCTTTCTCGGTCGAAGTAGAGGGAGTCAGTTTGCCAATTATGGCGAAAAATTTGGTTAAATTTAATGAGCAGGATATAACGGGTACAATTATTTTGCGTGATCGAAACGAGCCATTTCCACTAAGTGTTAACATCGTAGGAATGGTGGCTGGTCATAGAGATTTTGTAGATATTTCCACGGTAGAGGATCTGCTTACTGAAATAGATCGGAGAAACGCGTTGTAATTATTAGTATGTAGAATTTTGCTGAGAAGTATGACATTTAAATTCTGTTTCTGATTTCCATTCAACTTTTAGATAATTCGGTAAAAGAGTATTTTTGTCGATTAGAGCGGAGTCAATTTGTTCTGCAGTCAAGCCAATCGCATATCTTAAATTAGCCCCTTTTAAGTCAGCTCCTTCTAAGTTAGAGTTTTTTAGAACTGATCTGCTTAAATTTGCTGCTTGTAGACCTGCTCCTTTCAAGTCAGTTCCTTCCATTCTAGCTCCAGATAGATCCGCCCCTTCCAATTTAGCACTGCAGAATTTTGATTCCTGCATTTGTGATTGTGCTCCCTTAATATTTTGTAGGTTAGCTCCACTAAAATCAGAATTTTTCATCCATGATTTAAACATGGAGCATTGGCGTAAATTTGATTTGGTAAGGTTAGCATTACTTAAATTTGCACCCCTTAAATCTGCCGCCCTAGCGTAAAGTTGGTGCATATTAGCACCCTTTAAATTTGCTTTATTCAAATCTGCGGAATTTAAGTTGGCTTCCTCTAGATTGGCTTCAGTAAGATTAGCCTTTGAAAGTTGAGCATCACCTAAAAAAATTTTATTCATATTTGCACCATGCAGGTTAGCTCCTCCTAGAAGGGCACCTTTTAAATCAGCACCAGCAAGGTCTGCACCTTTTAGATCTGCATTTTGGAGATATTTTTTCGATGACTCCAGTTTTTCTTTTAGAGGTAGTGATTCTTTCGACATTAAATTTTCTTTAGCTGATAAAATCTTAAAAATAGTGCAATGAAAAAAATAACAGATGCTGAAAATGCTATGGATATCCCTGGAACTATTAATGCAAGCGTAATTGGGATAGATTCTAAAAACCAAAGAATTAGTTTTTGCATTCCAAACCATGATTCAGGACTAATTATCCACTGTTGTAGTGCTGTGTTTTCAAATAAGAAGTTAAAGATTGCTAGCAAAGGATATTCTATCCAAACCCCTGTTTGCAACCATAATAGCGATTGATAACTTAAAAGACCCATTCCAGTTATCATAAATATAATGCCCAATAGACCGGCAATGATATTTATTCCAGCAAAAAAGAAATCCATTACTGAAAGTTTTGAGGCAAAGGGTCCGATTTCATTCCATATTTCAAAAAATCCTCTCTTAATCTGTATTTTTATTGCCTGAGTAAATCCTATAAAAATATGTTGAGCTGTTTTAATATATTGAAAAAGTCGACTTATCCACTCTTCATAATTAAATTGGGATTTTTGATTGCTTTTGATATTCATAAATCCTCCTGCGCTCGTTTTAAAAGAGTTTAAAAAAATAGATAAAAATTAATATAAAATCTAGTTTATCTTTCTTTTTAAAATTAATCAAACCATCCAACTAGAAATTTAAAATAGTGATGCGGAAATTAAAATTTTCTAAAAGATTCATTTATTTAAAGGATGATTGATATTTGAATTTGTAAAAGGATTAAAACAGGAATATTTAATATGATAAAAATTTTGGTTTTGGGTGCTGGAGCGGTCGGTTTGGGGTTGTCTAGCTTTCTTCTTCAATCTGGTTGTTCAGTAACAATTGTTGGTAAGAAGGAAGTAGTAGACTTACTTAGAGGCAAAGGTTTAAGTCGAATTGGAATTTTTGGTGAGCTGTATTATTCCCCAGGAACTTTTTGTGCAATTTCAAATCTAAATGATATTTCTCCTGAAGAATATGATTTTATTTTGGTTTGTGTGAAATCTTTTGATTCCGAGGCTTTGAGTCGCCAATTAGAAAAACTAGTAAAATTTGACTCTCCAAATATTGTTCTTTGTCAAAATGGTTGGGGTAATGCTGAAAAATTCTTAAAATATTTTTCGAAAATGAATGTATTTAATGCTCGGGTTATAACAGGTTTTATTCGGCCTGAACCAAATATTGTAGAAGTAACAGTTCATGCACAACCAGTTCATTTAGGTTCACTTTTTATTAGCGATTTAAAAAGGCTTTCCTTGCTTTCCGAAGCAATTTCCGGAGGTGGACTTCCGTGTGAAGTTACACAGGAAATTGCAAAAGACCTTTGGGCAAAAATGCTATATAACTGCCCTCTAAATGCACTGGGGGCTATTTTAGAGGTTCCTTATGGTTCTCTTGGCGAGGAAAAAAGTTCCAGAATAATTATGGATGGAATCATTGAAGAAGTATTTATTGTAATGGAGGCAATGGGTTATCAAACTCATTGGCAAAACACGCAAGAATATTTGGAGGAATTTTACGGAAAGTTATTGCCCAGCACTTATGAGCATGAATCTTCCATGTTACAAGACATGCGCAATGGGAAAAAAACCGAAATTGAATCCATTAATGGCATTATTATAGAGGAAGGGATCAAAAGAAATATCGAAGTTCCTTTTAATCATTTAATATGCAATTTAATTCATTTTTTACAGGAGAAGCAAAATCCACCATGATATTAAATTTGTTTTAAATGGTAGGCAAGGAGGCAGCCTATAACTTTTTTAAGGATTTCGACTTATTTTGCGAAGTTGATATTTTCTTACAGCCCGGTTATGTTCATTGAGGTTTGATGAGAACTGATGGCTTCCATCCTGACGCGAAACAAAATATAAGTTTGAAGTATTAGCAGGGTATAGTGCTGCAATAATTGATTTGAGACCCGGGCTTGAGATAGGTCCTGGAGGTAAACCTTTATATCGATAGGTATTATAGGGTGAGTCAATTTTTAAATCCCGTTTTTTTATATTCCCATCAAAATTTTCTAGCGCATAGATTACAGTCGGATCAGTTTGTAGCAGCATATTTCTTTTTAATCGATTATGGAAAACAGATGATATTTGCTTGCGCTCAGAATCTTTTCCTGTTTCCTTTTCTATTAAAGAAGCAAGAGTTATGATTTCGTGAAAAGAAAACCCAATCTCTCTAGACCGATTTAGAAACTTCTGATTTAAGACCCGCTGTTTGAAGGTGTCTACCATTTTTTTTACGATTGTTTTTTCATCAGTATATTTCCCGAAATGATATGTTTCCGGAAACAAGTAACCTTCTAGAGAGTCTTTTGTAATATCTTTTAATAACCCCGTATCTTTTGTCTCTTTTAAAAACTTTTCTTTGTTGGCAAGACCGTTACTTTCAAGCATATTTGCTATTTCTATAATCCGGTATCCTTCGGGGATGGTGACAGGATGTAGAACTGTTTTACCGGAAGTAATTTGCTGTAAAATTTCTGTTGGAAGCATAGAAGGGGAGACATTATATTCACCAACCATAATTAATTTTTGTTTTTTTTGTATCAGAGCGATAGCTTGAAAGGCAGTTTGGTTGCGTATAAGACCTTGTCGAGAAAGTTCACTGGAAACCTTTTTTAATGACATCCCAGGTTTAATTTCAAATACTTGTTGGCGGGTGTCGTTGCTTATAGGGTGAGTAGCTTGAAAATAAAGAAAGCCTACCACAATCCATATGAGACTTAATAATACCCAAAAACCTACAATAAGGGATTTGCTACGCATATAATTTTATTTGGTGTTTGCTATTGTGACGCTTGAGTTAATAATTCTAAAAATTGGTCATTTTCATATTTTGTTCCAATTGTAACACGTAAGCAGTTGTTCAACATTGGGTGCGATCCTAAGTTTCTTATCAAAACTCCATTTTCCATTAAGTCATAAAAAAGTTTTTCCCCGTTATTCGCAACCTTAAATAAAATAAAGTTTGAATCAGAAGGAAAAGCAGTGATAGATTTCATTTTAGATAATTCTTTTAGTAGTCGGTCTCTTTCGTTTTTAATTGAATCAATCTGATTTTGCACCAAAGAAAAATTTTTTAATAATTCTGCTGCAGCAATTTGAGAAATCGAATTTGAATTATAAGGCATTCTAACTTTGTTTATTTCATCCACTAATTCACGGGGAAAGATGCCGTAACCCACTCTAAGACCTGCCAGACCAATTTTTGACAAACTTCTCAATATAACTAAATTATTATGATCTTGCATTTGATCTAAAAAAGTTAGACCTGAAAAATCATAATATGCTTCATCAAGAACTACAATTCCTTGATAACTTTCGATAAGTTCTTGAATTTCTTTTCTTGAAAAACAATTTCCGGTTGGGTTATTAGGGTAACTTATAAATACAAGGCGGGCTTTATTTGAATGAAGGTGTTTCAATAGTTGTTTTGCATTAAAATCCCATTCATTATTTAAAGGATATGTTTCGACTTTAAGTCCCATTCCCTTTGCAATGATATAGTACATGGCAAAGGTAGGGTCTGGAAATGCAACGGTATCTCCTTCGTCGCAAAATACTTGCATTAGATTTTGAATCAATTCATCCGATCCGTTTCCAATAATAAGCTGGTTCGTAGGCGATTTAATTATATTAGAGATAGCTTTTTTTAGATTTTTGCAATCTGGATCGGGATATCGATTTAGGTCAAGGTTTTTCAAGTAATCTAAAATTATTTTAGTAAACTCTGGCGATGTTGGGTATGGGTTTTCATTTGCATGAAGTTTAATCCCTTCTTTTACATCTTCAACCTGATAGGCTTTAAGGTTTTTAACTTTTTCGCTGATTAAATCCGTGAGGTTGATTCGGGACATTTTTTAACCCATTATTTCTTTAATATCTTCCGAAGTAGGGATATATCGGTTAAGCTTTAACTTTTCGGCTCGAATAATGGAAATGATGGATTCTGTTGTTTGTTCCACTTCATAATTTGTTATTATATAATCAAATTTTTTATAATTTTTTATTTCTTCTTTTCCATTTTTTATTCGCATTTCGATACTTTCTTCAGTTTCAGTGCCTCTATTTTTTAGGCGCTTGGTCATTTCATTCATGGAAGGAGGAAGGATCAGGATGAAAATACCTTTGAAATTAATTTTCCGAAGTGTTTCAATCCCCTGGATATCCAGTTCTAGTAAAATGTCAAATTCCTTATCCTCTTTTATTTCAATGGATTCAAGGGAAATTCCATAATAATTTGTATGGACTTTAGCCCATTCCAAAAATTTATTTTCCTTAATTTTAACTTCAAATTCTTCCTTTGAGATAAAGTGGTAATCTACGCCCTCTAATTCTCCGGGTCGGGGTTTTCTAGTTGTATGTGAAATAATTATATTAAGGTTTGGAAGCTTTTTTATTAAAAGTTTGCAGGATTCTGTTTTACCTGTTCCAGCAGGACCGGAAATTATAATGGGCAAGCCTTTGCGAAAGAAAGGAATTGAAAGATATCGTTCTTGTGCCATTTTCCAAACACCCTTTATATATTGTTGCAAATAGTTATTTAGATAAAGTTTATTCTATGTTTTGCACCTGTTCTCGGATTTTTTCAAGTTCACTTTTTATTTCAATGACCTGTTTAGAGATCATGGTGTCATTGGATTTTGAACCTGTAGTATTGATTTCCCTATTAATTTCTTGAGTGATAAATTCTAGTTTTCGACCTATCGGTCCATTTGTTTTTAAAAAACTTTTAAATTGATTCAAATGGCTTTTTAAGCGAGTTATCTCTTCAGTTATATCACATCGATCTGCTAAAAGAGCAACTTCTTGGGCTAAGCGTGTTTCTTCTATCTCAAGACCATCTGTAATTATTCTTACTCTTTCTTTCAGTTTTTCTTGATACTCTTCTAATACTTGAGGGTGTCGTGATTCAATTTCAGTTGCGTGTTTTTCTATTGAGTTAATTCGATTACTTAAATCAGTTTGTAAGTTTTTTCCTTCTTCTTCTTTCATTTTTTGTAGGGATATTAATGCTTCTTCAGCTATCTTAAGAATAAGATCTTTTTTCGCCGGATCTAATGTTGCGGGTTCGATTTTGATTATTTCTTTTAATCCCACTACAGCTTTTAAATCTACTTCTCCAGTCAAACCTAGTGAATTTTGAATATGTTTTAACGCGTCTAAATATTGCTTGGCAAGTAAAAGATTAGGTTTTATTTCTAATTCATCGGGGCTATCGTTCGAATATCCAATGTTAATGGAGAGGTTAATAGAGCCTCTTGAACAATAAGATTTGATTAGACTTTTTAATGGCTGTTCTAGATCTGAGTAGGCTTTTGGGAGTCTTGTGGTGACTTCAATAAAACGATTATTGACTGACCTGATTTCTGCTTGATAGGTATATTCATTTTCCTGGCATTCGGACCGGCCAAAACCAGTCATGCTAATAAGCATTAGTTAACAGACCTTTTCGATGGTCAGTTTGTAATGACCCTGTTCTTCAACAAGAGAAATAACTTTATGTCCATCGTTTTTAATGCTCTTTGGTACATTTTCAGAGGGTTCCCCATCATCTAATAAGACTTCTAGTATGCTACCTGGAGGCATTGTTTCAAGTTTGATTTTTGTTTTGACGTAATTGAATGGGCATTTTACTCCTAAAAGATCAATGGATGCCTGGGTAGCTTTTTCATTTATTTTTTCTTTTGGATTGTCGCCACCTACTCGAATTCTAAGAGATTTATCGGACTGCATCTTTTCCTGCACTGTTTTGCATTCATCTACCAGTAAGCCAGCATCATTCACCCAACTTTCTGCCATTTTTTCATCGGAAACTTCTTCAACCTTTTCGAACTGGTCTATAAGTTTGGCAAATTTTGAAGAAACAATTTCCATATCAATAACTAAAGATTGGAATTTTTTTAAGCACTCCCAATCATCATTAAAATCCATCCCTTCGGTCACCAGCAACGCGCGTGCTGATGCAATTACACTCCTTTGTGCATGCTGACCCGCATCTTTAGTTAATTTTTTTTCTATAGCTAGTTTACCTTGGAAGTGAGCTCGCTCTGCCTCTGTAATTCTATCTGTAATCATATCTGTTACGGCTCCGGCACACTCTCCTTGCCCGCGATCTTCAAGACTAAATTTTTCGGTAGTGCCATAATCAATATAGGATTCTGGAGATTGTTCAATATTTGGCAGGGTTTTTAGTGGATCGAGTAATTCTCGGAAGTGACGTTTACCCATTCTGTCAAAATACTCTCCAAAAGTTTCATTGTCCTTCTTATTATTTTTATAATCGTTGATGGAACTTTTCATCGCTTTCGGTGCATTTTTGGCAGGTATTTTTATCACTGATGTTCCAAACACAACTTTATCTTCGGAAATTCTTCCTCCCAGCAAAACTTCATAATGAGGGGTTAGTATGCCATTTAACTTTTTTGCACCTCCATGAAAACCAATAGATGCAATATGATGCTGACCACAGGAATTAGGACATCCGCTTGCCTTAATCGTAATATGATCCATATCCTTGGATGTTTCAAAACCATTTTCCATTTCGTTATGCAGGGTATCAACTAATCCACGCGATGCGGTAATACCAAGATTGCAAGTTTCAGAACCTGGGCAGCAAGTGATGTCACGGATCTCTTCTGTGCCAGCTTTATGGAGACCTATTTTTTTAAGTTCATTAAAAATATTACCAAAAGCATCTTCTTTAACCCATGGGATCATTAAATTTTGGTTAACTGTGGCAACAAGTTTTGCTCCTGCAAAATTTTTGGATATATCCGCTAAAGCTCTCGCCTGCGGAATACTAAAGTCACCTAATATTAGTTTGACCTGTATGTTATGAAAGCCAGCTTGTTTTTGGGATTCAACATTCCTGCTTTTCCATAATTGGAATTCTGGATCAGCATTGCAATCTGCTGATTTGTATTCCGGCATATTTGGAACCTTTTCTTGTTCTATCTGAATTGGCGCATAAGCTTTATTCTCTAGGGCGGAAAACTCTTCGTCGTAAAGCTCTTTTATTTTTTTTAGACCTAATTTGTCTAGCACAAATTTGAAACGGGCTTTATTGCGATTTTTTTTATCGCCATATTTGTCGAAAACTGCTACCAAGGCTTCGCACATCCTAAGCAGTTGGCTTTCTGGAATAAAGTCAGTTAAAGGCAAAGCTCCATGTGGAAAAGAACCTAGTCCGCCACCAACCAGAACTCGGAAACCACGAACCTCTTTTTCATTTTCGTTTTTGATTACGGCTTTTAATCCAATATCATGAATAGGAGCCAAGCCACAGCCATTACAGCCACCAAAACTTATTTTAAATTTTCTTGGTAAGTTTTGTGTTAGATCCTGTCGAAGCAGGTATTTAGAAACAGCCAAAGCATAGGGGCTAACATCAAATGCTTCTGTAGTACAGGTTCCTGCCTTGTGACAAGCAGTTACATTTCTAACCGTATTACCGCAAGCTTCACGTGTAGTGATCCCTGCTTGCGCAAGATCCTCAAGTCCCTGAGGGACATCATTGATTTTTACGTAATGTAATTGAATGTCCTGACGGGTGGTGATGTGTAAAATTCCGTGCGAATATTTTTCGGCAAAGTCTGCCAGACACTGCAGTTGACTACTGGTTATTTTTCCAGCAGGCAACTTTGTCCGAACCATTTGTTCCCCTTCCTGCCTTTGACCATAAATTCCTTGCTGGAGCCTGAATCTTTTAAAATCTTCATCCCCAACTTCGCCGCGATTAAGTCGTTCTACTTCTGCAGCAAAAGTATCTATTTCGCGTTTGACTTCTTCTGGAATATTTAATGATTTTGCATCCATTGTTACTTTATTTCCGTTTATAAATATTAGGACATTTTATAGGCCAACTATTTATTAATAAAGGTATTTCTTTGTTGGAATTGCCCTGATTTTAAGTATGTGTTTTTATCTATTGGATCATTTTGCGAGTTGAAATACTAAAATGTATGTAAAAAGGCTGTTATTTTATAATAAAACTGCCCTAAAAAACAGTAGAATACCCGATTATTGGTGATTATTCTTTGTAATTTATCGATAGTCCCATTTCGATAATTATTTGTTTTTAAATGACTGTTAGAGGTTTTTGTGTCAGCTATTCTACTTATTCAAATTAATTTTGGCTGTTTTGTCTCGATTTTTCTCCTTTGCCTAATCAGAAATTTTAACTTTAATATCATCCTTGTTGGATTGACTTATTTGCTTCCACTAGTTCCCTGGTGGTTAGGTAGTGCGCATGCAGAACGCATGCTAATTGTTTCTTATTGTAATCTTATATTTGGAATTATTGAAATTGTGGTATTCACACTGACAGAAAAACCAGAGGATATAAAATTAAATAAAGCTTATTTGCAGCAACTTTTCGGTCATGTTTTTCCAATTGTTGGCTCTCTTATTGGCATGTCTTTCGTTTCACGAACTACATTAATTCCTGTTGAGACGATAGAGTTATCTATCATTGTTATACTATTTATTTTGGGTTCTACTTTGCGGGTTTTATCCATTGCACAACTTGGGGTTTTGCGTTTTAAATTCAATATTGCTTTTCGAGAAAAACAGACCTTAAAGACTGATCAGTTGCATGGATATATGCGCCACCCAACCTACACATCCATGATGTTGGTTGTCATATCTTATGCTGTTACAACGCATTCCTTATATATAGGAATGGCCGGGACTTTATTGGCATGGTTCGGTTTTCAGTATCGTATACACTTCGAAGAAATGGCACTTAAGGAACAATTTGGAGATGCCTACGTTAACTATCAAAAAAAGACCGCGATGTGGTTACCATTTTTAAAATGGAAAGGTAGCTAATAATTTTTACGATTTCATCAAGATAGATTTATTGGTATTTATTGATTAAACTCGAGGGAAGGGAGGTAGAATGCCAATATTGTTAGTAACACAATATAGCTATAACTACATAAGTAAAAAACAGTAGGATTGGCTTTAAAACCTCTCCATTTCGGATTAGGGTTTTGAATTATATTCTTCACTCGAAAATAATTTGCAAAGAGGATAAGAATTGAAAAAATGTAAGGTTTATAGCTAAATACAGCCATAAGACCTGCTGAAGGAATAGTCGCAAGCATTAAAGCAGGAAGTTTTAACCAACTGTTTCTCGTGACGTCATCAAGAACATTTAAAGTTGCTAGATAGCAGACCAGATAGTACAGACCGGTCAAGATAACCCAGATCAGGAATGAAAAAAAAGTTTCCCCGCCTAGAATGTCATCTAACCCTAATATCATAAGTATTATAAATTTAGTATACTAATAATAAAAACTGATTAGTGGAGTAGGATGGAAGTAAAACTTTAAATAGCTTGATGATTAGCTATTTCAATTTTTGCATCTTTCATAACTTCGATGGCAGATTTTAATATTAAACCAGAAATACTTATTCCAACAACCAGATCAGGCCAGGGTGAATTTGTCCATGCCACTCCCACAGCAGCCAGCAACACCCCAAGATTTGCTAATACATCGTTGCGTGAACAGAGCCAAGCTGACCGCATATTAACATCAGTATCTCTGAAACCTAATAACATTAATGCGCAAACCAAGTTGGCAGCGAGTGCCAGGAAACCAACAACACCCATTGTGGTTATCTGTGGAATTATAGGGTTAAAGGCTCGATAAAAGGCACTTGTTAAAACTCCTATAGCAAAAATGGCCATGATGATTCCCTTTATATATCCCGCCCGGCTTTGCCAAATCGTGTTGAGTCCAATAACATAAAGTGAAAAACCAAAAATAGCGGCATCACCCAACATGTCTAAGGCATCAGCCATCAACGCATTCGATTGTGCGAACCAACCGTATATAGCCTCAATAAAAAACATGCCGGTATTGATTATTAAAACCCAAACAAGGATATTGCGTTTTTTATCTTGAACCTTGGTCAATTCTTTTTCAAGGCTAGAGCAACAATCATTGATGCTTAAACTTTGTTTTTTTATTTGATTCAAAATGAGGGAAATTAAATAAAAACTTCCTGCGAGAAGAATTATGGTTGGACCCGGTGGTAGATCAGGTTGATATGATATTGCTAAACCACTTGTAGTAAACACCACTCCAATTATCGATGCTAATATCATCATTAAATTTAAGGATCGAACGTAGAGACCCGCGATCGCAGCCGGGAGTGTCAATAAGGCAATGACTAAAATTAAACCTACAATTTGAATTAATATGACAACAGTGAGAGCTACTAGAGAAAGAAATAGTAGATAAAAACGCTCTACTGGAATGCCTCGAAGTCTTGCAAACTCTTCATCAAAAGAGACGGCTATGAACTGTTTGTAAAATAGAAAAACTATTGTTAGGATGAGCAGATCTAGACCTACTATCCAATAAAGATCTTCCGCGGCGATCATCAATATATTTCCAAATAAAAAGCTCATCAGTTCAACGTTGTATCCGGGTGTTTTTGAAATGAATAAAATTCCAACTGCCATGCCGCCTGCCCATAACGCTCCTATTATGGTGTCTTCTTGTTGCTGCATTCGCAAACTAACCCATCCTAGAATAAAAGCAAAAACCAAGGCTGAAACTAAAGCTCCCTCAATGGGTGAACGACCTAAGTAATAAGCAATTCCCATTCCTCCTAAAACAGCATGTGCAATGCCTCCTGCCAGATAGCCGATTCTCTTGACCACAACATAAGAACCAATGGCACCACAAGCTATACTGGCTAATATTCCTCCAGCAATAGCGTTTTGCATAAATGGTTGCGAGGTGGCAGCTTCAAGAAAGGAGTTCAATGTCGATTTTCTCCTTCATGGTGGTGATGTACCATATGCACGTGCGTGCCATAAAGCTCTTCTATGGTTTCTCCAGTAAGTTCTGAAGTGGGATGACATATAAGGTTTCGATTGAGGCAAGCTACCTTAGTTATGTATTTTGAAATGAAACCGATATCGTGAGTCACAACAATGATAGTAATTTTTTCGTTTAATTTTTTTAGTAGATCAAAAATGTCTTTTTCAACTTTCATGTCGACATTTGCAGTGGGCTCATCAAGAATCATGATCTCAGGATTGCAGGTTAAAGCGCGGGCAATCAACACGCGTTGTAATTGTCCTCCCGAAAGTGAACCGATAGAACGTTTTTTTAAATCGAGAATTTCCACTGCTTCCATCGATTTTGCTGCAAGCCCTTTATCTTCTTTACTAAAGAGTCCGATCCTAGATGTTTTTCCAAGTCGTCCCATAAGCACCGTTTCTTCAACACTTATAGGAAAATCTCTAGAGAAAGGCGTGAGTTGTGGCATATAGCCAATATTCTTTACTGCTTGATTCGCAGGTTTACTTAATACTTCCACCGAGCCTTTATCAGGATCTAAAAGTCCAAGGATAATTTTTAGTAGTGTTGTTTTGCCACTACCATTTGGCCCAACCATGCCTACGAATTCTTTAGCTTCAATATCTAGTTGAATGTCTTCGAGAATAGGAGGTCCACCATAACTGAAATGGAGATCGCGGATTTTAATGATGGGATTTTCGGTCAATGATTTGCTCCTGAAATTGCTTTTGCCGTTTGGCGCATATTTTCGAAGTAATTCTCTGAAAGTGGGTCTATTTCTTGTACGGTGGCACCAATCATTTTAGCGATTTTTTGCGCTATCAAAAGACCAAATTGTTTTTGAACGAAAATAACCCTTATTTTCAGTTTTTTTGCCTGGGTGACTATTTTCTGTAGTGCTCTGGGTCCTGGTTCTTTGCCCTGATGTTCAATAGCAATTTGTTCTAGACCATAAGTGTCCGCGAAATAAGACCAGGCCGGATGAAATACCATAAAGCTACGAGTATTTTTTGCAGCTATAATATCTCGGATTTCGCTATGCAAAGCCTCCAAGTCTTTGGCAAGAGCCGTATAATTCTTTTTAAAAAACTCTGCTTTTTGAGGACTCTCCCTTGATAAAGCATCTTTGATTTTTATAGCCATAATTTTTGCAAGGGGTGGGCTGGTCCAAATATGCGGATCGCTTTTTTCATGGAAAGATTTCTTTGAGCCTTGGTGCCCCGATGGCATGATCAATGGCAAATTATTATTTAATGGAACTAATTTTAGGCTAGGCTGAATGGCTTTAATCCTAGAAAGCCAGATTTTTTCAAACGGAACGCCAATACTGAAATACAAACTTGTATTGGTCAGTCTACTCATTTTTTTAGGATTTGGATTAAATGTTGCTGGACTTTCACCTGCCTTGACCATTACATGAACATTAACTTCATCGCCTCCTATACGTTCTACGAAATATTTTTGCGGAATAATGCTAACAAAAACTGAGATCGGTTTAGCCCATCCATTATCGGGGCAATAAAATATTTGTATCAGAGCAATTAAAATTATGTTCTTATTTAAAAAATTTTTCATTTGTTTTTAAAGGTGAAACATCAAAATAGGGGTTAAATTGTTAATCCCACTTAAATTTCGTGGCCAGCATTATAAGGCATTTCTGATGAGATAACCTATTATTTTGGCAAAGATATTTTTGGATGGTTCTTATTTAAAAAGATCATTTAAGCAAGGTTATATTATCCAAAGAAGAGCAAATGGCATTCCAAAAAATAATATTCCCAATGCTATATTTACAGCATGAACCAAAAATAAATTATCTGTGATTGGAGAGATCATGACTTCCGTACCGACCCGTCGAACAGCATGTTCGATATCAGTAGAAGTGATTTGACTTGATTCTTTTTTTTGCAACTCTTCGACTATTTGATCGAGAAATAAAAACTTCAAAACCTTTAAAATCACACCAAATAAAACTCCTGAAAAAAAACTTGTAAATCCACTTTTTTGTTTCAACTTGGTCTTTAATTCGTTACCCACTTGGTCATATTTTTTTTCAAGCTCTGAGCGTGGGATATTTTTTTGGAGTTTTGGGATACGCCCTATAACTTCACGGGTCAACCAGTCTAATAATTGTTGCAAGCCTTCTAAGCCTTCTTTTAGTTTTTGAATCATCACATTAAGTACACAGGCAATCAAACTATGTAAAATGCCGATACCCAAGTACCATAGTGAAGCGAGAATGAAAATAGAGGACTCAAGCCAACTATTCCATTCTGAAATATCAAGAACTTTGGCGTCAAAAGTTAGTATAGATAAAACGCTGACACCTAAACCGACAAAACAAAAAATAAAAAGTTTTTTCAATGTTCCGAGGAAAAGATCTTGAAAAAATTTAAGCCAGTAATCAAGTATTTGGGGTTTGCTCATATTTTAAGGAAAGGAATTGGTGCTAGGATCAATATTGACGGTGATGAACAAATCTCCTCGATCTTCATTAAGGGTACGGCCTTTTTGGCGGATACGTAATTTTCCTCCTGATGGAAATTTAGGGGGAATGCGGATAATTAATTGCTCGGTTTTGCCATCAACTTGGTAAGAAATTTTTTTTCGTGTCCCATTTAATACTTCCGATGGAGATGCTGATATAGCAAAATCCATATCTAAAGATGATTTCTTTTCGATCGGATTTTGTGTGAATATTCCTTTTATGTTATTTGCCAAAGGATTTTCTTTTTCCTTTGCTTTATTTGGTTTAGCTCCATCCTTTGCTTTTCTCATTTTGTTTAAGGTGTAAAGTGAGGTGCCTACCACTTGTGCTAACTTGAGACCCATTCCTATCCTGCCTATAGGACCTGGTACCATGCGAAGAATCCTCCCTAGACCACCAACGGCTCCACCAAAAAATATTGATTCGAAAAAACCATTGCCCGAGCGAACACCGGAACGGCTGAATTCCCTATTAAGTTCTTCAAAAATATCGCGAGCATTTTGACCTTGAAACATACTTGAGAAAATATCCTCTTGAGAGTAATTAAATGGCGAGGAGTTAGTTGTGCGACCTGAAAGGAAATCGGATCGAAATTTATCGTATTCATTTTTTTTATTTATGTCACTTAAAACCCCATAGGCTTCTGTTATTTCCTTAAATTTGTTTTCGCTGGCTGGATCGTTGGGATTATGGTCTGGATGTAATTCTAGCGCCAATTTTCTGTAAGATTTTTTTATATCTTCCTGGTTGGCAGTGTCAGGTACGTTCAGGATTTTGTAATAATCTTTAAATTTTTTTGTTCGTGCCATTTTGTTCGGTTACATGCCTAATTTTTGTGGATAGATAGCTTCAGCTTTTTCTGGTCCTTCAATTTTGGTATTTTTGTGTTGAGTAGAAATCATAAAAGATTCATCTGCATGTAATCGTTGTTTTAAATTTTCAAAGTGTACTTTCATTTCCATCGAAGGAATTTCTTTTTCAATAGGGGAAAGAATAAAATTTGTTTCGGCCAAAACATCTCTATATTTACGTTTCATGTTCATTTTATATGCATGGTAACCTGGAATGGCTTCCACCCCAATATAGGGTTTGTGATTTAAAACCGTGTATTTATCAGGTATATAAACATTGGCGAAATAGTCTGCTCCTAAAGAGTGATGAACCGTTGTTTTAATTTTTAAAACTCGAAGGCTTTCGTCTGTAGAGGTCATTTTCATTTCGACCCAATAGGTTCGATCATGAAAGTTAAGATTTTCAAGGAAAACGATTCCGTATAAAGCATTAAACTTGAATTGAATAAATATCCCGAGGAATACCCATCCAAATACTCTCCAAAACTTTCTCACAAAAACTCCTTAACGTTAAATGTAGAATTTAATAACTATATAAAGAATAAATATTATCAAATTAATTAAAAATAAATGCAATTTGTTCTGTTGACAGTAATTGCTGACTGATTTGTTTTTCTAAGGTTATAATAAAGCAAGATTTTTATTAAATTGGTTAATTTATATATTGATAATTGAGGCAAGTTGTTCAATTATAAAAGGTTGTTAAACTGAAAATATTAACTATACAAACCATAAATATAAGAAAATTTATTTTTAAAACTTTGGAGCAATTAATTTTGAATTCAGGGGTATTAATAGCTTTTGAGGGTATTGATGGCACAGGTAAAAGCACTCAATGTAGAATATTTTCTGAGCTTTTAAATAAGAAAAAAATAACAAATCAAATATTTGCGGAACCAACTAAAGGCAAATGGGGGATGAAAATACGTCAACTTTTGACGGAAGGTCGGAAGGAGATTAGTCCTGAGGAAGAATTAGAATGGTTTGTAAATGACAGAAGGGAAGATGTGGAGAATAATATCCAGCCAGCATTAAATGCTGGTAAAGTGGTATTGATGGATCGTTATTATTTTTCTACTGCAGCCTACCAGGGTGCCTTGGGATTTAACCCAGAACAGATTAAAATAGACAACGAAAAGTTTGCGCCAAAACCTGATCGGGTTCTTATATTCCATAATCCACCTGAAAAAAGTCTTGAAAGAATTGAATCTTCAAGAGATGGCAAAAGCGCTTTTGAAAAAACTGATTATCTTATTGATGTGCAAAACATTTTTAAAAGTTTCACTGGATCTAAAATTAGATTTATTTCAAGCGAAGGATCTTTAAAGGAGGTTCATAAACAGGTTTTAATTGAAGTTCAAGATCTGTTTGATCAAAAACTATGAAACGTTTTGTTTTGGCTATAACTGGTGCTAGCGGAGTAGTCTATGGAAAAAGGCTCTTTGATTGTTTGAAATCTCAAGCTGAAATTCATGTGGTTATTTCAGAGCGAGGCGCTGAACTATTAAAGATTGAATTAGGATTAAAAACTTCCTATTTCAAGGGGAATAATGTTGTTTTACATAAAACATCAAAAATTAATACATCTATTGCCAGTGGTTCATTCAGGTTGGATGGAATGGTAATAGTTCCTGCTAGTATGGGTACGATTGGCAGGATATCCGCTGGTGTCTCAGGTAATTTGATTGAAAGAGTAGCGGATGTCATGTTGAAGGAAAAAAGAAAATTAATTGTGGTTCCAAGAGAAGCTCCGTTTAGCACAATACATCTAAAGAACCTTCTTTCATTAGATCAAGCAGGTGCTTTGATTCTTCCCGCTTCGCCAGGTTTCTATCAGGGGCAAAATTCTGTGGAAAGCCTGGTTGATTTTGTTGTTGCAAGGATAATGGATCAGTTGGGTGTCGATCAAGATTTAATGCCCCCCTATGAAGCTTGAGGGGCGAGAATGATTTATCTAGACAATGCTGCAACTACATTTTTGGATCCAGAAATAAATTCCTCTCTTCAAGGTTATATGCAGGACAATTTTGCAAACAGTGGTGCTGTTTATGAAATTGGACTGGATGCTAAAAAGAAAATTGACGATGCCACAGAATCGATAAGAGACTCCTTAGGAATTCCCAATTCTCATAGTTTTGTTTATACAAGTGGCGGAACGGAGGCCAATAATCTTTTTATTAAAGGTTTTTGTTTTCCTGATAAAAAAGTTGCTTGCCTAGGATTAGAACATCCCAGCATTACAGAGACTCTCCGTTCTTTTAAAGAATTTAATAATGAACCCTTATTCCTATTAAATTATTTTAAAGAAGGCAAATTAGATTATTCTTGTAGTTCAATTCTCAAAGAAAGAAAAATAAAACTTCTTTGCCTATCGTATGTAAATAATGAATTAGGTACCATAATTGATCCGGTTTCCTTGATGAAGCATTTAGAACAGGAAGCTCCACAAACCCGTCTTTTTTTAGACGGTGTTCAGGTCATAGGAAAAATTAAAGTTGATAAAAAGATGTGGTCTAGTTTGGCGGGTTTGTCCTTGTCTGCGCACAAGTTTCATGGTCCGAAAGGTATTGGATTATTGATCTATGATTCCAGATTAGTGCTAAACCCTCAAATGCATGGTGGAAAGCAACAGTCTGGATTGAGAGCGGGAACCTTACCTGTTCCCTTAATTCTTGCTTTGGCTGATTCTATTAAGCTTGCTGTAACTACGCAAAAAGAAACTCAAATACGTTTTCAAGAATTACAAAATTATTTGCTAAAAGGTTTAAATAAGTTAACAAAGCCTATTTTAATAAATTCAGCTTTAGATGACTCTCAATCGGCCGGGATAGTGAACTTTAGTTTTCCTCCGATTGAGGGTGAGGTCATGCTTCACCATCTTGAAAAAGAGAAAATTTATGTGGGTATGGGTAGTGCTTGTAGTGCACATTCAAAAGAACCGTCAAAGATATTAACGGGAATTGGTTTGACGGATGAACAAGCACGCTGCAGTTTAAGAGTATCTTTTTCACGAACTAATACCGTTGCTGAGCTTGAAAAATTTCTTCATGCTTTTTCAAATACATATGAAAAGCTTTTGCCTACCTTTTCAAAGAAAACTGTCTACAGATGAATGATGATAAAAGAACTATTTTGGTTCGATACGATGAAATTGGATTGAAAGGCCGAAATAGGAAGTATTTTGAAAAAGCTTTACTTAAAAATATAAAACGCGCTCTACCTTCTGATAGTGCAATTGAATATAGGATTCCAAGAGGAAGGATTTTAATTGATCTTAGTAGCGAGATTGCAGAGAAATACGGGGATTGCTTGCAAAATATTCCAGGTATCGCTTCTTACAGTATCGGAGTTTCTATAGATCCTGATTTTGATCAGATGGCTGAACTGGGAATTCAATGGATTGAACCCTTACTAATAGGGAAAGACCAGTTAAACTTTTGCGTAAGAACACGGCGGTCCGAAAAAACATTTCCTAAAACATCCACTGAAATAAATTTTGAAGTGGGTTCAAGAATAATGTCAAAGCTTGGACCAAAAGGTCTTAATGTAGATATTAAGAATTCAGATTTCACTCTTGAAATAGAAATCGGGGAAAATGAAATCCTTATATTTCATAATCGAGAGCCCGGGCTTTGTGGCTTGCCTGTTGGAAGCTCAGGAAATATTTTATGCATGCTTTCGGGTGGTATTGATAGCCCTGTTGCTGCCTATTTGATGGCTTGCCGAGGTTGCAGGGTTCATTTTGTTTTTTTTGATAATCAACCTTTTTTAGGTCGCGGTGGATACGAGAAGGTCAAAAAGTTGGCAAAGATAATTAATGGTTATCAAGGTCGAGCTAAATTATTTGTTGTTCCATTTCAGGATATTCAAATGTCAATTCGAGACCATTGTAAAGAGGAAAATCGCATTGTTTTATATCGGAGAATGATGTATCGCATTGCTGATAAAATTGCCAAAGACCAAGAGATGCCGGGGTTGGTCACAGGAGAATCCTTAGGGCAGGTCGCATCGCAAACTCTTGAAAATCTAGCGGCTGTTACTTGTGTCACAACGATGAATATTTTACGACCTTTGATTGGTATGAATAAGGAATCAATTATCAAGCTTGCAAGAAAAATTGGAACCTATGATGTTAGCGTAGAACCTCAACCTGATTGCTGTTCAGTCTTTATGCCTGCCAACCCATCGACTCGAGGAAAAATACACCTTTTGGAGTACGATGAAAAAAAGATTCCCTTAGAACAATTAGAAGAAGAAGCTTTGAAAAATATGGAAACTATGAAAGTAGATTTTTTATGATATTGAAATTTTTTTTACTACAGGGTTTTTAGGAAGTTCGTTTAATAAGCTCTGAATAGATTTATTTTGCACAGGATGTATTGTAGAACCAGAAATTTCACTGAGTGGTTCGAGAACAAAACGACGATTTAGCATTTCGGGATGGGGAAGGGTGAGGGATTCTGAATTGATGATTCTTCCGTCGTAATCGAGTATATCGAGATCTATTATTCTTGGACCCCACTTTTCATTTCGTGTCCTTCCAAACTGTTGTTCAATATTTAAAAGTTTTTTTAAAAGGCGTTCAGGGCTAAGGGAAGTTTGTATTTCGATGACTGCATTTACAAACCATGGCTGGTTTTTTTTTCCAATGGGTTCGGATTCGTACAGAGAGGATTGTTTAATTACATTTATCTCTTCAGATTCGCATAAACTTGCAACAGCTTTCCTGCAATTCTCCACAGGAGATCCGAGGTTGGATCCGATTCCTATTAAAGCTTTTTGGTCCATTGAACCATTTTAGAAATAGCCCCTCGATTTTATAGTAGCAACTAAATTAGATTAAAACTCAAACTCGACTTTTGAGAGACGATTTTTAATTTCATTTATAATTCGCCTCTCTTCTTCTTCTCCTTTGGCGGCAAAGGTAGCAGAAAATCGAATATAATGACCAACATCATCCCAAGGAACCGTAGAGATTAACATTTCAGTGATCAAGAACTGAGAAAAATCTTCACCATTTTTAAATTTTCTTCCCCCCTTAATTCCTTTGGGAGCTCCAACATATAAAAAGAATGATCCTCCTGGCATTTTAGCACTGAAGCCAACAGAATTAAGGGCATCAACTAACATGCTTAGCCGGCGTTTGTATTTAGCAACAGTTCTTTCTGTAATATCAGGGTGTTCGAGAGCGTAAATGCCTGCCTTTTGAATAGGAGCGAATTGACCGGAATCGATATTGTCTTTAACATATGAGATGCCCTTAACAATGAGTTCATTACCTACCACAAAAGCAATTCGCCATCCGGTCATATTGTAGGCCTTGGATAGTGAATGAAATTCTACTCCGACGTCCATCGCACCGGGAACGGTAAGAAAACTTTCAGAATTTCCATCGTAAGTTAGGGCAGCATAGGCCGCATCCTGCATTACTATGAATTCATATTGTTTGGCTAATTTAACAACTTCTTCATAAAATTTTCGGGTTGCTTTTGCACCTGTAGGATTATTTGGGTAATTTAAATATAAAATTTTTGTGCGTTGGAGTATGTCTGGATCAATGGTTTTCAGATCGGGTAAAAACCCATTTTCCTCTGTAAGGGGTAAATTTATTACCTCTCCTCCCAGATATTGCGCATGGGTTCCCATAACCGGATAACCGGGTACCGTCATTAGGATGACATCCCCCGGATTGACAAAGACAGCCGGCGCCATTGCCAAACCTGGTTTAGATCCTATTAGGTGATTTACATGCTTATTGGGATCCAGGTTTTGAACGCCAAATATATTTTTCATATATTGACAGGCGGCAATTTTAAATTCGTCTATTCCGTTATCCGTATAACCACGGTTTTCCGGTTTCTCTGCTTCCAGTTGCAAGGCTTTAACGACGCCAGAATCGGCCATTTCATCCGGTTCACCTACGCCTAAATCGAATAATTCTTTGTCGGGATTAGCATCAAGAGCGGCTCTTTTTGCTCTCTTTATTTTTTCAAATTTATAAATTTTAGTGTCTTTGCCGAACTGGCTTCCACCGACACGATCTGAAAATAAGGATTGTATATAGCTTTCATCTGACATTCTGAAACTCCGAAATTAAATAGAGAGGATAAAACGTTAGCGATAAGAACGGGTCAATCTAGCCAAAATCATATGCTCTGTCAAGAGGTTCTGCTTTCCTGATAAATTATCTAAAGCTAATTAGAGTAGAGGGATTCTTGCTTGTTGTTATATTTGCTAAGGCTGGTGAAAGACTAACCTTCGTCTTCTTCCTCTTCCTCTTCTTCTGCTTCTAAACCTGCAGCCTTTTGTGAGTAACGAAGGTATTTAATGATTTCCGTTATTTCTTTGTCGGTTACTTTCTTTCTTTGTGACGGCATTTTATCGGTGCCGTTTATTACTGTCTCTCGTATATCTTCATCTTTAAAGTTGGGAGCTAAATATTCCTGATCAATCAATCTGGGTGCTTGGGTGTGCTTACCCATAGCATCAGAACCATGACAGTTCGAACAAATCTTATGAAATGCATTTTGACCAGCTTTGTAAGCTTCCGGGACCTCCAATTTAGGTTTGGGAGCGCAGGAATATATTCCAAATATTGAAATTGTGAACAGAAATATAATTATAAAAAATCTCATAAATATCGCTTAAATTATTTGAAATATTTGTTAACCGATCAATACTGATATTTATAAAATACAATAATGAAACCTGCGAGTAAATAGCTACAATATTTATTAGTTAAAATTATAAACAAAACCGGCATATACATTTCTTCCCGCTACGCTAAAACCACCAACCTCTGTATAGTCTTGGTCAAGAAGATTCTCTGCCCTTAAAGTAAGTTTAATTTTTTTACTATATTGATAACTAAAAGCAGTCCGAACTGTAACGAAACCTTCGGTGGAATTGGTGGCGTTAAAACCTCTGGCAAAACCTCTAGCAAAAATACCTGCAATTGATTCAAGTTTATTGTTCCACCTGTGAGTCAGATTGGCAATCAACTTTTGTTTTGGACGGCGTGTTCCTGGTTGATTGTGGTCAGATTTTGATTTTTCATCTAAGTAGTGATCGTTCCAGGTATGTCGTATGGATAGAGCAAGATTATAGGGTAACTCGAGATCAACTTCTGTTTCGATACCCTGAGAGTAAAACTTCCCAAAGTTTGTTGTAACAAAGGTGCTAGGATGAGACTGAATAAAATTGGTAGTTAATGATTTAAAGTATGTGATTCCAACCGTTATCTTATCATTCATAAGGCCTTGCCTGACTCCTACTTCAAAACTTTGAGTTTCCTCCGATTTTAAATTGGGGTTTGAGTTATAGTCATTAAAGGTGGGTGCTCTAAAACCCTTAGAATATGCTGTATGAAGTTGTGTGTTGGTTTTTAAAAAATTACGTCCTGCTTCAAACTTATAGGTAGTTACTTCACCAAATATTGAATTGATATCATGTCGAAATCCCCCCGTTAACGTCAAAATATTATTATAATCATAGATACCTTGAAGGAAGTACGCATTATTGTCAGTGAATTTTTGATAAGCTGAGACAAAATCAGAAAACAAACTATCGGCAGTTCCTTCTTGGCGTTCATACTCACCTCCCCAAAGTACTGAAAAGTAAGGATGCACTTTCATGTTATTCTCTAAATAAAAGGTATATTGGCGATTAATAAAATGATCGTTTTCCGAGGTATCAATTGTAGCTGCTTCTTGAAAGTTCATGTTTGGATTTATTTTAAAACTCCACCAGTCGCTAAATTTAGTCTTAAACACTGCGGACAAATAAAAATCGTCGATGGTATTAGAATTTCTATTATCTGTTCCGCTTCCTTGACCATTGACACTATCTAACTCATCATGTGACTTTGTGTAACGCGTGCTCAACTCAATTTGAGAATCATCATTAATTTCATAACCAATTTTAGAAATAAAAGTTTTATTTGTATACCTATCTTCTTCTATTCCACCACTAGCCTTATTAAGAGCTGAAATTCCAGAGGTTTTGAGCAAAGATGCAGATAAGGAATAATCAAACTTATTTATAGAACCTGAACTACGAATTGATTGCTTAGTTGTATTATATGAGCCCCCTTCAAAAGATAGAGAGTGCTTGGGCGCACCTTTTCCTTTTTTTGTTACGATATTAATGGTTCCACCTACGGCATCACCACCCCACTGAATACTCTGCGGGCCTCTAAGAACCTCTATTTTTTCTATATTGTCCAGAGTTAGATCACCAAAGTCGTATAGACCTGCAGTATTTGAGTTGACGCGGACACCGTCAATGACGACCAATGTCGATTTTGATCCTTGTCCTCGCATAAAAATACTGGTTTGTTGACCTTGCCCACCACTTTGCACAACATCCAAACCCAACTCTCCTCGAAGTAAATCTTCTACCGTTTGGTGCTGTTTTGTTTCAATTTCTTGTTCGTTAAATATAGTTAGAGATCCTGGAAAATTTTTAGTAGTTAATGTGTCACGAGAGGATGTTACTTTGATTACTTCTAATTCTTCAATTTCAGCGGCGAATAGGTTCTGTGCGAAAGGTAGGATAAAAAAACTAAAAATAAACAACAGGGCTAAAATAAATTTAATCGTTTTCACTTGCTTCTCCCTCGAGATAAATATCCGGCAGGTCTCCTGACTCAGGACTATCTACATTCGTGCCTTCCCATCAACTAAGATAGTGGCATTAAACGAATTTCGTATCCATTACAGTTGCGGGGCAGTGTTGGAATTAAACCAAGCTTCCCTTAACCGGACTTAGTATAAAAATTAAATAATTATAACTTGCTACCTATACTTGAAATAGATTTCTATTTCTAAAATTCAATTCCTTTTTGTGCGGGGATACCTTGTTCCGCAAAAGGATGTTTGATCATTTTCATTTCTGTAACTAGATCGGCCATCTCAATCAACTTCTCTGACGCGTTTCTTCCGGTACATACAACATGGGTCATTTCTGGTTTATTTTTTATGGTTTCTAACACTTCATCTTCTGGGAGAAATTTGTAATCAAGAACGTAATTAATTTCCTCAAAAATAACCATTTCAAAATTACCAGAGTTTAATTTTTCTTTTACTACCTCAAAAGCTTTTCGGGCGGTTGCCTTGTCTTGTTCGATATTTTCGGTGTCCCAGGTAAATCCGTCTCCCATGGGAACAATTTCGACATAAGGAGACAAACTCTCAAATGATTTTCTTTCTCCTGCTTTCCAGGGTCCTTTCATAAACTGCATGATAAAAACATTCATTTTATTTCCAGCTGCCCGCATGGCAAGGCCAAAAGCTGCAGTTGATTTTCCTTTCCCATCGCCTGTATGGACGATAATAAGACCTTTTCTTTTTCTAGGATCAACTTTAGCAGGCTGTTTTCTCATGATTTACCTGGCAAATGACTATTTGTTTAAATAAATAATCTCATTAGGATTATTCTTACGCATAAGAATAATTAATTTTACCTCACAATATTTTTGTTAACACTTAACTCGTTCAGATTTATTGGACTTATTGTCTTTTGGTGAAAAGGGAAAGAAACTTTGGTTTTTGCTGGTGTGATTAGGCAGGCTTTCAACTGGACCTAATTTGAAAGATAGCGCAGTATCTACAATAGCACCCATTTTTTCTCCCTCGAGATAATTTTCCGGTAGGTCTCCTGACTCAGGGCTATCTAATTTTCGCGCCTTCCCATCTAATAAGACAGTGGCATACAGCGAATTTCGTACCCAATACAGTTGCGGGGCAGTGCTGGAATTAAACCAAGCTTCCCTTAACCGAAAATTTTTGAAAATTAGATTATAATTACTTTAGAAATCTAATCAACTGTTCTTTTATATATCAAAATCGCTCTTGAGAGAAGAAAAATTTTACTTATAACTGCGAATAAAAGAATAAAGTCCTTTGATTTTCTATAAAGGTCTCTTTCGTTTTAATAGCCAGACAAAAAATGGTCCACCTAACATAGCGGTAATAATGCCTACAGGAATCTCAGTTGGTGCTAAAAGAGTTCTCGCGAATGTATCGCAAATGACTAGAAAACTAGCACCAAATAAGGTAGATGCTGGAATCAGTATTCTAAGGTCTGGACCAACAAATAATCTCACAATATGAGGAACAATCAATCCTACAAAACCTATAGGACCGCAGGTCGCTACCACGGTTCCAGTGATCAGAGATGCCGTGATAAATCCAATTTTTTGTGTTTTTTCAACATTTACACCGCGACTGGAAGCAGAATGAATTCCTGTGCTAATTAAATTTAAATCCCTGCTCACAAATAACAAGATTAATATTCCAATTGAAACAATCGGAAATAAAGTAAGAATTGTGTCGTAATTAGTGATATCCAATCCACCCATTAGCCAGCGTATAATTGTGAATGACTGGCTCAAGCTTGCTAAATAATGGATAAACATAACTAGTGAAGCGAAAAAGAAATTAGCTGTTACACCCGCTAAAAGCAATATCCCTGTAGGAAACTCTCCATGTCTGGTACGAACTAGATTGAAAACCAGTAAAATAGCACCAAGTGAACCCATGAATGCAAACAAGGAAATAACCGGAAAACCTAGGAGGGTAAAATTTAAATTCAACGCAATTGCAATAACAGCTCCCAATGCCGCGCCACTTGAAACACCCAGGGTAAAAGGAGCAGCCAGATCATTTCTCAATAAAGCCTGTAAAACAGCTCCTGCTACTGATAAAGCAGCACCTGCGATAGCTCCAAGAAGAATTCTGGGTAGTCTTACCTGAAATAAAATACTGGCATCGATATTGTTAGAATTGTTTAGAGTCGTTGAAAAGGCGCGTGTCAGACTGATATCCGTGGAGCCTATAAGCGGGGCAATTAAAAGGGTTGCCAATAAGACCAAAAAAAATACTGAAAGTGTCTTTATATAGGACATTATTTTCATATAGAAATATCCTATTTGCCGATCGTAGGGTGGATCAGGGTGTGACCATTTTTAGAATAGAGATCCAGTTCTATCCCATAAACCTCCTCAAGAATGTCTTTTTGAAGCACCTTTAGGGGAGTACCATCGCTAACAATTTTTCCATCGTTTAAAAGAATAATTCGATTGCAAAACCGAGAGGCAAGGTTTAAATCATGCATGGCCACGACCAGTGTCATTTTATGGTTTGTATTGAGATCTTTGAGAATGCTCATTATTTCAATTTGATATTTTAAATCCAATGCTGAGGTAGGTTCATCGAGAAGTAATAATTCCGGATTCTGTGCCAGGGCACTGGCAATCATTACACGTTGTTTTTCCCCTTCACTGATTTCATTAAAAAGTCGGTCGGAAAAATGGGAAGTCATGGTTGTTTGCATGGCACGTTGGCTGATTTTGAAATCCTCGTGACTTTCAAACGATAAAGGAGAAAGATAAGGATGGCGTCCCATCAAAACAACTTCAGAAACCTTAAAAGGGAAAACCATCGGATGACCTTGAGGGATCCAGGAAACCGATTGGGCAAAATTCTTTTTGTTGATATTCCTAGTTTCGGATCCTTTGAACTTTATGCTGCCCGAATCTGGTTTAATAATCGCACTCATTACTTTTAACAGTGTTGATTTTCCTGAGCCATTAGGTCCTATTAGCCCAATAAAATCATTCTCCTGAATAAAAACTGATAAATCATTTAGAACAGGCTTAATGTTGTAGGTAAAAGAAATATTTTCTAACTCCATTTTTAAAGGTGTCATGGTTTTGCAGTACCTGGAGGTGGTGTTTGTTTAATTAGTGGAACCGACAAATCTGTATGAATTACTTTTGCAAAACTTTCTAAAATTTTCACCAGACGTGGTCCGGGAATTAATATATAATCTGCGCCAATAAAATGGATCCTTTTATTTTTGACTGCTTGGATTGTGGGAAAACGATTCCATTGTTCAACTCTATAATCTATTTTTTTTTGAGATAAATTGGACTTTGGTCCTGCCTCTATAATGATCTCGGGTGATTGTTCAATAATATATTCTTTCGATAGCTTGGGATATTGGGCTTTTGAGTTTGTTAAAATATTCTTTCCGCCGGAAAGCACAAGTAATTCATTTAAAAATGTTCCAGGGCCTACCGCATATAAATCGCGACCAGGATTACTGCTGTCGCCAAGAAGCAACAAAACTTTTTTTTTTGGTCGTCCCATAAGCCCTAGTTTGTAGTTATTGATTTTATTTTTTAAAAACGATAGAAGATTTTTGGCGGTCTTCTGACAATTGAGCTCTTTACCCAGGCGATTAATCGATTCAAAAATATCTGATATTGTTCGGACATTAATTGATAATGTTGGAATACCAAGGCTTTTAAAATTATTTTTCATCTTTTCACTATCTGTTTGCTGAATTATCAGATCAGGAGTAAGAGATATTATTGTTTCTATATCAGGGTTTAACACTCCCCCAATACTAGGCAAAAGACAAGCTTCTTCTGGGTAAGAACAAAAGTCTGTTACGGCTACAATGCGCTCTTTTAGTCCTAGCTCGAAAAGTATTTCCGTAATAGAAGGCGAAGTTGAAATTATTCTTTGAGGCTGATGCTTAAATCTACTGCTTGCCTCCAAGGAATTTAAAAAGCCTGAATATAAGGAAACTAGGAAAACAAATGAAGTGAAAAAATATTTAATAAAAATTTTATTCATCAGAATAATTCTTTATGAATTTAAAAAAATACCGATATCATTCAGGTTTTCTGAATTTAACTCATGTGTTTGTGAGGTTTCTTTTCTTTCTACCAGATGCCCTCTGTTTTTCATTTCTTCGAGAGCATAATCTGCAAGAAAAGAGGGAACTATCTCATCATTTGATCCAAATATCCCAAGTATCTTTGTGGTTAAAGGACTCTCTACTTTACTAGTTGGTATTTCTGGAAGAAATCCGCATACCGATGCCACCTTATAGATAGTTTGTGACCCTAAAAGTGCATACACAAGTGATGCTGCACCACCCTGGGAAAATCCCCAAAGCGAAATCCGATTTGACGATGATAATTTAAAATGGTCATGAGTTGATTCGATTAATTGATTAGTAAAACCTAAAAACTCTTCAACAGACTTTTGTTGTCCAGGACCGTCTTTCCACCAGCTCCAACGACCTTCGTTGGCATCTACTGGTCCTTCTGGGAAAATTAAGATGGTATTGTTGAGTTTTAAGCGATTACTTTGCACCAGCATATTTTCTGCCGTAGATTCGGCCCCATGGAAACCTATCAGTATGTTTGCTGAATTATCATTGTCGATATCAGGTTCTCCTACGATCACCTTTTTATTGTTCAAAATTATATTTTTGTATTTAATCGTCATGATTTCAATTTTGTATTTTGAAATTAAGAATTTTCGCGACCAACGCTTCTGCTTCGATTTTTGTTTTTATTTTACCAAGTACCTGAGCTCTTTGAATTATCTCGAGGATTGATCCTACATCAGGTGAAGGAGTAATATTGAATTTTCTAATTATTTCATTCCCGTTTAATAAAGCTTTCTCGCATATTATTGGTAGGTACCGGGTAAAATAAAATTCCATAAGTTTCGAGTAAAATATTAATTTCTCAGTATCTATATTTTTTGATTCGTCTTGCATAGAAAGGGTGCAAGCATGTATGAGTATGCCTTCTACTAATTGGTCGCCACCTTCTATGCATATATCATATAAAGACGAATCGTTTGTGTTGCATGATAATGTTTTAAAAAGAAAATGCAAAAATTGTATTGATTTGCTTATATAAGCTATTTCTCTATTACTTGCCTTCAAATTTTTTAGGGTTTTAAACGTTTTAGATGTTTCTATGTCTTTTAATAGTAATGAAAGCTTTAATAATTCTGGATTCTTTATTTTTGGAGCGTATTTTGGGAAATAATAAATTGGATTTAAAATTAGACTTTCTAAATTTCGAAACTGGATAGAAGCTTTATTCCAATCCTTTTGATTTAAAGGGAATAAGCAAGACAATAACCCTGTTTCACTCATTAAGTTTGTTAATCCATAAATATTTTTGATTTTAAAAAAAGAAATTAATTCAGCCCAAATTCTTTCCCCAGCTGTTAGGTTGATATTATTTTTGTTAAGTGAAATGTCATTTATAACTTCTTTTGATATTGAAAACTGCATTGTTGCTGCTAACCGAAATGCGCGAAGCATTCTCAGAGGATCTTCCTTAAAAACCGATTTTGAAGTTGTTCTAATAATTTTATTCTTTAAGTCTTGTTTGCCTTTACATAAATCAATTATTGTTTCCCTGTTTTCTAGGAAATCAGAAAGATCTTGGCCCATAGCATTGATTGTAAAATCTCTCTTTAATAGGTCAGTTTTAATGTCATTACCCTGCATATCTGTAAAATCAAAATAAATTTTGCTTGGTAATATAACTCGTGTGGTAGCTCGCCCTGGTGTTTTATCCAAG
>PBKP01000027.1 GCA_002721515.1 Nitrospina sp.
CCAACGATATCAATCATTTCTGGTAACCACATGCCCCCAATATAAATCGGATCAATCCATTCGATGGTAAGAATCTTGGAACGATTCCTGTTCTGCAACCTTGATTTTACAGAATTGATTCTTTCCTTTACTTCCTCAAAAAACGTGTGGCCTTGCTCCGAGACAGACAACTGATCCGCAACATTTTGAATATCATTCCAAATATCATCGAGCAGTTTTGGTTTGAGGGAAATAATTCGCGCATCCGTGTCTAATACTTCCTGGCAAGCCTGTTCAACCTGATCGAAGGAAACCGCACAGACATCACATAAATCTTGGGTAATTATAAAATCAGGCTGAAGGGATTTTAAAAGTTCTATATCGAGATCGTAAACCGAGATTGCACTTTTCACTACTTCTAGTACAGACTCGTGAATTTTAGAACTCGATAATTTAGTGTTGACACTGCTGGATGTAAGTTTGGGAAGCGATTGCACGGTTTGTGGAAAATCACATTCGTGAGACACGCCTACAAGATTTTTTTCCAGTCCCAATTTAGCAATAATTTCTGTGGCGGAAGGCAACAGGGTAACTAATTTCATGTTTTTCCCGTTGTTTGGTTTAAATAGTTAACCATTATTTACTTTTTGATGATCGTTCCTAAGGAGTCAATTTTATAGGCTACCTTGGGGGCATCTGAGTTAACCGCTATAGCAGCAAAATCAGATTCCGTCGTAGCATTCTCCGTAATTGTGACTTTGTTAGATTTTGTAAAACCATATTTTTTATTAGTAACAGCCGTAGAAGTACATTGAGCAGAAGAACCATTATCTTTCCAATAACGTGTACAAGATTGAAATAAGTTGTCCAATGCTTTTTTGGTTTCCTTATTAAACATACGCTGTTGGTAAGCACTGTACTGTGGAATTGCGATTGCAGCCAAAATACCAATAATTGCGATAACAATAAGTAATTCCATCAGAGTAAAACCTTTTTCGCCTAGTAATTTTCTTATTCTGGCTAACATCTTTTTTCTCCCAAACGTTCGGTTAAAAAAATCCTGGTGGATAATTACGGTTCTTTGATTAGTTAATGGTTTATATGAAGTGCCTATCTTATCATTTTGAAGCAATTAAGAAACCTTTCGCTCATACTAAAAAAACAATATTTTACAAATAAACCAGAAAACAGTAAATTTTGTCAATCCGCATCAACATTTTTGTTTAATACTCAATTTCGTTGTTAGCTTTACACAATATTGATTGACACTTGCGATTCCCTTTATCTTATGAAACCATTCCATTCATGGCAGAATCTCTTAAAAAGATAGGACTGATTGGAGGTACTTTTGACCCTGTCCACAATGGGCACTTGCATTTGGCTTTACAAGCCAAAAAGTTGTTTGAGTTACAAAAAGTGATATTTGTACCTGCCTACCGTTCTCCTCATAAATTAGCACTTGAACCTGTGTCTTGCGAGCACAGGCTAGCGATGCTCGGCTTGGCCCTGGAAAACCAACCTGATTTTTATATAGATAATTTGGAAATCAATAAGAAAAAAGTTTCTTATACGATTGAAACTGTGAAAGATTTAAAATTACTGCATCCTGACTGGGAAATATATCTTATCCTGGGTTCCGATACATTCCAGACAATAGACACTTGGAAACAATGCTCACATCTCCTGGATTTTTGTTCTATTTTGGTAGGAACACGACTAGGAGCGGAGCTGAATATGCCAAAATCTATTCAACTCATGTTTTCTTTAGATGAACCAATAAAGCAGGCCTGCTCTTCGAACTTCGATTCAGAATTAACAGTTTATAAAAAACAAAAAATAAATACTCAGGTTATTCTTTTTTCAATATCCCCTCTTGATATTTCATCAAATAATATCCGTCAAAGAATTTCCTATAAAGAAGAAATTAAAAATTTGTTGCCCCCCTCCGTTGATAATTATATTATTAAGAATCGGCTTTACTAGAATGATTCGTTTTCATATGTGATTTGAATGAGAGAAAAACTTAATGCTATGCAGCAATTAACAGTAGATGCTGCAGCTACAAAAAAAGCTTTTGATATCCTCATCCTGGATCTTAGAAATAGATCTGACCTCACAGATTCTTTTATGATTTGCAGCGCGAATTCCAAAGTTCAAGTGCAATCTGTTGTGGATAGTATCCTTGAAAAATGCCATCTTGCTAAAATAAAACCATTAGGAATTGAAGGTTATTCCAGTGGGTATTGGGTTGTAGTGGATTTAGGAGATTTAATTGCCCATGTGTTTCATAAAGAAGCACGCCTACACTACGATTTAGAACGTCTATGGGGGGATGTCCCAGTTATCAAGGCTGTCAGCGCATAACCATAACTTTTATATCGGTAAACTTTTAAAATGGAAAAGAAAAAAATAAAACATTTCCAATCTGCCCTACAAGAGATTCGCATGGAGATTGTTGGTGGCGTTGAAAAGTCCCAAAATAATGGAAAAAAAGAAGAGGCAGAGCAAATGCCTGATATCAGTGATGATGCGGCGCGAGCTTATGATAGAAAATTGCAAGGAGATTTGGAAGAACAAGAATGGAAAAAGTTAAAACAAGTTGAAGCTGCCTTAGAAAAAATTGAAGTTGGAGAATACGGAATCTGCAATCAATGCGAAAAGGATATTCCAACGGCTAGATTAAAAATAGTACCTTACACCGAATTTTGCACTCAATGTCTAAGTAATATCGAAACAAATGGTACGCTTGATGACCAAAAAACTCAATATACTAGGGAGCCTTAATCTTGGCATTAAAACATATTTTATTTTCTGTCTTATTTGTTTTCTTTGCAATATACGTTGCATTTTTAAACCCACATGAATCCATATTCCACTTGACCCAAAATCAAGCTTTTGAGCAACCAATGGTGGTTCTATTATTCGCCGCTGTATTTATAGGTATCCTGATTAGTATTACAGTTTATTGGATTTTTAATTTAAAAAACACATTTTCACATTGGAAATCAAGTTTTCAAAAAAATAGGAATGATAAAAAGTATAAACAGCTTGAACAGTTATTTAAGAAAGCGGAAAACTTATTTCTTTGTGGAAAACTAGAAAAAGCTCTTACTCTCACAGATAAAGTTTTAGATGCGACTCCAAAACATATCAATGCATTAAGGTTAAAAGGTAAGATTCTTTTTAATCAAGGAGAAAGTATCGCAGCAGTAACTTTTCAAAAAAAGGCTTTGGAGCTAGACCCTAAAAATATTTCTGTTCAGTTCGATTTAGCCAAAACTTATTCAGAATCAGGACAAGACCAAGAACAAATAGATTTATTAAAAAACATCCACCGCAACAATCCAAAAGCCGTGCAACCCTTATTTAATTTGCGCGACGCTTTTCTGAAAAAAGAAGACTGGAAAAATGTATTAACCTCCCAAGATAAAATTCTTCCTCTGATTAGAGATAATAAAGAAGAATGGAATGAAGAATTAATAAATAAAAGCCGCTTTTTATACGCTAGCGGCAAACAGAAATGGGATCAAGATAGACGTGACTCCGCTCTATCTGATTTTAAGCAAGCCGTAAAAACATGGGACCAAAACTCCGACGCGCATTTATTTATAGGTAATGTTTATCTGGAGACAGGTAAGCCGAAGATTGCCTTGAAAAAATGGATTAATGGATTTGAACAGACTCAAAACATATCTTGTCTAGCCCGAGCTCAAAAAGTTTGCCTTGAAACAGGGGGAAACCCTGAAGATCTAATAGAAGTTTACCAAAAGGCTATTGATTCAATTCAATCATCTAAAAAATATACATACATCTTGCTATTAGCTGTTCTATTTATCGAACTGAATCAGCTAGACAAAGCCAAAAACATTCTGCAAGGAAATCAAGCTAACGATGAATTGCTTGGCGAGTTATTACTGAGTCATGCTGAAAACTCTTCGCCGCATAGTGGACCTGATTTTAACTTACTAAAAAATGCTATTTTTGCTCAAGCATCCAACAGTTAAACTTGTTAGGTGGCTTATAAGCTGTAAATATTATTAGGAAGGTTTTTACGGCGGTCGCGTTTCGATTTGGTTTTTTCCTTTTGGAATTTTCTCCACTGGGCCCGGTCTTCCTTCGATGGCACGTTTTCCACCTCTTCTTCGCAAAAATCTACTGAAACCGGTTTGAAAATTTTCTTCGCAACCTTAGGTTGATAGCGCTTTGCTTCTTCTGCTTCCTTAACTGTCAAAGCGGTTTCCATAACAGCTAGGGGTTTTGCATCTTTTTTCATACGGCAATGGAACAACGCTTCTCCTCTTATTCTTATTTCTTTACCATTGACCAAACCCGTTTTTAAATTTTCCGGAATGGACTGAGCTCCCAGAAGCGCTCCATACCAAGAACCAACTAAAGCGCCAAGCTTTTCTGTTTCCCTTCCCTTCTCAAGAATTGAGGCAAGAGAAAATTCTTTTTCTTCACTAAACATAGAATATAAAGCCAGCGATATTAAACTCAAAACAAAACCTTGGGAAGCGTGTTTTATCTCACGGTTATAATATAGGGAGGAATTATTAACAATCCATTCCAACACTTCTTTTTCCGGTTTTTCAAATTGATCTATTAATTCCCCCAGAGTTTGACTAAATGCATTTGTTGGCTTTTCCTTGGGGGCACCTTCAGAAAAATTGAATCTGGCCTCAAATTGAACTTCTGCCTGAGCACAAACTTCTATTGCCTCCTGCAAAATCTCTTTTCTTTTTGACAAAAGATCGCCTTGTTCTAAGCCCAAAAATTGCGTCACAAGAAATGCATTCAATACTGTACCCACAACTTCGAGCGGATGACTGCTAAAAGATAAAGCTAATTGGAAACATTGACTAGCTAAGGTTTTCGACCATCTTTTATGGAAAAGCGCGACAGGGGTAGACAAAAAAACAAATAAAGCCGTTGCGGAGCATTGAAGATTCGGTTCTGTTTCTGTTCCTTCAGCAAATGAATCAACCGCTCTCCAAAGGCAACTCTCAGGACTTCGAAAAACACCAAAATAATTTTCAGGACCCCCTTCTTGCAAGCTTTGAAAGTTTTTTATTGTTTCTTCAAGGAATTTCTTTTTATTTAACAAGATACCATCGCAAACGGCAAGGGCGCATTGTGTGGGGGCACCGTATAGCCCTCGCATACGATAATGCTTAATCCCTTTCCCCACTATGCTTCGCACATCTTTATATTCTTCTATATTTCCAAAAATCTGCCGGATCGCCTCTGGCTTTAATCCATTAACAGAACGACCTATGGCATCCCCTACAGCCAATCCTAAAATACAACCCACTACTTTTTCTGGGTTTAAATTCATATCGTTTTTAAATTTAATGAAAAATCAGACAGAAAAAAGTTCTGTAGGTTGATTTTGCTTTGCCAAAATCATTTTGGGTGAAGACCCTCCAAGTGCCTGGCGAACAGTAATTTGGGCAAGGTCGGGATGATTGTTTGTTTCACTCATATGCATTAATACAACCAGCTTTAGGCCAAAATGATTTACTGATGACAATAATTCACCACAATCTTCATTTGAAAGGTGACCCACACTACTTTTTATTCTTTTTTTAGTCACCCAGGGATAGGGACCTGCTTCTAACATAGAAACATCATGATTGGCTTCGATCAAAAATGCATCTAAATTTCGTAATTTATTTTTTACATCGGCGGTAACGCTTCCCAAATCAGTTGCAATNCCTAAGCTTTTATCTTGATAACGAATAACGAAGGCGACTGACTCTTCTGCATCATGGGGAGTNGAATAGGGTTCTACTACCATTTCGCCTAAATGCACAGGTTCTCCGGCGCNAATGGTGTTGCATTCACCTATCTTTCCAATGATATTTTTGGAACGCCGCCAAGTTCCCTCGGTTGTGTAAAATGGAATCTCGTGTTTTCTTAAAAGTGGCCCAATTCCTCTTATATGGTCCGTATGTTCATGGGTGGCGAATACCGCATCCATATCAGAAAANNTTCGACCAATTTTTTCCATGCGAANCGAGAGTTTTTTTTCACTTAAACCTGCATCAATCAAAATACGTTTGCTACCCGCTTCAATATAAACAGAATTTCCACCGCTACCACTGGATAAAACAGAAAAATTTAAAATAAGAAGGACCTCTTAGGAAAAATAGGTGGTTTTAATAGGGCAATTAAATATATCAAATCTAACGAATTGTATCACAGATAAGCAATAATTTTTTCTTCCGGCATATCTTCTATTATTTCTACAACACCGATTTCTTTCACCAAAATAAATTTTATTTTTTGATCCATTGTTTTTTTGTCATGGTAAAGAGATTCAATAATCGCATTTGAATTCAGATTAGGTAAGTCTGCAGGCAAATTACAATTCCTTATCAACCGCTCTAACCGTCTTGGAACTTCTGCCTGACATTTTCCGAGTTGCTGNGACAGTTTCGCTGCAAACACCATTCCTATTGCAACAGCTTCTCCATGAATAAACTCGGAATAATTNGTNAATGCTTCAATAGCATGTCCTATGGTNTGACCAAAATTCAAAANCATTCGGTAATGGCTTTCACGCTCGTCTTTCTCTACTACTGCTGCTTTAATTGAACAGGAGGTTTTAATGATATANGNAAGGCATTCCTTATTTTGTCGAAGAATTTTCTCGGTGTTCTTTTCCAAGTAGTCGAAAAGGCTGGCATCAGATATCACACCGTATTTTATAATCTCGGCAAGTCCTGCCCGAAATTCTTTTTCCGGAAGTGTGTGTAATACATCTAAATCGGCTACAACCAGGCAAGGTTGATAAAATGCGCCTATCATGTTTTTACCTTTAGGGTGGTTAACCGCTGTTTTACCTCCCACACTACTATCGACTTGTGAAAGTAAAGTCGTAGGAACTTGAACAAAGGGTATACCCCTCTGGAAAGTGGCTGCTACGAATCCAACTAAATCACCGATAACACCACCCCCTAATGCAATTAAAACAGATTTTCTATCGCATTTTATATCTAACAANCGGTCAAAGATTTTTTCTGCCTGCCCAAGAGTTTTTGACGTTTCACCTTCCTGTATTTCAATGATATCNACTGCNCAATTTTGATCTTTAAATCCAGATAAGATCTTATCGCCATAAAGTTGAAAAAGGGAAGGGTGTGTGATTAGTACAATGCGGCTAGGCTTTAAAATCTTTGAAAGAAATCCCCCTAACTTACCTAGGAGGCCTGAACCCAGTAGAATGTCATAGCTTCTTTCGCCAAGATCTATTTTTAAACGTTCCATATTAAGGACAATTTTATTAAAGAAGGTTGAATTTTTTAAATTATTTCTCTAGTCTAATCACTTTTTGCAATTGCCAACTCAACTAAACTAGGAAGTAGAAATAGTATCGAATAAATTGGGATCTCTAAACAAAATATTCGCAAAAGGAATTCTGAAGAAAATGGAGATTTATTTAGAGCGCAATTAATAAAAACTTTCGGCATCATGATTCACGATGATTATTTTTNGACCACAACCGAGCTTAGCCTTTTTTCTTAATAAAAACATTAAANTTTTAAAAAATTTTATGTTTGNAATGTTACCATTACCCATCTACCCAAGAACAACCANTTTTGCAAAGTTTGGTTGAAAACAAAGATCTTTTCCCTTAAAGTCTTACGTTATGAGACAAGTATATTTAGAAACTTTTGGATGCCAAATGAACGTCGCAGATACCGATAGAATGGAATTAATCTTATTCCATTCCGGTTATCAACGTACTCAGGANAAAGAAGATGCGGACCTGATTTTAGTCAATACCTGTTCCATACGTGAAAAAGCTGAACAAAAAACGTTTTCTCTGTTTGGTGGATTAAAATCCATGAAAACGGCGAACCCAGATCTGGTTCTTGGATTGACTGGTTGTATGGGTCAGCAAAATGGAGAAAAAATNCTAAAGCAGATGCCTTATTTGGATTTTATACTTGGCCCCGATCAGGTGGAAGGNATTGGNGAAGCGATCCTACGGGNAAAAGAATCGAAAAAACCATTTGTATGGACCGGATTCAATAAAGAAAAAACATATTCTATCCCGGAAATCTCTGGAAGTTTTCCACAAAAACCAAGCCCCAGCGCATTTGTAAACATTATTAAAGGTTGCGATAAATTTTGCACCTTCTGTATTGTTCCCTTCACNNGAGGGCGAGAAAAATCNCGTGAACCTGAAGAACTTTATCAAGAAATACGGCACCTTATTGATCATGGTGCAAAAGAAATTATTCTTCTTGGGCAAAATGTAAATTCTTATGGCAAGCGCGGACTTCAAAATTCAATACCTTTTCACGAACTCTTATACAAAATTGCTGTAATACCTGGATTACAAAGGTTACGGTTTACCACAAGTCATCCTAATGATTTTACTCGGGGAACAATTCGTGCATATCGTGATTTAGATATACTTGTTAATCATCTTCATCTACCGATTCAAAGTGGAAATAATGAAATCTTAAAATTAATGCGTCGTGACCATTCAGTAGAAGAATATCTAGATTTAATTGATGAACTACGATCAGAAGTACCTGATATATCTCTTACCACTGATATTATTGTTGGGTTTCCTAATGAAACCGACGCGCAATTTCAAGATACTTTAAAAATTATGGAACGAGTTGGCTATAGCAGCAGTTTTATGTTTTCATACAGCCCAAGACCTGGAACACCAGCCAGTGAATTTGAAGATTCCGTTCCTCTAGAAACAAAAAGCAAACGACTGCAGGAAACTATTAAACTTCAAAATAGATTAACTGAAGAGCAAGGGCAAAGTTACAAAGGAAAAACGGTGGAAATACTCATTGAAGGTATTTCATCGAAACCAGGTTATTCCTTTAAAGGAAGAAATCCTCATTACTGGAGAGTGAACGCAAAAGGTGATGTGAAAAAGTTTCAAACTGGCGACATTGTTAAAGTTAATATCGAAAAAATATCAGGNCACAGCTTAAGCGGGTCGATTCAGTAAATTGCAATATGGGAATAGATTTCTTCTTCAAGCATTGCAAGTTGAGGAACCGTAATCTTGAGAGTCACTTTTAAATCACGAATAAAAATAAGATCCGGCGGNTCATCCCTGATTGAAAAATGACTAAGGGCGTTATTACAAAATTGGTCGAGTTCAATTATCTGATTTAATATTTCTGCTGGCAAATCCTCAAGCCCTACTTCCTGATCTTCCAAAAACCTCATTATACCTATAAGGCTCATTTTGATATCTACACACTGTTCTCGCAAGCCACTTACAAGGGCAGATTCTTTATTCTTCAACTCTTCATAAATTTTGAACAAAAGCTCTCTTAAATTTCCATAAAAAACTTCATGTTGTTTTTTATCTTTGAATAATTCGCCCTGACCTCCAAATAAAAGGAAAAAGACAGTTTCTAGCTTATATTTGTCTGAGGACATTACAGTGTAAAGAATAGATTTAAATTCTTGCGCATCGAAGGAGAGTTCCAAATCCTGAAAAATCTTATTAAGAGTACCCAATTCACCTTTGATAGGACGCTTCAAATTACTACGGACAAAAGGCCCAGANTCTGATTTCCAATTCGGAACCATTTGAACACCACCAGTCTCACAACCCACTACCGTCCATTCTTCCAAAGACTCAAGAAACTCTGNCACAGAAAAAACATTGATATCTTTTAAAATATTTTGGTCGAGNGAAAAAAGTATTCTTAACAATTGCTTTTCAAGACCCTCAGCACAAAATTTTTTATCTTGAGAAAGTGAGTACATTTGAGTTGTAAGAGCAAGGTTAAACGAACGGCGACGCAATCGTTCAGCTCGTAATTGTTTTGATGAATAAGGTCTTAACTGATAAATACCTTTATCATGATCTAATAAGTCAATCAAAAAACCATCACCNGGNCTNCTTTTAAAGTTNTTATAACAATNATTCATATCTAGGACTGTGACAGTCATACAACTTTTTCNCGGAANTTTTTCATTNATTTTAATTTCTTCTGGGAAATTTCCACAATATTGATAAAATGAGGCCACATCCTGAATAAAAAATGTCTTTTTCGTNTTTTTTATTTCATTTTCATCGGNATCAAGAAATATTAGATCTTGTTCATTTTGATCCGATAANAGAAATGGCATNAGGCGNTGCCCAAGAATTAAAACTTCCTGCTTTAATTCCCAAGTNCCTAACTGAAAAAAAAGAGAAATATGCTTAATTTTTTCAACGATGTTGCGNCAAGGAACAAAATCATCTTCTTTTACGCCAATCAAATAGTGGTGATTGAGCAAGATTTTTTTAACCTTTTTTAAATAGGAGTCAGAAATTTGTTTTTGCCAACGACTCTCCAGATTTCTAGTGAATTCATTGACCGTAAAAGGATCTTTGGATTCACGAATAATTTCTTCTGTTAATTTATTAAGTGTAATTTTTNTCTTCATTGGTGGGTGNTTTTTAAGTTGAAGAATTTAAGACCTCATNGAAAGAAGACTTAAAGGNGNCTTTTAAAAAAATACGAGGCTAGANTANCATAAAANTTTTTCCTTGTTAAGTTTAAGGTCTAGGTTAATATAAAAAATCAAAAGATTTGATTTTAAATTTCNGTGAAGTTAATATTATCTTTATAAATATATTTTTCAATTACCATTAAGGCTGGAGTATTTATATGGCATTAAATCTTGAACCCATTTATCAGGAAATTTTTTCTAAATTAAAAACTCGAAAAAAGTTCGTAATTCGCTCGCTAGAAAAAAACTTACTCACTGTTGAACAAGATGAAGAAATTTGTGGGCAAAAAGAACCAAAAGTTTTTGAATTCAAAAGTCCTAAAGAACTGGAAGATTTTGTTCATACTGAAAATACCATAGAGGCGGATATAGTAAGGCAACTGGAGGGAAATAATATGCCTTATCGATAGATCAAACTATCTTCCAATCTAACCTTTTGTCTTATTTGTTTTTATCTAATTGATTTCTTANTATNAAACCGATTTATTCGAATTTTTTTAGAACTAGTGCAGAGTTTTTTGAGCCGAACGAAATACAATTGCTTATAGCAATACCAATTCTTTTTTCCCGTCCAATATTTGGAATATAATCCATATCACATTCGGGNTCCGGGTTTTCCATATTTATAGTTGGAGTTAAAAATCCATTTTTTAATGAAAGCGCAGAAACCATAACTCCAAGTGCTCCTGATGCGCCCTGCGGATGTCCAACCATAGATTTAGTAGAGCTGGATGGGATATTTAACGCATTTCCATTAAAAGTATTTTTTACTGCCATAGTTTCAACTTTATCGTTGATCAACGTGGATGTACCATGGAAATTGATATAATCCACTTCTTCTTTTCTAATTTTTGCATCTTTCATTGCCAGTTTTAAAGCTCTCGCAGATTGTTTACCATCCGGCATAATTGCTACACGGTGATAAGCATCGCAGGTAGTCCCATATCCGATTATTTCCGCCACAATATCAGCACCTCTTTTTTTTGCATGCTCCAATTCTTCAAGAATAATTATCCAGCAACCTTCGGCCAGAACAAATCCTTCACGATCTCGATTGAAGGGACGTGAACCTCGAGGGGGATCATCATTATAATTCATAGGGTTCACTTTCATTCTCTCAAAACCCTGCATCATTGCCGGAGTAACGCAAGCNTCTNCCCCGCCACTCACAAACCAGTCTTCCTGACCATAGCGAATAGTATTAAAAGCATAACCTAGGGCGTCGGTGGAGCTGGTACATCCATTGGAAATAATATGGCTTCTTCCTTGAAAACCAAAACGCATGGAAATTTCACTTGAAAGCATTCCTACTAGGGAGTTAGAAATCGCATAAGGGCTGATCTTATTTTTTTGTTTAGAAAAAAAAATCTCAAATTGTTTTTCAGAAAAATCAAATCCTGAACCACCNCTACCAACAATAACACCCAGNGATTCGAAGTCTTCATCGGAAAAAGAACTTAGATCAATACCTGCATTTGCTAAGGCTTCTTGTGTAGCAGCAATAGCAAAAGGAACGGTACGCGGCATTTTTTTTAAGTCCATCGAAGAAAAATAAAGGGAGGGTTCAAAGCCCTTAACTTCACCAGCTATTTGACAGGCTAGCCCTGTAGGATCAAAACTTTTAATTCGATCAATACCGCTAATNCCTTTGCAAGTATTTTNCCAGAATTCTTTTTGACCAANCCCATTTGGGCTAACAACACCTAAACCAGTTACTACGACTCTGCGAAGCATATATTTGTATCAGCTTTCTCATTAAACTTGTATTAATAAGTTATGTTAACATAGCAGAACTACATTGGACAAGGATACCCTGTAGCTATTAACCAAACGTAAANCCTTGTGGCATCNACTATTAACATTAGNGCTTTATGGAATAGAAATAAAACTATCCAAAAAAAAATCAAGCTNTGANACAAAACCTTGNTGACCAACTCGACTAGTATCCAAATTTTTCTTNCGGCATCTTACCGCCNAGCCATAAATNAAATTGCTTTCACTTAAACATAAAACAGGGCANATGATTGTTTCCGGGTTTGAAGGTACCTGTCTCAATCACGAAATTGAAAANCTAATCNCTGAACAGNGTATCGGTGGTCTTATTTTATTTGAGCGNAATTANGAAAACCCAAAACAACTAAAAAANCTAATAAAAGATTTACANGCTATACGACCAAAACATTCTCCTCCTTTATTTATATCTGTCGATCAAGAAGGAGGNCGTGTATTGAGATTAAAAGAACCCTTNACACAGTTTCCCCCTATGTGTTGNNTAGGNCAAGCCGACTCAGATGATTTNGCTTACCNNTTCGGCTNNGNGATGGGGAAAGAAATGAAAGCCGTTGGTATAAATATGGACTATGCTCCCGTTCTAGATGTGCATTCCAATCCCAACAATCCGATTATTGGGCAACGCGCAATTAGTTCTGATCCTTTAAAGGTAGCGAGATTGGGCTGCAAGATAATACAAGGGTTCAAAGATGCCGGAGTGTTCCCCGTAGGGAAACATTTTCCGGGGCATGGGGATACATCTCAAGATTCACACTTAACCCTTCCTAAAGTAGAAAAGGGTCAAGAATCATTAACACAAGTTGAATTAATCCCCTTCGTCAAAGCATTTCAAGAGGGACTAGAAATTATAATGACTGCCCATGTTGTATACCCTGCTTTGGACGAAACTTCTGCAGCCACCTTTTCTAACATCATTTTAAAAAATTTGCTGCGAGATAAAATGGGATTTAAAGGATTAGTAATGTCTGATGATCTAGAAATGCAAGCAGTCACACAAACTATAGAAGAAATTCCTGCATTGGCTATAAACGCAGGAGTGGATTTATTTCTTATCTGTCATGACATTACTAAGGTTATTCAACTACAAGAAACTTTAATTAAAGATGTTGAAATGGGAAAACTTTCACAGCGAGATATAGACGGTGCACATCAAAGAATAATAAAAACCAAACAAAAACTAGCAAAGTTTATGGATGATGAAGTGGTTTTAGAAGCCATTCTTGAAGACAACCTAAAACTCGCTGAAGAAATGCGATCCCACCTGCTTGAATAAAATTTTAAATGAATAAAGATCTCGAAAAAAAAAAATTACCAACTATTTTAAAAAATTGGAGCTTGCCCCTCCTAACTTATATTGCCCTAGTGGTTTATTTTTTATCTTTCTCCAAATATGGCCTTAATATTTGGGATGAAGGAGGATATGCCAATGGAACCCTAAGAACTCTAAACGGGGAGAATGCACTTGTAGATTTTAATCCTAATGGTTATCTACCAGGTCGTTATTGGTATGGAGTTTTATTTTTTAAACTTTTCGGGGTGGAAATTCAAAGCCTTCGAATTGGCGTTGTACTTCTTACACCTTTAATGGTAATAATGGTTTATTCCATCAGCCGAAAAATTATGCCCGCCGGATTTTCTTTTTTGGCAGCTTTATGCGTACTCTCAGCTCCTTCAATGTATTACAACCGATTTTATCCTTTCTTTGTTATTCTCATCCTTTACTTTCTTACGAAAACAATTGCAAACAGAAACTTGATTTCTTTGACCGGGTTGACCCTGACAATTCTTTTAAGTTCGTTTTTTAAATTTGAAGTCACGCTTTTTTCAATACTAGTCAGCATGGCCATACTTGCAATATTGTTTTTTAATAATTCAATAAAGTTTAATATCCATGTAGGAAAAATTTTAAATATTTTTCCTAAATATTTGACCTACTTATCTGGGTTAGGAATTATTGCAACAGGGTTTTTTCTATTTTATCTAGGCAAGGATGGATATTTTTTACAGGTTTTCAAAATAGTTGTAGAAGCCCATGAGGTTTGGGGGAATCCCTTCCCAGAACTATTTCCATTTTTCAAACTTTACAACGAAATAGGCTATCATAANATTTTTGAAAGAATTCTTTTTTATTTGCCCATTTNCGTTTATTCGTTGGTNCTTGTAATAATTTTAGTTCNATTTTTTTNAAATAAATATGATTTTGAGCTTGTCAACTTGCACCTGCTTGCCATTGTTGGTTTTGGAATTTGTGCGTTTGGGCTTGTGATCTGGCGAGCAGGTTTTGATAACCTATTAAGAACGCTTCCTCCTTTTTACATTCTATTTTCTTACTTGCTTTTTATAGTTTGGCAAAAAGTGATTTTCTTTCAAAATAATTCAGGAAACCCTATACATGCTAAGGTAACTCGTGTTCCATTAAGCTTACTGATCGTTTTCCTTCCATCACTTTTTTATTATGAAATGAATACTTATCATGGTTTTTATGCAGGAAGCGTAGGGGCTAGGAATTGGGTTGTTAATAAAAACCTTAAAGCTATGAACCCGGAAACTACTCCGGTGAAACTGGAAAGATTAGATGTAAAAACCCGCCCTGCTGAGGCTAAATGGATAAGTGAAGTTGTGAATAGAATAAATTTATATTCAAAGAAAGGTGACCCTATATTAGCACTTCCCCTTAATCCCCTATTTTATTTTTTAACTGACCGAATCAATCCTACTCCCTATGAGTGGGTATTACCAGGCATGCTCAACAAAGATGAAGAGCTTAAAATGGTTGAAATTTTGAAAATTAAACTTCCGAAAGTAGTCGTCTATGTCGATATCGCAATAGATGGCAAAGAAGAACGAAGAATAAAAAACTACGCTCCACATTTATATGACTTTCTTGTTGAGAATTATCGTTTTCAAGAAATGATTGGGCTTTTTCAAATTCTACTCCCAAAACGCTAACAAATATGGTTATCAATAAATTTGGTAAGTGAAGATTTTTGATGATTGGATAAATAGATTTACTATTCTCCAATAACAACCGGATCTCGCATTTTTAATTTATATAAATTGTAATAAAGGCCTTTATTGTTCATCAGTTCTTCGTGTTGTCCTGTCTCAACAATCCTTCCTTTTTCCAGTACAATAATTTGATCTGCCTTGTGAATTGTACTTAAACGATGCGCCACAATAAATGTGGTTCGATTTTTCATTAGCTTGTCAATAGCATCCTGTATCAAAGCCTCCGATCGATTGTCCAAAGAAGATGTAGCTTCATCAAGCACCAGAATTTTTGGGTCCTTCAAAATAGCTCTCGCTATAGCTATTCTTTGCCTCTCACCTCCAGAAAGTTTCGCACCCTTTTCTCCCACTATGGTTTCATAACCTCTTTCCAGAGCCACAATAAAATCATGTGCATTGGCTTTTCTGGCAGCTTCTTCAAGTTCTGGGTCAGTTGCATCTAATTTTCCATACAATATATTTTCTTTTACGGTTCCACCAAATAACAAAGTTTCTTGAGGAACCAATGCAATTTGACTAAGAAAACTTTTACGATCTAAATCTTTAATATCATGTCCATCTAACCTAATACTGCCTTGTCTGACATCAAAAAATCGGTGCAACAGTTTTATAACAGTCGATTTACCAGCACCGCTTGGCCCTACCAAGGCCACAGTCTGACCAGGATCAACAACAAAGCTGATATCTTGTAAAATTTCAGATTCATCACGATAACTAAAAAATACATTTTCAAACTCTATGCGTCCTACAATATTTTTGAGAAATACAGGGTTTTCTGGGTTTTCAATAGCTGGCACGGTATCAAGGATTTCATAAACTCTTCTTATAGCTCCTGATGCTTCTTGTATTTGAGTATAAAGACGAATAAACGTTCCTATAGGACCTGCAACGATCAACGCGTAAAGAAAAAAAGCTGCCAATTCCCCGGGTGTGGTTGCTCCGGACATCACCTGATACCCTCCATACCAAATTAAAACTGCCGAAACCAGAAAAGTTAAACCAAGAATAAAAGGACCAAAAAAAGAAGAAATCTTCAGTTTATCTACTGCCCTTTCAAAGGCAGACTCAATTTCTTTTTCAAACCTTGCGCGCTCATAAGGTTCCCGGGTAAACGATTTTACAATCTTGATAGATGATGCAACTTCCTCCAAAACAATGACAGCTTGGGCGATTTGATCCTGTAATTTTTCAGCAAAAAGTCTTAACCGTTTACCAAAAACTCTTGCAAAAAGCATTAATGGAGGCAAAATCAATAATATCAGTCCTGTCAATTTCCAGTTTAGGTATAAAATAATTGCCATCGCCCCAATCAGTGTGATGCTTTGCCTTAACAAAGCAACGGGAATAGTAACCAAAGCATTTTGAATAACGGATATATCACTATTCATCCTTGAAAGGATTTCACCAACGCGGCGTTCTTGGAAAAATCGAAGAGACAAAGATTGTATGTGGGAAAAAAATTCAATGCGAAAATCCGTGGTCATTCTGTTGCCGACAAAACCAAAAATATAATTATGTGTTACCGCAAAACCAGCCTGCAGGAAGATTATGAATATCAAATCCCAAGCCAGACCATCTAGGATTTGGCTGTCCTTTAAGATAACTACAGCATTTATCATGTTACGAACGATCAAAGGCAAAACCAGATTGACCAGAGAAGTAAGAATTAAGCAAACAAATGCAAAAATTAGGCTCTTGGTGTAAGGTCGAGCATAGATTAATATTTTTCGGAACTCTTTCATGCACGCTATCTCTGAATTAGGACCCGACGGAAAGCAAAAACTAATTCACCAACCGATAAATCACAATAAATTCAATATTTTTGAGCCGATATCATAACCCCTTGAAACGATCAATTCAAACCTTATCGAATGGCTTTTTCCTTGTATTTTTTTATTTTTATTTTTCTCAAAAAAAATCAAATATTTTTAAAGTTTTTGCTCAAGCCGCCGTTAAGAGTATTAGGATAGGTGGCTAAAAATAGAACTGGTCATTTAGCCAAATCGAAGTAAAGTTTTATATTTTAATAATTTAGAGGCTTTAAAAAATGGATGCACAGGCTATAAATAATGTGGTCAATCCAACAGCACTAAGACCTAAATCGACTGCCAGCAGTTCGCGATCCGATGCAGGAGCTTCAACTGCTGCCACAGAAGACATAGTCAGTTTGTCGAAAAAAGGTAAAGATTTGGCCCAACAAGGGTCCGAATCTCCTAGTGCAACAACACCTACGGGTAGCGAGCAAAGAAAGTTCGAGGTCACAGAAAATAACGATGTTGTGCTTGAGGTTATTGACTCACAAACCCAAGAAGTCGTTAGATCTGTTCCATCAGAAGAGCAACTTGATTTAAGAAACGCAATCCGAAGTGATTTGGACAATATTGATTTAGACAGTATTTAGAATTTGTACAATTTTTTGATAACTAATAAAAGAGGTTCATAACTCTGGAAGTTTCAAGCCTTGGAAGTCTATCAATAGTACACCGAACTACTGTCAAAATCAGTTCTGACCCAACAGAAACCATAAGGACTGCTTCAAGCGTTCAAGCTAAAATTTACAAGGAAGCTCAGAGCAATAATATAACGCCTGTACAAAAAACTAATGATATAAACGGAGAAGAAGGTAGTATAGTAAAACAAGACGCCTCCGATTCAGGAATTACTGAAAACCCAATAAAAAACCCCAATATAGGCAACCAAGTAGACATCCTCGTCTAATTCCTATGGAAAGTTAAAAAATCAATTTTTTCTAAATCGTTAACCTTTTATTAAACAACGCTTTTTATTTGTTGAGGCTAGGTGATGGCCCCCATAAACCGTTCTGTGATTTCTTCAGGGGTATGGGTTACCCGTCCGGTAGAGGAGTCAAAACAAGGTTCGACTTTGATTAGTAAAAAATTGGGGCCTGTCAATTCTTTTAGTTTTAAAAAGGCATCTTTAATTTCCTCTTTTTTATCAATCCTTAAAACATTTTTATAACCCGAGCTTTTTGCAACCTGTTCTAATTTTATTTTTCCAGAAAGAGACCTCTGGCTTCCTGTGGATTCATATACCTCATTATCTATGACTACATGAATAAGATTTTTAGGGGCCTCCGCAGCAATCATAGCCAATGTACCTAATGCCATTAATATATTTCCATCACCATCAATGATAATTACTCTTTTTTCGGGTTTGCACATGGCAACTCCCAAACCAATGGATGAAGCTAAGCCCATTGAGCCAATCATATAAAAATTAGCTTCACGATCTTTAAGCGCAAAGGATTCACGGCATATGAAGCCATTTGCATGAATCACAGGCTCATCACTTATTAGCGGAAGTATCTCCTGAAACGCTTCAGTGCCTTTCATCAAACAACCCTTTTTCAACAATTAATNTATANGGTAACTTCTCTTNGCATGTTTTTTGTTTTGCCTTTTTTAAAGCTTCTTCACAATTTTCTTCANTGAGTATGGAAAANTCCATCCCAGCGGTCTNAAGNAANTGTTTATCAATATCTCCCATNATTATGTGTTCAGGCGCATCCTTCCCATCTTTACCACGCCAACTCATAATCACNAATANTGGTATTTTATAAATTANNTTAAGNGANGTNAANGCATTGAGGCTATATCCCANNCCTGAATTCTGCATTANGAGAACAGGCATNGCACCTGCAAGATAAGCACCGGTGCACAATCCCACCGCCGCATCTTCTCGAACTGCTGGAAANTAGCGAACCTTTNGCTGTCCCTCNAATTCGTAAATAAGTCCNGAAAGCAACGAACAGGGAACACCGGTAAAAAAATTATATTCTTCTTGTATTAAACGTTCTATAAAGGATTGGGAATTTAAGACAGCCATATTTTATTGTTTACCAATTCTGAATATTTCTCTCACCACCATACTCACCCTGAAGTTTATGGATGAGTTTAATATATTCAACAATAGCTTCCTCACCGCGAAACTTTACTCCAATATCTTTGGCGGCCTGATTGGACATTGGAACCCCCTCATCTCCCATAACCCCTTCGCATTCACCGAACGAATCAATGGTTTCGGCAATCATTTTACCCAACGCAAGATTGTGTATATGTCCATCAACCAGATGATAGATTTTTCCTGCAGCATCCGAATTTCCTAAAACACATTGAATACCCTGGACCACAGAATCTACAGAAACATATTTAGTACTTCCCTTAAGGTCAACGTTATAATTTGTAGCAAGATAATCAATCGTCTGGAACCATTCAGATTTGTCAATTTGTGGGCGGACCCCATATATTGTTACAGGGCGCAATATTGTGATATCAAATGCACGACTTTTTTGGAATTGAAAACAAAACCCTTCAATCGAGTTTTTAATTGAACCATATAAACTACCCGGTCGTACTGGATGACTTTCATCCATTGGGTTTTCTTTGTTCACCGTAGGAAGCACTTCTCCAAAAACTGTACAGGCACTCATAAAGATAACTTGTTTTACTTTGGCTTTACGCGCTTCTTCCAGCAAATCAAAAGTGCCATCAATATTAACCTTTATCAACTCTTCTACCGTTTGAACGGGGCCCGGGAAATGGGCAAGATGCACCAGAACTTCTGCATCCTGAACCAGCTTGGCAAGGGATTCCTTATCATCCATACTTCCAATGATATAATCAATATCCTCAAAAGTTTTCAAATGTTCTACAACACTGCCTTCGCGAATCAAAGCTTTTATATTGTAGGTTGAATTTTCTGGGTTATCTTCCAACAGTTTTTTTATAAAATGG
>PBKP01000028.1 GCA_002721515.1 Nitrospina sp.
GCGACCTCAGGAATTTTGGAGGACATAAATTGAAGAATTGCCATTTGGGCTGTTGCATCTTGCATTGCTACGCGATCTGCTTTAAGAAATATATCAGAAATCCCTCGCTCCAGCTTTGAATAATCGGTGTCTTCAGGGAGATGAGCGAATAAGTTTTTTTCGACAACAGTTAGATCACGCCCCAAATTTTTTCGAGCCTTATCTAGAATTTTTTCGTATGATTGATACANTTTTTCTATTGGTCCTATTTCCATTAACATTGACTTCACCTTATTGTTTTATAGGGTTGTAATTAGTTGTATATTNAAATACCATCANTAAAATTNGATCTAATTCAAAATAAATTTTGAAATATTTTTTTGAAGGCGCATTCTTGCATGAAACCAAACAAAGTTCAATCCTTTTNAATGNNTTTTAAAAACATTTAATNGATANATAAATCNTTTAAAATTNNATATTTANAANAANTTNTCTAGAGAANTANTTATGGTNTCNATNTTTGATTCAGATGNATTTAATGCGAATCTATTTTTTCCTAGGGCTGATACATCATTATCANGNGATGATGCTGACGAATATTATATAGATGCNCCAAATGGAATTCGGATTCATGTTCGNCGTCATCCAAANCCNGGGTCGAATNTCAGCCTTTTNTTTTTTCATGGGAACGGAGAGATTNTTGCTGANTATGATAATCTTGCAGGATTATTTTCTAACTTAGGTGTGGAGCTNATCATTGCNGATTTTCGTGGNTATGGTAAAAGCACTGGATTTCCTACTTTACGTTTCACCTTAGAAGATTCNCANATAATCTTNAATTATTTNAAGGANAATTCNATTNTNAAGTCAAAAGTTTGTGTTATGGGTCGTTCTTTGGGAAGTGCTCCNGCNATAGAACTTTGCTGTAAACGCNCAGATATCGATGCTTGTGTTTTAGAAAGTGGNTATGCTGACCCGATACCNTTGGTTGAAAGACGAGGTTTGAAAATCGAAAATACTACTGTTGAAGAAAATGCNTTATTTAATAANAGTCAAAAAATTTCTGCAGTGAAATGTCCTCTTCTNNTTATGCATGGTGAANATGATTNTTTNATTTCTCCTAAAGAAGCCCGATTAAATTATGAAAACGCAGGATCTAAAATAAAATCACTAGAAATTCTTAAAGGTGTTGGTCATAACGATATGATGATGGCAAGTGATAATGCATATTTTGCAACTTTGAATAGATTTTTCGCTTCATTTTGAAAATAGACATTTTTTTGTTTAATAAAAGTTGATTTCCGGAGTTACCAGTGAAGAAATTTTATAATATAGAAGGGATGATAAGAAATGGATTTAAGCTTAGCCGAGACTACGAAACTCTCGACTTTAGTTTTACCAAATTTAATGATGCGGCAGCAGAATCACTTGCAAAGGCACGTTCTATTAAACAGCTAAAAAGATTAACCATTAGTGGTAAAAACTTGACTGCTATTACAGCAAAAGCTTTTAGTTCTTCTGAAACTTTAGGAAACCTTGAGTCTTTAAAGTTGTATAAAAATAAAATAGGGGATGAAGGAATTAAATACTTTGCTGAAACAGAAAAACTACCTAATCTTAAGTCATTGAGATTGTCTTGGAATGAAATTGGACCAAAAGGTGCCAAATATCTTGCTGAATCAACTAGCTTGGGACAATTAACCACTTTAGTTTTATCAGAAAATAAAATAGGAGATGAAGGGATAAAATATTTAACTGAAGCGAAATCTTTAACAAGCTTGGAATCACTCGACTTAAGAAAAAATTCTGTGACGGATAAAGGAGCAAAAGCGCTATCAAAAAGCCAAAACTTTCCCAAATTGCAAATGATTGATCTGACAGGAAATGATCTTACTAAAGATGGGTTCGATGCTTTAGCTGAATTGAAGATTTTTAATTTGATTCGGGCACGATTGTCTGAAGATGGTACTAAACTTGACCTTAGTAATCTTAGATTATCAGATATTGAATGTAAGTGTATTGCAGAATGCGAAGAATTAAGAAATCTTACACACCTTTATTTAGAATTAAACCAAATTACTGAACAAGGAGTTAAGCTTCTTGCTGGTTCAACCTTTTTACAAAACCTCAGTTTACTTTCAATGGACCGCAATAGAATGGGGGATTCGGGTTTTATTCATATCATTAATTCAGAAAATTTTAGAAATTTGCAGGTCTTAATGGTAGAAAATAATGGAATTACGGATACTGGAATAGAAGCTCTATGCGAATCGGAAAATTTGGCTAATCTTTTGCGTCTTTATATTGAAGAAAATAACTACACAGAAGAAGGTTTTGAGCTATTGGGTGAAGCGGAACACTTAATGCAGCTTGAATACCCTGAATTTGATCGCGAAGAAGAGATAGAAGAAGAGGAAGAAGAAGAGGAAGAATTTGAAGATGTTGAAGATATCGAAGAAATTGATGAGGAGGAAGACTTGGGAGAAACTGAATACGAATCTCAATAATTTCNAACTCTATTATCTAATCAATACCTTTAAATACTAATTAATGCTTGCCTNCATATAAAAGATCACCAAGATGTTCGCCAAAGCTCTTGAGAGCTTTTCATCTTAAAGATTTCGTTTATTTTATTTACGAAACTTTCATCACTATAGGTTTTTGTGTATTCATCCCCTCTGGTTTTATAAGGATTCCATGAAAGAACCATCCGTTCTATAAACATTTCATCTAGCTTAACATGAGTAATCTTTTTTATTATGTTGGTTTCTAAATCGGTTAGGATCGCAACCATATTATAATCNTCTTTATTATAAAGAGCTTCACAAAAACCCGGTGATTCCATTTCTTGTTGAATGGGATTGCATGGTGTCTCTAGCAACCAATCTTCCCCATCGATTGCAAAAATTGGGATAGAGGGGAACTCAGATTCTTCGATTAACTTGGCCTGCCATTTTCCGCACCAAGCTTTGAGCTGAGCTTCGGATGGGTTGGAAATAGCCGCAAGCAATAGCATGTCACCATTTGGTGAAAAGGAGAGACCGCCTCCATGACCTGCTATAGGTAATGGGCACGGNTCACCTTCAACAAAACTAACAACCTGGTTCATTTCATTCATAATAATTCCGTAATTGAAGAAGTTTTTAGTTATTTTGAGTAAGGATTCCTAAATTGTCAACATTAATGCTATCTCTGTGATCATTGTATAACATTGATTTTCACTATTACTATTTAACTGGTTGAGTTTAAACCATCCTTCGGTTAAGCTTGTTAATTCAAAATGCAATCAGGCTCATGAAAACCACTCTTATATCTCATGCTAGTTTATTGATCCAAACGGACAAAACTAATGTTCTGACAGATCCTGTATTTTNTCAATATTTGTGGGAAGAATGTAATGTGCATTGTCCCAGCATTGATTTGGATTTGGATAAACTGCCTACAATCGATGTCCTGAATATATCACATCGTCATCAGGATCATTTTGATATACGTACACTTGCCTATATAGCTAATAGTAGTTCTATTTTAGCAGAAGATGCTTTAGTTCTTGCTCCTCATGATGACATATTACTTGAGGTTTTAAAAGAATTAGAGTTTAAAAATGTCACCGTAGTTGAGGATTTTAAGGCAATTGAATTTAGAGATATAGTCTTGACCCCAACTCCTTCATTAAATCAGCAAGATTACTTTCCAGAACACGGCTTGTTAGTCCATGATGGTTCTGTAACAATCTGGAATCAAGTTGATACAATTGTTTCACCAGATATTATTAAATATATTCATCGCTTGCATGGACGACCAGATATGGCGCATATGCGCTACTTGCCATTACTTGAAGGTAATTTTTGTTTTCACAATTTGGTTGAATTGCCTATGGAAGAATACAGTTCTTTCTTGAAAGTGGCAGCGGCATGCCGACCTAAATTCGCAGTTCCTGGTTCGGCTGGATTTCGCTATCGCGATGAATTTAAATTTTTGAATCAATATTCATTTCCAACTACTCAGGAACAATTTTTACGCGATCTCAAAGAATTTTGTCCAGACATTGACAGTAATACTTTTTATCCAGGGGATGTTGCGACTATCAATAAAGAAGGTGTAAAAATTCAAAGGGAGGATTCTGATTTCGTTAAAATAAAGAATAATGATGAGTATAAGATAGAGTTTAAGCCTGTTCTAGAAGTTCCGCCCATAATAACTCAAACTAAAGATCAAAATAAGCACGAAAAAGAATGGAATGAGGTTGTAGGTTTTATTGAAAATCAGTTTGTGGAAAAAGTTGCGAATATAAAAGCTGTTCAGACCTGGGTAGAATGGCAAGTTGTTTATCAAATTGAAGTTTTTGGATTAGATAATTCTGAAATTTGGTGCTTGGATTTTGCTGGGGAGGATGCTTCTATTATTAAAGGTCGTGTGGGCAAAATTAATTTGTATGAAGGAATTGCCTGCTCAGAGCTATATCGTTTAATTCACCATGATACAAGCTGGGATTATGTAGGAATTAATGGTCAATACAGAACCTTCAAGGATATTTATAGAATTCGTTTAGGAGAGTTTGAGAAGTGGGAAGGAAAAAACCAAGAAAAGTTTCCTCAGCCATTGACGGAACTTTTTCCAGCAGGAAGCGAAATGGATCGAGCTAAATTCATGCGAGATGTGAAACGTTGGAAATTGAACACGAAGCTTTGAAAAATTATATATTACGATTAAGTAGGACTTGAGTTGATATGTTGTAGGTAATATAGCTATTTTAAAAATAGATTTTCAATTGACAGCACTAGGTTGAGTGGGTAAACTTNCTATCATATTGAATAACAAATGGTTATAAATATTGGCGGTGTAGCTCAGGTGGTTAGAGCATACGGCTCATATCCGTAGTGTCGGGGGTTCAACTCCCTCCACCGCTACCAAGTAAAATTAGGGGTTACGGGAATTTCCGTAACCTCTTTTTTGTNACAAACTCTTAANGATGCTTTTTCAATTTTTTAAAAAATTAAAAATATTTCCTTTTATATTTTCTATTCGCTTCATATTAGTGGGTATAGTTTTAATTCTTACAAATTCTTCGGTATTTGTTTCGGCCGAAAAAAAAATATCCCAGTTACACGATTTACAACTAATAAAACCTAAAGATATTATGGTCACCATATTTGCTAAAGATGTAAGTANGGCTAGGCATATGGCATTTGATGATCAGGGTGTTTTATTTCTTAGTCAATCTAAAGAAGGGAAGGTCGTTGCATTACCTGATTTTGATAAAAATGGTAAGGCAGATGAAAAGGTTTCAATTATCTCAGGTCATAGGGCGCCACATGGTTTGGCATTTGTGAATATTAAGGGTAACTATTATCTTTATGTTGCTGAGGAAACTAGGGTNATTCGATTAAAGCGTATCCATAAGCCATTTGTCTACGGAATGNCCGAAACCGTAATTGATAATATTCCCCGTGGTGGACATTACACGAGAACCATAAAAATTAAAAACGATAAATTGTATTTATCTGTTGGGTCTTCATGCAATGTATGTATCGAACAAAATTCTCTTCGTGCGGCAATATCACGCTTTAATCTAGATGGTTCGGATGGTGAAGTTTTTGCTCAAGGTCTACGTAATTCAGTTGGAATGGAGTTTTCTCCTTATTCTGGTGAACTATGGGGTGTTAACAACGGGCGTGACATGCTGGGAGACCATCATCCTAAAGAAGAACTTAATATAATTAAGAATGGTAAACACTATGGCTGGCCTTATTGTTACGAGTCTCAAGTTTTTGATCAAGATTTTGGAGTAAATTTTGATTGTCTAAAAACTGAGTCNCCTGCTTATACCTTTGTGGCCCATATGGCTCCTCTTGGACTTGCTTTCTATCAAAAGGGAGCACTACCAAAACGGTATAACCATAGTGTGTTTATTGCTTTTCATGGTTCATGGAATCGATCTATACCTGCTGGCTACAAGGTAGTTCGTTTAATACTAGATCCANAGGGTGACATTATTTCACATGAAGACTTTATAGTCGGATGGTTGAAAAAAAATGGTTCTCCGAAGGGTAGGCCGGTTGACATAGAGTACTCCCCAGAAGGAGAACTTTATTTATCTGACGACTTTCTAGGAGTGGTCTACAAAATAAGCGGCAATTAAAAGAGCAATATTCATTAGTTTATTAACCCTATTTATTATTATCTCCCCATCTAATTGAACTTATCGATTGTTCAAACATTGGAGAGGGATTATAAAAGGCATCAAAAGCCCCTGAATCCTCATTGGCTTCAGAGTATAACCATTTGTCAGGCGGGAAAGCAATAATATCCTGTAGCCAGATTTGTTTATCATCTTTTTTCTTAATAATAAGAAATCCATTATCTTTTTTAAAGTTATACCTTCCAAATAAAGTAACGGTCGTTCCAGGAGGCCCTGTAATAGTAAAACTAAACTTACCTTCACTTAAACCACAAGGTTCATTTCTCATGTCAGGAACATCGCGCCCTACCTCTATATCTATTAGTTTATAACAAGCGTCACCTTCAATAGTAACTGCCCAATACATGTTTTCTTTACGAATTACCATTTCATCTTTTGCATAGGTAAAGTTTTGAAAGAAAACTAGAATTAACACTGCAATTAAAAATGTTGTGATTTTCATTAAAAGTTATAAATAAAAATTAAATTATCGAAAGATTTTTACTTTGATATAGCCACGTCATAATTATACTTAAAATATAATCCTCAGAATTTTTTTTTACAATTGATTAGAGCAAACAACCATTTAAATATGTTTAAGTATTTGTGATTTTAAATACAAATAGACAACCCAATCCATTTTGGATAAAATTGAATGACTCACTTTTTATACAAACTATTTCAATAAATAAATTATGAATCCCCCTGAAAAATTAGAAGAAGAGGTCATTTGTCAATGTTATCAGGTTGATGAAAGTACCATTCGTGCAGCTATAGCAAAAGAAAACCTGACTGAAATAGAACAGGTTACAGAAGTTTGTGAGGCAGGNGGTGGTTGCCATTCTTGCCATATTTTGTTGCAACTTTTCATAGATGAACATCATAAAAGTATCACTTCAAAGGAAAGTTTAGTTGAAGATCATGGGCAAAAAATTAAAAAGCCAGGTATATTGGATAGATTCCTGGATAAAGTTAANCCGGNATCTTCTTAACATGTTGCTAATGAAGATAACACTATAGCTATATTGANCATCATTTATATAATAAACCTAATTAGATAATTAAAACTTTATGATTTAAAATAATGAATCCAAAAAATTACGTTTTATACAGTGGTGGCGCTCAAGGTTCTGAGTCAGAATTCGGAAAGCTTGCAGAAAAATTTGGTGTTGAAGAAGTGAATTTTACTTTCGATAAGCATAAAATCTTTCGATCCCGTGGGGTTCGTGTTTTAACAACAGATGAATTATTAAGGGGAGATGTTAGCCTTTCCTATGTGTCTAAACTAATGAATAGAAAATATAGCACTGGTCCTATGTTTAAAAAGGTTTTGCAAAGCATTTGGCATCAAATAAATAATTCCCAGGAAGTTTTTGTTGTTGGGACGATTTTGGCTGATAAAACAGTTAAGGGTGGAACAGGATGGGGTGCTGAATTTTCAAAAATATGTAATAAACCTCTTCATGTCTACGATCAAGATCAGCAGGGATGGTTTAAGTGGACAAAGCAAAGCTGGAATCAAATCAAACAACCTAAAATTAAGCATAAAAATTTTGCAGGAACAGGAACACGATTTTTAAACTCTAAAGGAAAAAAAGCAATTAAGGATTTGTTTGAGTATTCATTCAAGAAGTGAAGCCGGTGAAACCTATTCGTGCTGCATATTTTGATTGTTATTCTGGTATTAGCGGGGACATGATTCTCGGTGCGCTAATAGACCTTGGAATTAAACTTAAAGATATTGAAGTTAATTTGAAAAAAATTGATCTTAAAGGATACAAACTTGAAAAAAAGTGTGTTCAAAGAAATGGAATTGCTGGTACTNAAATCCAGGTTATTAGTAANTTAAANAATAANACCTCCCATCCTCATAGAAAGTTTTCTCATATAAANGAAATAATTTCTANTTCNGANCTNNCTTCGATTGTAAAAAATAATTCAATAGAAATTTTTAAGAGAATAGCTAAGGTTGAAGCTCAAATTCATAAAACGACTATTGAAAATATTCATTTTCATGAAATAGGTGGAATTGACTCAATTGTTGATATTGTGGGTTGTGTATGGGCAATTGAATCCCTAAAACTAGATAAAATATATTCCTCGGCATTGAATGTCGGAGAAGGNTTTGTGNATTGTGCTCATGGAAGNCTACCAGTNCCCGCTCCTGCCACTCTAAAATTGTTAAAAGGAATTCCTNCNTTTTCNAGTGGNGTNAAGAAAGAGCTNACCACACCCACTGGAGCNGCAATAATTGGATTTTATGCCNATAAGTTTCAATCNATGCCAACAATGAAAGTATTAAAAGATGGTTATGGNGCAGGNGAACGAATTNTTTCATCACTTCCAAATTTATTAAGAGTAATTTTGGGTGAGATCGAGGTAAGTGGTTCTGGAAANTTAGTAATGATTGAGACAAATATTGATGATATGAATCCTGAAATTTACGATTCGGTGATGGAATCGTTGTTTAAATTAGGNGCTATTGATGTATATTTTTCGNCTNTATTTATGAANAAAAATAGACCAGCTACAAAAATTTCTGTCCTNGCAGAAATTTTTAATAANGAANTATTATCAAAAATATTATTAACTGAAACCTCATCATTTGGAATTCGATCANATGANGTCGATAGAATNACTTTAGATCGCGAGTTTAANCATTTAAAGACTTTATTTGGTATTATAAAAATTAAGGTTGGNCGTTTAGATGGTAAANTTGTNCAGGTAACTCCCGAATTTGAGGACTGCAAAAAAGCNGCTCGAAANAACAAGATNCCTGTTAAAAATGTCTATGAATCTGCTTTAGCAATAGNTCAAAAAGAGTTGCTGAATAAATAATATNNATTTTTANTGAGGGTATTANTTATTTTANANGCTAAAATAATATTNAATNATTGNAGNATGNTTAATTAAAAAANTTTGGGTTTTGGNANGAGAGNTAANNTTATATNCCCTGCTTATTCATGAATTCATCAAAATGTTTTTGATACATGATATCCCATTCGGGAGAACCTTCACGAGGGGCATTTTTATAAGTACCCATTATCCTCCTTGCTTCCGTTTCTGCTTTATCATCTAATTGCAACATTTCAGTCATCGTTCGAGTTATATCTAAACGCAATTCATTTAAGTCAACTTTATAATCTAGCTCATCTCTTTTAGCAAAATCTTTGACGATAAGGCTACTAATGTGGTTAATTTTATCTCGGCTAATCTTCATTTGATCCTTCTATAGTATAAGGCCACGTTCTCGAACTAATTTCGATTTCACCATTTGAAATACCCTTCCATAATCCATCATACTTCTTTCATATTCTTCCGTTTTGGATTCAAGTAGGGTTTTTACTTCTTCGTTTAATAAATCCTCAATCATTAAATCCTCTATGATAATACCTCCGATTATGGCTTCGAGTTTGTCGGTTGTTTCATCCCAAATAATTAGATCTTTATCTATTAACGATTGAACTATCTTTTTAGAAATTGTTTCTATGAATTCTTTTTGGACTCGCATAAATTTTAATAAGTTTGAATTTATTACTATTTTCTATATTAATAAACTAATATTTGACTGCTACAAGCGCGCTATTTAGCATATTAGTAAGCATGGATTAATACGATCGAAATTGCCTAACCATAGTAATAATTTGGTAGTTTTAATATTTTTAATCGAAAATGCTTACTAAAGCTTAATTTATAAGCATTATCTCTCATTTAAAGGATTGGATCAACGTTTAATGATTTTTGAAGTGTTTATTAAAAAAGTTTAAAATCATTCTATAATAAAAAAATAACTAAAATTGATTAATTGTAATCACTATTGAAATTAGACAATCAATTGAGTATATTGACATTAATAAAATAACTCATGTAAACACAAATTGTTGCGGGACATCTTATTTAAAAGATTCCGCGATTTTTTTTTGAATCCAAATAGGTTTTCAAGAGAACAAACGTGGTTAAAGAAGTTCAATTTACTGAAAAAGTTCCAATAAGTCATCACCTTATAGAAATTAAAGATAGGGTCATTCAAGTTTCCTTAGTTGTTGCCCTATTTTTTGGACTTAGTTTTTACTTTATAGATATCCCTCTTTTATGGCTTGAAGATCCTCTACCCAAGCAATTTGCAGAGCTAACTTTCATTACCCCAACCGAACCCTTTTTCACAAATATGAAAGTGGCATTCATGTGCTCGGTATTTATCTCCATGCCATGGATTTTATTCCATCTTTGGGGATTCATTGCTCCGGGTTTAAAAGTTAAAGAAAAGAAAATTACTGCTCTTTTTGTGTTTTTTGGGACTATCTTTTTCCTTTTTGGTGGCGTTTTTTGTTATTTTCTGGTCCTCCCTTTAGGGCTTAAATTTTTATTAGCTTATGGTTCTAATTTTTGGAAAATGCAGGTGACAATTGGTTTTTATTTTTCTTTTGTTGTAAAGCTGATTATGGCATTTGCATTTGCTTTTCAGACACCGCTCATTATGGTGCTTTTGACTAAGTTTGGAGTGATCAACACTGTAAAAATGAAGCTGTATAGAAAATGGGCCTTTCTGGGAACATTCGCATTGGCGGCAATATTAACACCTCCTGATATAATTACCCAAGTTCTATTAGCAGTACCTCTTTATGGGCTCTATGAGTTTGGAATGATTGTTTCTAGATTTTTTGAAGATCCTAAAAATAGAGAGTTGGCAATTAGGCAAATGCAAGCAGAGGCAGAAGCTAGAAGGGCAGCTAAGGAAGCTGCTAAAACAGCAGCCGAAAAGAGAAAGACCGCCGCAAAAAGAAAAAAGAAATCTAGCGTGACTAGCTAAATTAAACAAGAAAAACCAATAACGTAGTAATCCGCGGGTATGTTGTTATAACTAAAAGCTTAGCGAGTGAGCAACCTATACCAAAATGAATTGCTGGTATCAAAGATCCTGTATATCGGATGAGCCCTGCAGCTATAACTCCAATACCTAAAACTCCAATACCTAGATTTAAATTGATAAGGCTATATAGAATTCCATTTGCTGGTATTAATAACTCTTTTTTTTTAACTAGGGTATTTAGCACATAACCTGTTGTAAAAATTAATANAATGGTAGGCTTAAATANACCTTCTAAAAGAAAATGTAATATTGAAAGCTTAGGTGATTCTCTTAATTTAGCACCAATAAATATATCTTTTTCTGATAANCCTGATGTTGCGAGTAATGTGTCNAATANGGCTACACAGGCAATAGGCAANACCATAATNACTAAGCTTAAAATAAANTAATTTTCTGTTGTTTTGCCTANTCCAACCNTAGANNCATNGATCTTTCCAAAAATAAATAAAATAAAAAGCGTTATAATAANATAAATTAGATTCCAGTTATTGTATAAANTTGAATTATTTTTCAAGTAAACTTGGGATAANGGTAAAAANATAAAAAAATAAATGAGAAGNATAGAAAATAATATTAATAANTCTTTGCGTCTTGANGGTTGGTCTAAATGCAGANTCAATGGTTTTTNTTNTTGCTTAATTTTGGAGGNATGGAAAATNCTGCNCCTGAAATNTTAGTTAANTTTTCAGATTTTTTACCACTTATATTATTTTTGATTNTAATTGCACCGCTTATACGAGCCANAGTTTTTTCTTCATTTTTGTATAATTCCTCTTTAATGAATTTTGNGTTGATATAAAACCCACCAAAAATCAAAGCCGAAAGCAAACAAGATTCGAGAAATATATTTTTCCACATAAGAGGTTGGTTTATATAAAGTTCTATCTGTTACTATTTTAGATTTTTTTTTAATTAATATCAATAGATAGTGAACTAAGAGTTGTTTTGGTTACTTTTGTTGACAAAACCTAAATGATTATTTAGTATTTCATTAAGGTTAAAACCTCATTTCATTACCTCACCGGGATTNCGGTCAATCGCTCTTCCCTTTAAATGTAACCTTATCAATTCTAAAGATATCGTGACAAAATCATGAAAAAAATAGCCATTGCTTCAGATCATGGAGGGTATGAACTTAAAAAAAATTTGATTGCCTTTCTAACAAATAGCAATTTGGTAATTAATGATTTTGGTCCTACCAATCCTGATTCTGTAGATTATCCTGATTATGGGGTAAAGGTTGTTAAGGCGATTTTGGAGAATAAAGTTGATCGAGGGATAGTCATTTGTGGAACGGGAATAGGGATGTCTATTGTGGTAAATAGATTTCCAGGTATTCGCGGAACCCTTTGTTCAGATTTAAATACGGCAAAATTATGCCGCGAACATAATGATTCGAATATTCTTATCCTAGGTGGACGTGTTATTGCTAAAGATTTGGCCATGAAAATAGTAGGAATATGGTTAAACACTGAATTTGAGGGTGGCCGTCACCAAAGAAGGATCGATAAAATAAATAAAATTGATGGTAAAGTAAACATTTGAATACTGGGTTAAACCCAGTAAAACTATGTTGGCTAAGGAGGGTTTTAAATTGGGACTTGCTGAATTTGATCCAGAAATCGCACAATCCATTAAAAATGAAACGGATCGTGAAAATAACACATTAGAGATGATCGCATCTGAAAACTTTGTTAGTCGGGAAGTACAGGAAGCTCAAGGTTCGGTTATGACTAACAAGTATGCTGAAGGGTACCCTGGTAAACGTTATTATGGAGGTTGTGAATTTGTTGATATAGCGGAAAACCTTGCCATTGAAAGAGCAAAAAAAATATTTGCCGCCGAGCATGTGAATGTTCAACCACATTCAGGTTCCCAGGCGAATATGGCAGTTTTTCATGCTGTTTTAAATCCTGGCGATACTATTTTAGGGATGGACTTATCGCATGGTGGGCACCTTACTCATGGTTGTCCCGTAAACTTTTCAGGTTACACATATAATGTGGTTTCTTATGGTGTAAATAAAGACACTGAACTTATTGATTATAACGAAGTCAAAAAATTAGCCAAGGAGAATAAACCAAAACTTATCATAGTCGGTGCTAGTGCTTATCCTAGAATTATAGACCCGATAAAATTTAGAGAAATAGCAGATGATGTAGGTGCAAAAATCATGACAGATATTGCACATCCGGCTGGTTTGGTAGCTACGGGTCTTTATCCTTCGCCAATACCTTATTCAGAGTTTGTGACATCTACCACTCATAAAACTTTACGTGGTCCACGAGGAGGGATGATTCTTTGTAGAGAAGAATTTGCCAAGGAGATTAATAAAAAGATTTTTCCAGGTATTCAGGGTGGCCCATTAATGCATGTTATTGCAGCAAAAGCAGTGGCATTTAAAGAAGCATTAAGTAATGAGTTTCTTTCTTATCAAAAACAGGTAATAGTAAATGCTAGGCATTTAGCTAAATTCCTAATTGAAAATGGTCTTAAAATTGTAAGCGGGGGTACCGATACGCATCTTATGCTTCTTGATCTTAGACCTCAAGATATTACTGGAAAAGATGCTGAATCTGCATTGGAAAAGGCTGGTATTACTGTTAATAAAAATACAATTCCATTTGAAACTAGAAGTCCCTTCGTTACATCAGGCATTCGTATTGGAACTCCTGCATTAACTACTAGAGGAATGAAAGAAAAAGAAATGGAAATAATTGGCGGTTTTATAATTAAAACCCTAGAAAAAATTAGTGATAATGCTTTTCACTCTGAAACAAGAAAGTGTGTCCGTGAACTTTGTGATCAGTTTCCTCTTCATTCTGAACTTACTAAAATTTAAATTGCTAATTTAATGAAATGTCCTAATTGTTATGGAATGGAAAATAAGGTTGTTGATTCACGTACTAATAAAGAAGGTAATGTGATTCGTAGGAGACGTGAATGCTTAAGTTGCTCTGAACGGTTTACCACTTACGAAAAACTAGAACGGTCGCTCCCCTTGTTAATAAAAAAGGATGGTCGGCGTGAAGAATTTGATCGGGATAAAATTATTTCGGGAGTAAGAAAAGCATGTCAAAAACGCCCGGTAAGTATTAAAAACATAGAAGATCTAGTTGATCGTGTAGAACAATATCTTCAAGAATTGGGTGAAAAAGAAATTCATGCTGTAAAAGTGGGAGAGAAAGTCATCTCAGAAATTTATAATTTAGATGATGTAGCTTATGTTCGCTTCGCTTCGGTTTATAGATCTTTTAAGGATGTGAACGAATTTATGGTAGAGTTAAAGGAAGTGCTTAAAAATAAAGATGGAACAAAAACCCCTAAAAATTGGTAGTAGCTTGAGTACTAATTGAGACCAATTCAAAATCCTTCAGAATGCAAATCATATTAAAAATGAGTTGCCTAACTTGTAATTTTTCATAAGTTACCTCCTTCCAGTAAAATATCTTTAAAATTGTATGAAAAAAAGGAAAAATTTGCCTTTCTTTTTGTGCGCGGGTAGAGCGGTTGAATCAGATAAAACAAAATGTTAGGATAATCAATCTTGATAATATTTATATTTTCCCTCTGATTAAAGGCCGATGGATAAAATTTCGTTTAATGTTGCGTTATTTAGTTATCTTGTGGGTTCATTGGGCTATTTTGTCTATTTGGTGTATCGGAGACCCGCGGTAGCTACTTTATCAGGTGTGGTAGTTGCTATAGGTTTGTTTTCCCAAACTATTTCTATTGGGGTGCATTCAGCTATAACAGGGCATGGCCCTTATACCACCTCTTATGAAATCGCTATGTTTCTGGCTTGGTTTATTGTAGTGATCTATTTATTGACGGAGTGGAAGTATAAAATTAAAGACTTAGGATCCTTTGTTCTCCCTTTAGTCTTTTTAGTAATGTTGATTTCAGTATTTTTATCAAAAGATGCAGGCCTTGTCCCAGAATCAGAAGTTAGGTTCTGGTTAACCATTCATAGGACACTATCTATTATTGGATACGCGGCTTTTTCAATAGCCTTTGCCGCGGGTATTATGTATTTAATTCAAGAACATCAAGTTAAAACTAAAAAGCTTGGAATAATGTATTT
>PBKP01000029.1 GCA_002721515.1 Nitrospina sp.
AAGTTTATGATAAAAAATATTTTAAATGATAAAAATTATGTGTTGATAGACAATCGCACTAAAGAAGAATACAAAGGTTCTACTCCTTATGGATCTCCAAGAGGTGGTCATATTCCAAATGCCAAACATATTCACTGGCCTAAATTTTTTAATGAAAATGGCACCTTAAAATCCCTGATGGAGTTGTCCCACTTATTAGAAAATGAGGAAATTTACCATGAACAAGAAATTGTAGTTTATTGCACCGGAGGAGTCCGCTCCGCTATGGCATATTTTGTATTTCGATACTTGGGTTTCAAAACAAGAAACTATGATGGTTCTTGGTGGGATTGGAGCAATGATGCAAACCTTCCTGTAGAAACTTCTGGGTGATTAAATTTATTTAGAAGTAAGAACAACCTACCTCCCAATGCTAAATATAACACAAGCATTTTCTTTTAAATTGCACGGGGAGTTTATTGAAAAATATTAATGAGATCCTTCTTCATGACTGTGAGAAGAACCCTCTTCCTGATGTCTTGGCCCCCCAGAACCTTCAAGCATACTTGCTCTACGCCCCAAGGATTCGTTTCCATGCTTTAACGCTTCATTGTAATGTTTTATTGCTTCTTTCGCATGCTGCAGGGCAACTGGAGCATGAGTTTTTAGCTCTTCACTAGCATCAGGCATTTCCAAACTAAACTCATAATGTTTAATCATTTCCTGTAAATGCAAATAACCTTCTTCACCATGACCTAAACCCACACTAGCATGACCACCTGATTGTGCCCAGGAAGAGTTAGAAACAAATAACATTAAAAAGAAACAAGCGCTTTTAACTAATACCGATTGAAAACTTTTTTTCATTTTTTTCTCCGAAAATGACTCTAAATACTTCAGCACCAAAAGGAGCAGTTTAAACTACTAATAATATCTGCCAATAAAAAGACCTTGTCAAGCTCCAGCAAACAAAAAAAAATCCTCGAGAAAATACCCGAGGATCGTTTATTTTTAATTAATATTATTCCTTAAACCTGCATTCTCATAACTTCCTGGTACGCTTCTACCATTTTATTCCTTACTTGCATTGTCAGCCTGAATGCCAAATCAGCTTTTCCTACTGCTATCATGGTTTCATGTATATTTCGCTTATCACCGGTTATAAAATCCTGAATAGCAACATCAGCTTCCTTTTGGAGCGTATTAACTTTGTCAAGTGATTGCGCAAGAGTATCAGCGAAAGAAGGTCCACCTTTACCACTAGTCTCTTCTGGGCTCCTAAGTCCTTTTGACGGCCCTAATCCTTGTAGAGCTTTTAAATTACTTGATAAAGTTATGTCATTCATAATTAATAAATTATTAAAAAGTTATAAGATTATATCAAATATATAAACAGTTCTCACTCATTACTGCGCCTGCTCTGAAATCGCTGCTCTAATGGTTGAAGCACGTTTCATCATTAATTGGATTGTCGCGTTATAAACAATCTGGTTTTCAGCAAGTTTTGCCATTTCTTTGTCCACATTCACATTGTTTCCATTAGATTTGGCTGCATCTTCCTCTTCAAAAGGCGCTGGAGTCAAATTACTAATACTTGAAGTTTTTGGACCAAAGTGTTTTTTATTTGTTGCTTCAATCGATAATTGACCTTTGCCCCCTAACGCCTCCCTTAATTGGCCTTGAAAATCAAGATCGCTGGCTTTGAAACCAGGGGTATCAAGATTACCAATATTTGAAGAAATCAGATTTTGTCGGGTAGACAATAAATCCAAAGTCTTCTTCATTGCTTTAGGAACTGTATTTGAAAACAGTAATTTATCAATTAACATAGTTTATTCTCCGTTCACACAACAACTTAAAGCAAAATTAATGCCATACTTAAAAATATAAATTCATCGCTCACATAAAATCGTTAAGCTTTTATTTTTAAAGGTGTTATTCATAATATTTATTAACGTCCATGCGCATCAATAAGTTGACACTAAATAGCAAATTGGGGATATTTTTCTTATTTTTGACGTATTTTCCCCTTTTAAATATTCAAATTATTTAAATATAGTATTATAATTCCTAAATTGTGTAATATTATTACTCATTTATAAAAGCTATGACACTCGAAAAACTTACTAAATTAATATCAATATTAGGAAAGGAAAGCCTTTTCGAAATTCTCCATCTCATTGGCTCGCATCTAAAAATTATTTACAACTGCAAAATGGTCAGAGTCAATCTAGAAGATCTTTACGAAGGAATGTTGGTTTGCCAATATGTAACAGGGCAAAATCGACCTGAACCTATCACAAAATTTATTTCACCTGAAGAATCATTGATATCCCAAGCATTTATTAATAATGAAGTGGTGCTTTCATGGAAGTTGCCAGATGGATTTGCAAAAGTTCAAAATCCATTTGAAAAACTTTCTGGAATTAACGCTACATCAGTATTTCCAATTACGCATCGGTTACGACCAATTGGAACAATTAGCTTAGATTGGGAAGAGGAAGGGGAGTTTCTTAGCAATAAGCAGATAGAAGAAATTTTAAATTTTCTTTCTGAAGTAAGTGGAGTATTAGACCGCGCTAAACGTTTTCATCAAAAAATATCTTTTTCTAGACATTTAGACTTGGCAAGAAAAAAAGAAGCCGCTTGGCGAATGATGCGGTCCTCAGTCCAGCTAATTGACAAACTCGTATTAGCTTCTGTTTGGGTACCTTCCTCGATACAAAATCCAAAATCCAAAACACGAGAACCCAGTGATCGAGTTGAAATACTGGCAGCCTTTTCTAAAAATAAAGAAGACGCCTTAATATATAACAACCGAGACCAAATTAATATTCGTCAAGAAAATCTAATAAATAAAATTGTTATTTTTGATAAATCTATTGGACTAAAAGCAAAAGATAACAACCAAAAGGCAGTATATATAGAAGACGTAATGAGTAAAAGTTTCAGCAGAAAATCAGTCGCCAAACAAATGGATCTTGTTTCATTGTATCAAATACCTAAATTCCAAAACCAATCCCGACAACTAATTTGCGTTGTAAATTATTACACCAGCAATCTCCACAAATTTACAAATTTTGAGAAACGTCTTCTTGAAAATCATGCTTCGATGGTTGAAAAGCTAATATTAGAAGAAAATCCAGAACATATCGAAATTGAAGTGTTAAGTGAGATTGAAGAATTGCTTTCAGATACAACAGACACATTACAACCATTTTTACAGAATATACTTGCTAAGACATCTGAATTAATTGGCTCTGATTCAGGAACCATAGCAATTTCCAAAATGATAGACAGCAAACCTTGGTTAGTGATAGAAGATGAAGTCGGTCAGTTGGTGGGTGCTAAATCCCGAGGATGGATGAAAAGCAAAATTCCCCCTCTACCTATAGGAGGAGAAGAAATTCTGCCTAATCAAAGATCTTTAAATGGATATGTCGCACATACTGCTAGACCAGGACTAATAGCAAATGTAGAAAATGAAAAAACTGGTTTCTATAAAAGCCTTTCATCGCAAATTAAATCTGAATTAGCCGTTCCCATAATTTATGGTAATCATGTATTAGGAGTTATCAATCAAGATAGTTTCGCTAAATATTTTTTCACAACTGAACATCAGAAAATTTTACAAATTATCTCTAGCTTGATTAGCTCTAAAGTTTACAATCTCAAGCAAATTGATATTTTAAAACAAGAAATTGTTCAGCTTCGTCAGGACATCGAATACAGAGANCCTAATATTTCTTCTTATCACTTCGGNAATGTAATTGGNAANAGCNANAATATTAATTCTCTAGTCCATCAAATTCAAACTGTTGTTAAATCAGTATGCAANCGGATGCTGAATTGGGAAAAACGNCAGCTAAAGGAAACGATTACNGGNCTTCCCTGCCTATTAATTCAAGGTAAAACTGGCTCAGGAAAAGAATTCTTTTTTAATAATATTTATTCATATCTAAATGAAATATTCCAAATAGAAAAAGGTAAAGACTTTAAATTTCCATTAAGAAAAACCAATATAGCAGCTTATAGTGGCGAACTGACCTACAGTGAACTTTTTGGACATAAAAAGGGTGCCTTCACTGGAGCTGAATTTAATAGACAAGGCATATTAGAAGAAGCCAATGGTGGAATTGTTTTTCTAGATGAAATTGGGGACGCTGATCCTAAAACACAAGTCCAGTTACTTCGATTTTTGGATACCGGAGTTTTTATGAGGCTAGGAGAGAATCAACCTCGTTATTCTAGAATCTTTCTAATTGCCGCTACCAACAAAGATTTGCACGCNGAAATTGCAANGGGAAAGTTTCGGGAAGATCTTTATCATCGGTTAAATGCTCTAAGTTTTCAAATACCTTGTTTGAATGATCGAATTGAGGACATAGAAGACCTTGCTACGCATTTTCTGGGTATTTTATTTAATAGCTATAAAAAGGAAGGAAACGAAAATCCTCCTAGACTAGANCCGTTGGCAGTAGACNANCTCAAACAACATNATTATCGAGGNAATGTAAGGGAATTAAAAAATATTCTTTTAAGAGCAATATTATTTAGAAAAAACTCCATCATCACCAAGCAGGAAATAATATCTGCTTGTAATACTGAGAAAGTAATTACAAAATCAAGTATTCAAGATTCCACAGAGACGCTTCTTGATAAATTCGATAATGATGAAGTCAATTTTTGGACAGAGATACATCAACCTTTTAAAAACAACTTAATGACCCGTGATACGGCAAAAACGTTAATCCTAGAAGCAAAAAAACGTTATCAAACAAATCTACCTGGGCTAGCAATCAAGTTACGNGCTTGTAAAACGCGGGATAGNATAGAAACGGATGAAAGGAAAAAGTTTCTAAGTTTTAAAAATTTTCTATATAAAACCATAAAANTTTCCCACCATTAAGNTNCTGTAAAAACATTATAAGCTTCTAAAATACTGNTTCTCAANTCAGAAATGAAGTCATCATTCTTAAATTCTACTTGATTNTAATATTTACCATCTTTTCCTTTTTTAGAAGGCATNCCTATAAATAATCCACCAGACTTAGAGACTANAATCTTAAATCCTTTAATCAATAAGAAATCATCAAANACTANATCTGCATAAGCCCTCAATGANCTTTGTTGNNTTCCAGTATCAAATGGATAAATTTTTATAGAAGTAATATTCATATTNCAAAATTATTTAANATNAATNCTGACCCACANGATTGATTGACCTTNATATAGAATCTGATAAACTAGNNCTTGTAAAGTTGATANATATTTAGTAATNAATTCAATAANTATTCAAAAACCTTTTGGATATATAGAATTCCTATACTATTAAATTTTATTTATCGGTTATTTTTAGATTTTGCAATCTTATTGTTCGTAATTTCAATAAAAAGGAGTNTTAAATGCCAACAACTGCCGTCTCTGAAAAATACAAAGTAAAAGATATCTCTTTAGCTGATTGGGGACGAAAAGAAATAATCTTAGCTCAAAACGAAATGCCAGGCCTTATGACTTTAAGGGAAAAATATGGAAAAGAAAAACCCTTAAAAGGTGCTCGCATTGCCGGTTCTCTGCATATGACCATTCAAACTGCTGTTTTAATTGAAACACTTATTGAGTTAGGAGCTGAAGTCCGTTGGGCCTCCTGCAATATATTCTCAACACAGGATCACGCAGCAGCCGCAATTGCTAAAGCAGGCATTCCAGTTTTTGCATGGAAAGAAGAAACAGAAGATGAATATTGGTGGTGTACGGGTCAAACCTTATTATTCGACAATGATCAAGGACCCAATATGATTCTTGATGACGGCGGAGACCTAACTGCCTACGTTCATGATAAACACCCCGAATTACTTCCAGAAATTAAAGGAATTACTGAGGAAACGACTACCGGAGTTCACAACCTTTACAAAATGATAGAAAAAAATGCCCTAAAGATTCCCGCAATGAATGTAAATGATTCTGTAACAAAGTCCAAGTTTGACAATCTATATGGCTGTCGGGAATCTCTTGCAGATGGAATCAAACGAGCTACAGATGTCATGATTGCCGGCAAAGTAGTGGTGGTTGCAGGTTTTGGAGACGTCGGAAAAGGCTGCGCGGATTCCATGCGTGGTCTCGGTGCTAGAGTGCTTGTTACAGAAATCGATCCTATTTGCGCCCTACAAGCTGCTATGGAAGGCTATGAGGTAACCACGATGGAGGATGCAGTTAAAGAAGGGGATATATTTGTAACCACTACTGGGTGCGCTGATATAATTTGCATTGAACATATGGAAAAAATGAAAAACGATTCCATAGTTTGCAATATAGGTCACTTCGACATTGAAATTCAGGTAGAAGCTTTAAACAATTTTCCAGGTATTATTAAAAATGTTATCAAACCACAAGTTGATAAATATACCTTTCCTGACGGGCACAGCATAATCCTGCTGGCAGAGGGACGACTTGTAAACCTTGGTTGTGCTACAGGTCATCCATCATTCGTAATGTCAAATTCGTTCACTAATCAAGTTTTAGCTCAAATTGAATTGTATAATAAAAAGTATGAAGTAGGCGTATACACACTGCCAAAAATTCTAGATGAAGAGGTAGCCCGTTTGCATCTTAAAAAACTAGGTGTAAAATTAACAACCTTGACTGATAAACAAGCGAACTATCTTAATGTGTCGAAAGAGGGCCCATACAAACCTGAGCATTATCGTTATTAGAATTAAATAAAAACCGGGATCGTTTGAATTTTTCAAACAAAATTTTAGAGTGGGTTTCTTTGTAAAAATGATCCCATCAAAGGAATAATACGCTCGTAAGCATCTTCTACTACGTAGTGTCCTGCATCGGAAATACGGTGAACAACTGCATGAGGGTATATTTCAGTCCATTTTTTTAAAAAATGTCGGTTAAAAACAAAATCCTTTTCTCCCCATACAATCATTACTGGCAAGTTAGCAAACTGACCTAGATTTTCTTCAATCTCCTTAACTAATGAATAACTGGGATGAACAGGACTCATAGGAATATCCTGCACAAAACGAAGATTACCAATACGGTTAGAATAATTATTGTAAGGAGCAAGGTATCCCGCTTTAACTTCATCTTTCATACGATCTCGATTATTACATGCCATAGTAGTTGCCGCTAGAGCAAATGCATTAAAACCGCGAATTGCTAATGACCCTAATCCAGGGATCCGACATAAACTAAGACGTATCGGAATTTTTTCAGATAAAAATGCAGCTGTATTGAACAAAACTAGTCTCTTTACTTTTTTGGGGTATCGAATAGCAAACCCCATTCCAATTGCCCCACCCCAATCGTGAACCACTAAAGTTATATCTTTCAATGAGAGTTCACATACCAGAGCAGCCAAATTATCTATATGCTGAGAAAGTGTATAAGGGTAAAATTGAGGCTTATCAGATTTTCCCATTCCCATATGATCAGGAACCACACAGCGGTAGGATTTTTTAAATTCCAGTATCAGGTTTCGGTAATAAAAAGACCAGGTGGGATTTCCATGAAGCATAAGCAAGGTTTCCCCCCGCCCTTCATCTAAGTAATGATATTTATGCTGATCCAAGTCCAAGAAGCATGATTTAAATGGGTACAAACTAGTTTTGATCACCACTCAATACCCAACATTAAGCAGTTTAAACCGCTTCCAATACCCAATAAAGCAGCTTTATCACCTTTACTCAAAATACCTTTTTCTACTCCCATAGCAAGAGTTATAGGCAAAGAAGCAGATCCAGTATTACCTAAAAATTCAAGGGTAGAAAAATCTTTTGAAATATCGAGGCCAACTTTTTCATACATTAACTTTCGGTGGCCTTTGCCCACTTGATGGCAAAACACACGTTTTACCTCACTGTTTTCCCAACCCAAAATTTCACGCGTTCGGTTCCATGTATTACCTGCAAGACGACAACCTTCCTGCATGAGTGTTTCTGAGTCTGTTTTCATCAATGGAGACCAGTCTGCATTAACACCAGAATCATCATTGCCTCGACACAAGTGATTGAATTGGGTCTCTGCTATAGAAACACCACCTAAAAGATCATGGTTATTTTTGGATATTCTTTTATGAACCAAAAGAACCCCTGCTGCTGCAGACCCAATTGTTAAAGAAGCAAAAGAGGATTTGATTGAATTTCTATCCATATCGTGAGAATTAGCTAGCAAAGTTTCAATCGTATTATTAACCAAAGGTCCTCCATTCTCACCTGATACAACAAGCCCCGCCATTATCTGACCTCGCTCAATCATATTGGCAATGATGCACATGCCATTTAATACACCCAAACAGGCATTTGACACATCAAATACAAAAGACTCTTCAGGAAGATTCAGATTATGATGAACCAAAGAAGCTGTAGAAGGTTCCAGAAAATCCCTGCAAACAGAAGAAGAAATAAGACATCCAATTTTTTCAATCTCTATCCCAGAATTTTCAATAGCTTGATTGCCGGCTATAGTTGCAACTTCACTCGGGAAAACCCCCTTATCCCAGAACCTTCGTTCTTGGATACCGCTCATTAATTCCAATCGACCCTGGGGAAGCTTGAGTTTTTCGTAAATAGGGGCTAATCTTTGCTCAAGATCTGTGGAAGAAACTTTATTTTCAGGCAAATGGTAACCCAGACCTTCAATACAAACATTATTAAATCGCATCGCCATCCAAATCTTAAGTTTTTAATTATTCATTGGTATCAATAAATTGCATTTTGTAATACTTTTGATATAGACCACTACTCTCCATTAGTGAGTCATGCGTGCCGGACTCGACGATTTTCCCATCATCCATAACTAAGATACGATTTGCATGTTTAATAGTAGACAGCCTATGCGCAATAACAAATGAGGTCCGATGTTCCATCAAATTATGTAAAGCCTCTTGAACTAATTTTTCTGATTCAGAATCAAGAGCCGATGTTGCTTCGTCCAATATCAAAATGGGAGCATTTCTTAAGATTGCTCGAGCAATAGCAATTCGTTGTTTTTGACCTCCTGATAGTTTAATCCCTCTTTCTCCTATAATGGTTTCATAACCATCATCTAAATTTTTAACAAAATAATCAACATGAGCAGCGTTCGCAGCACTTATAATATCTTCGCGAGTAGAGTCTTCTAATTTACCGAAAGAAATATTATTTAAAATACTATCATTAAATAAAAATGTCTCCTGCGTGACCAGAGCAAGATGATTTCTTAATGTAGAAAGCTTAAAATTCTTTATATTTTCTCCATTAATCAATATCTCACCAGAACTCACATCAAAAAATCTAAAAAGCAAATCTACTAAAGTTGTTTTTCCTGCCCCACTCATACCGACAATAGCAATGACTTCTGACTTTTTAACGGTCAAATTGATTTTATCTAATACCATTTTTTCTCGGGAAGGATAACGAAAGCAAACATCTTTAAATTCAATTTGATCTTTAAGTTCTTTTAATTCATTTTTACCGTCAAGAACCTTTTCTTCCTGCTGATCTAAAATTTCAAAAACACGTTCTGCTCCTGCCAAAGAAGTCTGTATGCTTGCAACAATCTTAAAAAGTATTCGAATAGGTGTATACATCATAAATAAAGCAACAATAAAAGCCAGAAAAGTTCCTTGGCTTATTTCTCCACTTAACACCTGAGATCCACCATACCAAAGAATAAATGCAGAACTGGCAACACCTAAAACTTCAAGCAAAGGAGATGTCATTTCGACATATTTGACATTCTTTTTCATAACTTTCAGGTAATCATCATTATAGGCTTTAAATTTATTTAGCTCACGTGGTTCCATCCCAAATGCCCTAACAATTTTAATTCCAGAGAAAGATTCTAAAATTGTTGAATTGATATGGCCCAGTATTTCCTGTCCTTTATGGCTAAATTTTTTTAGTTTTCTGCCAATGTTGGATACAGGAAATATCATTAAAGGGAATACAATAAGAGCCATTAACGCCCAATCCCATTTTAAATAAAATACCCATATCATCAAACCGATCAACGTAACACTATTTTGAAGAAACTCTTTTAATAAACGAGTTAATGTTGACTGCATAATAGCAACATCGTTATTAATCCTGGAAATGAGTTTCCCGGTTTCGTTTTCCTCAAAAAAACCAAAGGGCAAACGATGAATATGCATGAATACTTTTTCCCTGAATTGCACGACCAATTCCCAAGAAATACCAAACATGATTAGGTTTTGTGCGTACATTAATATCGCCTTTAGCAGATACAAAGAAACTAACGCTAAAGGAATAACCTTTAACATGAAGTAATCTTTTTCTGTAAAGATACTATCAAAAGTTTTTTGAATAATAGGAACCGGAGAAGTTGCAATGACTCCAACGATAATTGAAAAGAAAATAGCAAGATACATTCTCGCCATAAAAGGTTTTACATAAAAGAAAAGTCTTTTATATAAGTGGAAGGACATATAGAGAACCTAAAACTGCCGAGAGGAAAATCGTTTTCTAACAAAAAAGCCCCTACATCAATAAAATTTAATGCGTAGGGGCTAATTATCTTTATTATAAGGAATGATCAATTATGCTTTTACTTCCTTCTTAGGGAGGAAGTCTTCAAGAGTCGCACCATTTTTTATAGCGTCTTCCATCATTTTTACGGACTCTTTAATCCCTGTTTCACAAACTTCCAATGAAATATCTTTTATCACATTTTGTGAACACCATGCCATAACACGGTTTCGTGTGTTATCTCTCATGAATCCTTGAGGCACTTTTTCAAGTCGCTCCAAAGCTTCTGGCGACCAATTAAAATCTTCCGGGTCTAGAGCTGCCCCAATCTTACTAATATCACCAGGAATCGTTTCACTGGTTTCATTTTCACTCCCATTACCATTATCATCCTTGACGATTTTTTCATTTAAAATCTTATCTAGGAATGCCACTGTCACTTTATTTACCTTTTGAACACGCGCATTTTTTTCAACACGCGCGTGCGCTTTTCTTCTTAAATGGCCTTGTGGAAAACTGTTAAGACGATCCAATGCTTCTTGCGTCCATGATACTTGCACGCCATCAGGTAAAGTTGTAAACGTAGTAGAATTTTTCGCTTCTGCTTCCGTTGCTTCAAATTCTTCTTTATTAACAGGAAGCAGACGCTCCGCACCCGCATTACAAACTGTGCATTTAACAACGTCACCTTTATAAAAGGTATTACAACTAGTGCATTTCAGAGTAATTTCTTCAGGAGGCTTACCTGCATGAGCTTCAGCCATTTCTTCCTTTAGCATGCCCAAACCTTCTGGGTTATTGGGATCCATTCCCTCTTTCCTCATTTTTTCACCAATCGCAGACATTGCCTGCATTGCACCTGCAGGTAAAATCTCCTGAACCGCTTCGGTGATTACACTAGATGTGATCATACTGTGGCCTCGCTCTAGTGAATATCGCAGGATAGCTGATGTTGCCATAGGTCTAACAAACCCAGGAATTTTTTTGAGTCGCTCTTTAGCTTCAGCCGTCCACTCAATACTTTCCTCAGCCTGAAGATCAATAGGTGGTTTAAAAACTTTACTAGAAAGAAGGACGTTGCATGGAACCAGTCTCAGTAGGTTCTCTGCATTTCCGCCGATATCCATATCTGGTGCACTATGTACACCAATACGGCCTAAGATAAGCAAATAAGGATTCTCTTCTCTGGCATACTGCAACACCTTCTCAAAAACCTTCCCATCAAGAAGACGAATAGTACACTCCATCTCCTCTTCTTCACAAACTTTTCGGGAAATTTCTAAATGCGCCTGATATATTTTAGCCAGTCCCTTATCAATAATATCTTCGTGCAGCTTTTCCTGTTGTTCAAACTTAAAAACTTTAGAGGCTTCTCGGGAAAGTACTCCCGTAAGACTATTAAACATTGCGTAGTGAAAATACGGATCAAACGTAGAAATAATTTCAAGGGGCCGGTTTAATTTTTTGGCCATTTCGATGCCCGTCATTAAACCGCCAAAGGAATGCCCACTACCATCAACCGCAACTACTATCTTGCCGCTTGAGGCAACATCATCGTGAATCTCTGGACAGTGCTTAACGATTAGCATATCCTTCTGAGAACGTCTAATGACACGTTCAGCAACCGTACCTATCAAACTATCTTTAATTGCACCTAGTCCCAGGGCTCCCATCACAACTAAATCATATGGTGACTCTTTAATATCTCTAACCAATTCCGTCCAGTTACGACCCTCAAGAGATTTTCCAACAAACGGAATATCTTTTTCTTCACATTTTGCCTTGGGAACATCCAAATAGGAATCACTGATCACTTCCATACCTTTTGTGATCAACTGATCATGAATGTTTCTTTGTTTCTCTAGTTCCTCTTCATCCTGATACTCTTCAGGAAGTCCACTCTCCATTTGTCGGAAGCGAACATCATGCATTTTTGCAGCATAAACATGACTAGCAGTAATAATGGCATCTGANTTTTCAGCTAACTCCAGGGCAACATCTACACATGCATTGGAATAATCAGAATTGTCTACAGGTATATATATATTCTTAAACATTAGGTGATTCACTCCCTTCCAGTATCCTGGGAAACAAAAGTTATGTAAAGTGAGGTTGTTTTATAAAAGTAAAAGAATAATTCTATTACTTTCTATAAATTTAAGGTCACTAAAACCTTAAATATTTCATCGTTATACAGCGTGCAAATTTTAGCAAATTATTCCTTCCTGTCAATAGCCAAACGATTCTAGATAATATTGTAAAAATAGGATTTTCTGGAGCTATATAAAGACAATAACATTAATTGCGCACAAAAATTGAATGTTAGAGAGACAAATGTTATTAACCATTTTTAATTGAGGAAAAAAAACAACACCTATTATTAAGGTTATATTTGATAAAAACTATCATAAATATTTAATTTTAAATAAAATTTTTAATTTTATAATTTTTAAAACTTGCCTTTGCTTGGTGGGTGATTTTTAGTTACAATGCAACGGAAAATTTAGTTCTAGCCTTTATTTTCATTCCAGAAGGACAGTGTTGCAGCTTCAAAAAACCTTATAGGAATTATTCCGGAAATTCACTCAAGTTGCACCAAGGAGAATCAATGCTATTTAATAGCCAGGAGGAAATTAATCAGAGCTTAGAAGGAATTGTTAGTAGGGATAATGGCAATTTAATAATTGATGATGCTGAGAAATTACGCGGAGAAATTCTAGATCAATTAGTTCTAAATGCTGCAATAAACCCCTCGGCAGAAACTAAGGGTTTAAGTCGTTATGTAATTAAATCTGTTTCTCTTGAATTGGGAATTGTCACCTCTTCCATTCAAGGTCTATATGAAGCACGAGGCCGAGGAGAAGTTATGGGTTTTACTGTTCCAGCCTTGAATATACGTGGCCTACCCTATGAGCTTTGTCGGGCTATATTTCGAACAGCAATAAAGACAAATGCGGGTGCATTTATTTTTGAACTAGCCAAATCTGAAATGGGATACACATTCCAAAAACCGCAAGAGCTTTCGGCTGTTATCTTAGGCGCAGCAATTAAAGAAGGNTATAAAGGTCCTGTTTTTATCCAGGGGGATCATTTTCAAGTCAACGCAAAAAATTACGAAAAAGACAAAGAAAAAGAAATCACAGGACTCAAAAACCTTATAAAAGATGGTATAGCGGGCGGATTTTATAATATCGACATTGATACCTCAACACTAGTAGACCTAAGTCACTCAACAGTTGTGGAACAACAAAGAGCTAATTTTGAGGTCGGTGTTGAACTTACGAAATATGTCCGCGAATTAGAACCAAACGGCATAACCATATCAGTTGGAGGAGAAATCGGTGAAGTAGGTAAAGAAAATAGTAATGAAGAAGAGTTACGAGCCTACCTAGACAATTTCAACGAATTACTAGAAAAATATAATAAAGGTGCAACAGGTATTAGCAAAATTTCCATTCAAACTGGGACTTCACATGGAGGAGTGCCCCTTCCAGATGGTACCGTAGCAGANGTAAATTTGGANTTTAATACACTTGAACANCTTTCTAGNGTTTCNCGCGAAAGTTATGGTTTGGCAGGGGCCGTGCAGCATGGAGCCTCTACACTACCGCAAGANCTTTTTCATAAATTTCCAGAACTTGAAACTGCGGAAATTCATCTCGCTACCGATTTTCAAAATATGACCTATGGAAGTAAATTATTTCCTAATGATTTTAAGGAGGAGATATATACTCATTTAAGAAAAAAATTCGCATCGGAGAAAAAAGATGGTCAAACNGATGAACAATTTATTTATAAAACCCGAAAGAAAGGTTTCGGAGAATTTAAAACAAANTTTTGGAATCTACCAAAGGAAATTCGAGAAGGTATCGGNAAAGAACTAGAAANCAAAACTGATTTTCTTTTCGATCAATTAGCAGTAAAAAATACCCGTGCGGNTGTAGTTAAAACAATAGAGCACATTCCAGTTTATCCAAATCTAGAATCAGAAATTAAATCTTGCCAGTAAGAACAGAATCATGACCTTTAAAACATGCAAATTGCCATTCTTTATTGGAACCCAAACTTTATTTAATTATATAAAAACTATAATGGATTGGGGCTATAGTAAAACTCATACATAGGATTATTTTTTTTTCTAATAGTTTTGCTTAAAGTTTTATTACTATCAATTCCCTGAAATTTTGAAAGATAATCTAGGATTACTTTTCGATCCTCTTTATTCAGGCTTTTCATACCCTGTTCTTTTNNCATCAATAGTATCTGTTCATCCCACCCTTTCCTNCTCATATNGTTTTGAAGAATAATATCTGCAGAATGACAAGCAGTGCAATTTTTCACCACTAATTCAATCCCTTCACCTGGCGGCAAAAACTGATACCTATTATTATCTTGGGCCAATAAATTTGATGCCACTAGATTCACAACTAATAATAGAGTTGAAAAAACTCTGATTTTCATTACTGAGTTTGATTTAAACATGATTAACTGACAGTAATTGCAATTCGGTGCATTGCATTATTTACATAACCTGAAGGGTTCCAGCCAGGCACAACCATGGGTTGCATAACTCCTTCACTGTCGGTAGCCCTTACCCACACCTCATAATAACCTTGAGTTGGAAATTTAATCGTTGTACTCCAACTTTGCCAAGCATAGGGATTGACTGGCTCATTAAGTTTCGTTTGTTGCCAAGTCTGCCCAAAATCTATAGAAATATGAACCATTTTAACAAACCGATCGCCAGCCCATGCATGCCCCCTAATTTTAAGTTTATTTCCTTGTTGAATTCGAATACCCGTTTTAGGATTGGTGATTAAAGATTTTACGGGCATTGATTCAATAATGACCATGTCTTCTAAAGGAACGTGAGCCCCTGGTTTAACGGGATATTTAGGTATCCTATATCGATCCATTTTTTTCCCATCATGCACACGGTCTCTCANAACAATTTTTTTTAACCACTTTTGAGAAGTTGAACCAGGCCAGCCGGGACTTACAATTCTCAATGGAAAACCATGCAAAGGAGGCAGTGCCTCACCGTTCATCTCCCAAGCAATTAAAGTATAGTCATTTAAAGCTTTGGCAATTGGCGTTCCCCGTGAAATAGATACCAATTCAGGGTTTCCAGAAAGGTGGAGATCAGCACCGTAATACCCTGTATAGACAGCAGATTGCTTAATTCCCGTTGCTTTCAATACATCGCCTAATCGAACCCCCTTGTATTTAGAACAACCAACTGCACCAAACTTCCATTGGTTACCCTTTGCAGGTGGGTTGTANCCTGCCCTCCCATTTCCTCCGCACTCCATTTGNAGTGCATAGGTATGATGTTTAAATTTATTTTTCAAGTCCCCCAGGCTAAATTCCATGGGTTTCTGGACTTCACCTTCAATAGAAAATGTCCATTGATTAGCCTTGATTATTTGTTTTGGAGGAAGACCATTATTTCTCACAAAATGATTTTCCTTTGGCGTGAATTCATCATCCAATAAATGNGCGGGAGGTTCNGCATTAATAGGTCGATCATTTAAAACAATCAGACCCTCTTTACCCTTAANAATTTTTTTTTCCTNTGCNTCAGCTANGGCTAGAGGAATAAACCCACTTGGCATATTGCGAAAAAAAGGGATTTTGGACCCAATTGCCAATACCATAGTAACCAAACCTGTTTTTTTTAAAAATCCTCTTCTCGATAATGGATCTGGTTTTCTGTTCCATATTTCTGCATCTGCCTTTTCAGAATCTNTNCCATATAATTCCCAAAGCCCTCGCTCCTTTTTACCTGCCATATAAGCACCTTTATTTTTTAATATTAAAAAGAATTTGATGATTTTGGTAGGAACGCAACATAGCTTANCAACTTAATAATNGATACAACTTTTANCGCTCATTAGAAGNATTTCAANAGGTTCTGCTGGTTAACTTNTCTAGCAAAGTTATTNTTAAGGTGAAAATATTTTAAAATATCGATCTTAAGCCCATAANTTTAAAANCAAGCANNTTAAAAAAACCAAATTTATAAAACNNAAACTAGTTTTTAGNNCGCAAACTGTTTTTAAACTGAGTTACTTCACTAAAAACCCCAGCAGGAACTTTCTCTTTACTACCTTTTGCCCTCATCAAAACTTCTAATCTAGGTGTTTCTGTATCTAAAAAGACTTTTCTCGCTTTAGAAATCACGTCTTCCTTCTTTACCTCTTTTACAGCTTTAATCAACTTCTTTTTGTAATTAAAATCACCTTTCTCATCAATCGCTAAAGCATAGAGATCACCTAGAACAGCGCTAATACTATCACCTTCTTTTTCTAAATCTACAATCAAGGCCTGTCTATGCCTCTCAAACTCCTGATCACTTAGTTGGGAAAATAATTTATCAGTGCTTTTTAACCAAGTATTGACTCGTTTACTCATATCAAAAGGCCCATGAGTTGAGGATTGAATTACCAAGCGGAAAAATATTCTTTCCTCCACCCTCTGCTGAAAACTCCAAACAATATATCCCAATTGCTGGTTTGTTCTCATTTGCGTATAAAAATCACTTTCTACTATAGAAGCCAACATAGAAACCTGAGCAACAAGAGAAGGGCTTTTCTCACCTACTTGGATTGCATAAGCTAAGGAATTGTTGTTATCTTTTACCTCCTTAGAAAAACGATATCTCTTGCTATTTGGCATTGTCTCAACAATCTGCTCATATCGTTCTTCTTTTGNAAGCGGTTTACTTTTCAATGCATTTAATAGGATATTTGTATTTTTAATAGCTTTTTTATCATTAAAGTTGCCATGAATCANTCCTGTCACGAAAACTTTCTCATATAGNGTTTTGGCGTACACTTTGACATCATCTAATGATAAGGGTAAAAGAGCTTCAAGTTTCTGNTCTTCTGTATANTGCTCATCTAACAGCATCAAATAATTATAATATCCACCTCGGCTATATGCTTGCCCCAGTTTCCGGTTCTTTAATCCACGGACCATAGCTTCTTTTATATTATTAAATTTCTGCGAATCNATTTTAATTTGCATCAAATTTTTTGTAACCAACTGCAACAATTCGGAAATTCTTTCAGAGTAACCACCAATGGTTAAAACCACCCCTTTTTTGCCAACAGAAAGAGAGTACGATAANCCCGCCATTTGAATGGGATAAACCAATTCATTCAGACCTTCCTGAACTGCAGCCTCATATAATTGAGCTAACTGTAAATTTTTGGGACTGCGGTAGGTGTGAGGTGTTTCTATCTGGTAGGTCAAATAAACTTTCGGCTGCTTGAACCTGTGATCATATTTAAACCAGACCTGTGCTATAGAGTCATCTCTTATCAAATGAGGATCTTCATCAATGAGCTTTAAATTATATGGAATGAAGTTATTTTTTTCTGGATAAAAGGAACCTTCAAGCGTTGAAGGATCTATAAGCTTCTTAAATTGTATTCCTTTTATTTTCTGGAAAGAATATTCAGCGCCATAATAAGGTGCTTTTTTATTATGCTCCGCCTCGTTATGGCTTAGAATCACCATAGAGTTTTCTGGCACAAGAGTTTCAAGAACGGCTTTGTATGCATTTGGCTCATATTCAGTCAACAAAAAAGGTAATTTTTCAATTTCATCAAGAGCATAATCATGCATCAAAGATGCCTTGCTTGCTATAAAACCCATGCCTTCATCTGGGTTCTTCCAGTCAAAATTTATCTGAGCCATAGCCTGAGCTTGTTCAAAAGTATACTTTTCTATGCCATGTTTTCTAATCATTTCAATATATGAAAACACAATTTCTAAAATTCGTTCGTATTCTTTCAATCCTTTCTCAGTCAAGGAAATACTAATGCCAAAAGAATTAATATTTGGATGGCTAGAACCTCCTCCAGCGCTCAAACCCAGAACTAATCCCTCCGCCTTTAATTTTGAAAGTAGTGACCCCTTCCCTTCATAACCCAGAACCGAACCAACCACAGAAGCGGGTTTACTTCCCTTATGATCCAATAAACGAATGGTAGGAAAATCTATTTCAAGTGTACGAACATCTTTAATAGTTTTTATTTTCAAAAGTCTATATTCGTTTTTTAGAGGTTTCCTGAATACAGCCGAGACCTCCGGAACCATTACAGGACGATTTTCTATGTCAGAAAAATATTTTTTAGCTTTTGCAGTAAGAATTTCAAGAGGAGAACTAGAAATTAATGCCAACTTCATATTTGAAGCCGCATAGTAATTTTCATAGAATTTTATTAAATCCGGCCGATTGTCACCAGCAAGGGTGTTCTTATCCCCTGTGCCAAATTGTTTTAGCGGATGGCCAGGCTCGGACATGAGATTTGAAACAAAGTTCCCACGCCAACCATCATTAAGTTTATTTTTTTCATGTTCGTTGTTAACAGCCTTTACTTCTCTGGCCGCGTATTTTTTATCAAAAAGAGGTGCCTTAAAAAAATCACTGAACCTATCAAGAGCTTCATCATAGCCGTCATGTGAAACCTGGAAAAAATAATTAGTTAGATTGCCGCTAGTATAGGCATTGCTTGCACCAGAATGCTCATCCAGATACTTTTTATAAGATCCGACTTCAGGGTATTTTTGAGTTCCAAGAAACAACATATGCTCTAAATAGTGAGCTAGACCCTGTTTATTTTTAGGGTCATGCAAATGACCCACCCCTACAGCCAAAGCTGCAGCGCTACGATGGACATCAGGGTCAGAAACCAACAAAACATCCAGACTATTATCAAGCGTCAAGGTCTTTATTATTCGCTTATCCCCTTTAACTGCTTCTGCAATTGGGACAAACAATGTCAGGAAAAATATAATGACCAAAGTTATTTTTTGCATATTAAATTTATAGACCACATCCACCTCCAGTATCGGGGAGTTTGAAATTTGCATTTTAGAAAAAGATTTAAATACTCTTTAATTATAATGGGAGGATTCTTTAAAATTTAGTTAATTTTTTTTAATCTGAATAGCCAAAAATAATGAAAAAAATTAATAAAAATTAGAAAGAAATGCTCAAATTTAATTTACAGTCCGATCAGAATAATGCCTGTTAAAACCAATCCACCAGCGATCAAACGTTGCCGACCAAAAGGCTCATCTAATTTCCAACAACCCCAGTAAACAACGATTAAAACACTCACCTGCCTAAGTGAAACCACAGTACTTACAGATTCAAATTGCAAAACAACACAAATTAAACCATATGATCCGAGGGTAGCAATAGCACCTAAAAGCCCCTTCAACCATTCACTTTTCCAAAGATTAATTATTTCGCCCTTTTCATAAGTTAAAAATAAATAAATGATATAAAAAATAAATCCAACTGTAGCTTCCATGAAAAAAAAGGACATTCCATTGATAAATGGCTGTTTTGGGTAATAAACATGAAATAAATCCATACCTCTTTTGTCCACAAGGCTATAACTCACAACCATTATTAAAGTAAAAAATGACCAGCGAAGGTCGTTATGCATAATTGCCTGCAATAAGTTTTTGAAACCTTGTATTATCTTTCCATTAAAATGGAGGATATAGATAGCTAAAATAATTATTAGAATGGCAACAATAATTTGCAGGTTCAATGTCTCGCCCAAAAACAACCATGCAAATGCAGGAACAAATACGGGTGCTGATCTGGCTATTGGGTATACATATGAAATATCTTGGGTTTTATAGGCGCGAGATAAACATAGAATATATATTCCATGAATTATTCCCGATAGGATTCCCCAAAAAAGCAATTCGCGATTCCATAAGGAAACACCTATCCAACTTAAGGTAACGACTCCCATAAAAAGGAGCCACAAACCTTTTAATCCAGAAAAGAATTGGGAATTTTTGCTAGTTTGAGTCAATATATTCCAGAANGAATGGAAAATACTTGATATAAGGACCAAAATGATATTTTTAATATCCACATCAATACTCTAAATTAATTTCAATGAATATCGCTTTTATATCTTACCCCACTATAAACTTGGATAAGGCTGTGGAATTTTATCAAAAGGTGATAGGAATTGAACCTTTGTTTCATAGGAGCGATTGGGCCGAATTCAAAATAGAGGAACAACGGTTTGCTCTACAAAAAGTAGAAATAGCTCAAAAAGGAAAAAACAACGCTATGATTTATTTCATGTCAAAAACAATAGAGCAAGATATAAAACGCTTGCAAAGCTTTGGTGCAAAGGTTTTAGGATCTATTGAAATCAAAAGTTATGGTAAATTTGCCAAATTTCAGGATCCTGAAGGCAACATTTTTGGACTATATCAACCTCCCATTAAATGATCCTTTTTCTTTGGTTGCTCCATAACGGTTGCCCCTATTGCTTTAGTTGGGGTACAATCACACTATAATGAATAACCCATTAACCCATTTTAATGAAGAAGGNCGTGCTCGCATGGTCGATGTGTCCGAAAAAGGCATAACTTCCCGGAAAGCAGTCGCAACTGGAAAAATTTTTTTACAACCTGAAACTCTTCGGCTTATTAATGACGGGCAGATAAAAAAGGGAGATGTTCTGGCTGTTGCCCAGGTTGCAGGAATTATGGGCGCAAAAAAATCGCATGAAATTATTCCTATGTGCCACCCACTATTATTAACGGGAATTGATATAAGCTTTGAAAAACATCAAGAACCCGATCCAGAATCAGGGCTCTGCTCAATAACCATAACTGGAGCAGTAAAAGTGACCGGTCAAACAGGAGTGGAAATGGAAGCACTGACAGCCGTTTCTACAGCGGCACTAACCATTTATGACATGTGCAAAGCTGTCGATCGAGGTATGTATTTTGATAAAATTGGATTGATTCATAAATCCGGTGGAAAGTCAGGCACCTTTGAAAAAGAAGTTGTAGGCCAATGATCACTATAAAGTTTTTTGCTAGTCTAAAAGCAATTGCGGAAATGGAGGAAAAAATTATTGATGTTTCAAACTCGATCTCCATGGACCAACTCAGTGAAATTATTTCAAAAACATCGCCTAAAATGGGAGAGTTTATCCGAGAAAAAAAAGTAATGATCTCGGTCAACCANGAAATGGCTGATTCAGATACTATCATTCACGATGGTGATGAAGTGGCCTTTCTTCCTCCTTTTTCAGGCGGTTCTTAAAACAAAGAAGGTAATATTATGAGTACGACTACAGATTCTAAAATACGTATCCAATTAGAAGATTTTTCAGTGACCGATGAAATCGAGGCCATGAAAAAAGTATCGCGTAATATTGGCGGCATTACCACTTTTCTTGGTACCGGAAGAGAATTATCAAAAGGTGAGAATATCACTCAACTGAACTTTGAGCATTATCCAAAAATGGCAGAGAAAAAACTGGAGGAAATTCGAGAAAAGGCCATCAAGGATTATGGCATTATTGACATGAGTATAATTCACCGAATTGGCCCTATTGAAATAGGGGAAAATATTGTACTGATCGTTGCCGTAGGCGAGCACAGGAAAGAAACATTTTTAGCATGCGAATGGGCTATAGCCGAACTAAAACGTACAACTCCCATATGGAAACGGGAAACCACATCCTCAGGAGAAGTTTGGGTTCAAGACACCCCCTGACCTAAACCCTTCCTACATAAGTCTATAGGATCGGTTTGCTTATTCTTGAAGAAGCNCATCGAATTACCAAGCTAAGTACCCAATTATGGTTCCGACGAACAATTCTTTAGTTCTAACCGCCCACATTCGGCTGGCTAGCTGGCTACTCCTAGATCAAAATAAACAGCAAAAACAAAAAAAAGTCTGGGAAACACCCAATATTCTCTCCCTTTCAGGTTGGCTGAAAAAAGTCTGGTTAGAGACATGGCCCGAAAAATACCTGCTCAGCAAAGTGCAGTCGGAAAACTTATGGAAAAAAATTGTCCATGATGATCTTTATATAAAAGGGTTAAGTTTACTCCATAAGGAAGCGGTGGCAGACCAGGCAGCTAAAGCCTACGCTCTAATAAATGAATATAGAATACCTCTTGAAAAAAGCATCTTCAATGAAACAGTAGAAACCCTTTCTTTCTTTAAATGGGTTAAAGATTTCGACAAACAATTATTGCAGTGGAACGCCATTGATGAGTCCAAACTAATGGATTGGGTAAGCAAATCTATTGATGAAAACAAAATAAATTTACCTTCAACTATTATTCTTAAAGGATTTAAAAATAAAACACCACAACTCCAGTACCTATTGAATTCTCTAGAGAGAAAAAATGTAAAAACGCATTTCGATTTAGAAGATGCGATAAATAATAAAATTAAAACTGACTATGAAAATACAAATATCTCTGTCCAGAATTATGAGGATAAAAATAAAGAGGTTACAACCTGCGCTAGATGGATACGAAATAATTACCAACCAGGCAAACGTTTTGGAATTATTGCTCCAGATCTCAAAAACTACCGCTCCCTTCTGCAAAGAGAATTAGCTGCGGAGCTATGCCCTGAATCCATTTATCCTGAAAAAAAACTGGAGCTCCCTTTCTATATATCCTTGGGTTCACCACTTAGCGAACTTACGCCTATAAACCTAATCCTCCAGATTCTAAAAACCCCTACCCCCGAAATTCCAGCGGGAAAATTCTATTCAATAATTAAAAACCCGGTTTTCCATTTGGAAAAAACAATATCTCTTGAGATTGAGACCAAAATGCGAAAACAAAGAAAATATTCCATCAACATTAATGAGTTTTCCTTGGATCTNTATAAAGAAAAATCACCTCAAATATTTAATTTATTAACCGCTTGGAAAAACTGGATATCAAAAANAAANAGTTTTTTGCCAAGCAAATGGGCCGAGTCTATAACCGANATCTTGAAAAACATGAATTGGCCTGGAAAAGAAGAAAAACTCACNGAAAAAGAAAATCACATATTTGAATCCTGGAAAACATGTCTGGATCAACTCACTTCTCTAAACTCTATATTGGGCCGAATACAAAGAATCGAGGCTGTGGAGTGTTTAATCAGTATCTCTGAAAGATGTTTTTTTCCCGAAAAATCTAGGGATCATCTTATTCAGGTCATAAAATTAAGTGAATCAAGGGAAATGAAATTTGACCATACATGGATTGTCGGTTGTCATTCTGAATCTCTTCCCCCTTCCCCAGAACCAAACACATTTATACCATTGGAATACAGAAAAAAACATCAACTGCCGCGCTCAAATGCTAAATGGGAGCTTGAGAATAGCGAACAGTTTTTGGATAATATTTTTCACAATTCTCCCGATGTTGTCCTAAGTTATCCATCACAAGATGGAGATGCATTATTAGAACCCAGTCCTATAATCAAGAACTTTCCAAAAGCGAATGGTTTCATTCTCCCTTCCTCGAAGATAAAAGATCAAATTTCTAATACCGTAAATATGGAGATCTTTAGTGAAGTCTCTAATTTACCCTTAATTGAAGAAGAAAAAACTCGCTTTGAAATGGGTCTAGGTAAAGCGGGTGCTAACTTATTAAAGTATCAAGCAGATTGCCCATTCCAAGCCTTTGCAAGAATTCGTCTTCACGCTTTAAATCGTGATATCCCCGACACCGATTTTGATTCCCTTCTCAGAGGAAAACTAATTCATCGAATTCTTGAAATATTCTGGAAAAAAGTTCGCACTCGAACAGAACTTGCCCGTTTACATAAAACTGGAAAATTAAGTGGATTATTAAGTGACACTATTCAGCATGCCATGAAAGAAATTTTTAAAGAAATACCTAACCAAACTAAATTTTTAGAATT
>PBKP01000030.1 GCA_002721515.1 Nitrospina sp.
TGAATTTTTGAAACTTGAGTTTTTGGATCCATCATTGAAGCACCACTGGCATCTTTCAATGTTTCACGGCGGTGCTGTGCACCCACCATTTGATCAAGAGCTTCAATTTGCTCGTTATAAGGGCTTGCTGCTTCAACAATGGGTAAGTCCAACTCGGGTGGTAATGTTAAACCTTGGTTGTTACCGAACCAAGGTTTCAAGTCTAGGCTTCCGCGTGCATCAAAATCTGGTTTAGTATTGTGAAGCTCCATTACCTTGGTTAAGGCTTCTGGAATATGTGCAATGTTTGTAACCAGGGCACCTTTTTTTGAGACAATTGGTTTTTCTGGAGTATAAACTCCATCAACGCCGAAATAGTCCAAAAACCATTGTTCTTTAGCAAGCGCGTCGTCACCTGATCCCGACAAAGATCCTGCATGACCACAAGCCTTTGTCAATCGTGCTTTCCATCGCCCAACCACACAAGCAATAATTGGCTTATCAGATTTAAGCCCGTATTCGTAGTAGCCACCTGGTTCACTATATAAAATAGCAGCTTTAGAGCGTTCATCGTTATCAAGCGCATAAAGAAATTCTTTTGCGCTGTACTGAATATATACGTCTTTACCACTAGAAACAGATGTCGTTGTCCCCCAACCTGCAGTGGAAAGATAAACAGCTATGGTTGTCGTGAAATTACCAGAATTGGAAAATATGGCCACAGAACCCTTGATAAGAGACTCCTCTGGTGCATTTCCGCCAAGCGCACCTCCTAATCGAACATGGTTCCATGCATCAGCCAATCCAAGACAATTACCACCAAACAAATCAATTCCATTAGCCTGACAAATTGCGCGCATTATACGGGAATCTTTAACAGAAACTTTTTCTGTAAGAATAATTGCCTTTTTAAGGCCTGGGTTATCCCGCACTGCTTCTGCCAAGCCATCTTTAACACCAGAAGGGGGAAGATAAATCACAACGGTATTGAACTTATGTCCTGCTTCCATACCTTCTTTAATAGAGTTATAAACTGGGATTTTTCCTGTTTTTGTTGCCAGAGATTTCCCTGATTTTCCCGGACCTGTACCAAAAACAATATTCCCTCCTGAATAGTCATGGCTAACCGGGGTAACACCTGAGCTTTCTTTACCAAGAATATTCAATACTACGCACCTATCATCCTTAGTTGCTAACTCAGACAACGAGTTAACTCCACAATAAAAGGGGAAGTCCCCTACACCTTGCTTATGCATTCAAGCCTCCAACGGTTACGATAGTTTAAATTTTTAATTTAGCTTTTATTTGGTCCTTACCACCATTTTTCATCCACTCATTTATTTTGAGCGCATAATTAATAACCTCAGACATCGCACTATCATGCCCGAAAAAACGGTAAGGTAATCCAAGAGAATCCAAAACATCACGGAGATAATTCATTCCACGGATCACGTTGGGACCTCCTCGACCGACCACTACATATAGCGGAATGGGACCATTCGTCTGAAAAAATTCTCGAAGCCCGTCTCCCATCGCTCGAAATGTTTCATAAATATCAGTATTGTTTGCTTTACCACCAATAATGAATAAGACATTCGATTGCGGAAGCCAGTATTTGAAACTAATTTTAGAAATATCATTCATCTTTTCATAAGGAGGATTACCACCAAAATCAGAAGATATGGTTGCATCTTCTCCCAACAATTCTGTGACCATTGCATTTGCACCTCCGCCAAAAGTCGGTGCGGTGATAGTCCCTTTATCATTCATAACAAAAACATCACTCTGACCTTGGTAAGTGCGAAGCTGATTAATTTCCTGTTCAAATTCAGAGTAATCTGATGCGAAAAGATGTTCAGGCAAATGAAGCCTTTTCCAGGCGGGATCATCCTGATCAAAGGCACATTTAAAATCACAGGCAATAGGAGCCAAACGCCCACCTTTACCCGGTTGCATACGAATGGGGTTGAGCTCAACCATTAACATTCCATAGTTGTTGTACAAATCCCAAAGTTTGGGTAAATTCTGAACTAAAGGGCTTATCACTTCAGGGGGAGCGCCTAAGTCCATCAATGCATTCGACACATGAAACGCCTTTAAACCTGTCAATGGGTCAAATGGAACCACTGCAAGTTTGTCAGAATCTAACTCTTCAATGTCTACACCCCCATGATGTGTTACTGTCATCACAGGAGAACGATGTTCCGTGCTTTCCGTAATTGAAAAATAAACTTCATAATCGGCAGGAACCGCTCCTTCATATGTGACACCGTCTGATTTAACTTTGTTGAAACCGTCAACATGTTCACAAAAATAAAGGCGCTCTTTTTCTTTCAAGGCATCGGTTATATTATCAACCCGNCCTAACAGACCAGATTTTCCTTTTTTACCAACACCACCTTTAAACAAGGGTTTAATGAAAACTTGACCGTGCCGCCTGATCATTTCTTTGATTTCATCGACACTTAGTTCTGGACCTCGAACTTCAGAGTGGGGAAATTCCACTAGGTCCAATAATTTTCTTCCCCAAAGCATGCCAGTTATCTGCATTTTGTTTTCCTGTTCTTCAAGATTAAANAATGAAAAGTAAATGAGGTAAAAGCAAACCAATAATTTACGGGAAACTGACTATGGTTAANCCCGCTAAATTTACTTTTTTAAAGGTCTAANGGTAAATCGAGGGTTGTATTTTATGATATTTCGCTNGTTTGTCAATAATATCCTGCAATAATTCGATGAGGAAAATGGAGAGAAAANAGAAATACCAAAANAGCGACTAAANNNAGTTATTTCAGTCGNTNNTTNAGCTCTTTNATGCGAAACNTTTCTTCATCNCGAGTGATGAAACCTTGNNTCGCATCGTGNTCTAACATAAGGATTTCAAATCGCAATGCCTCGGCGACAGCCTGCTGATATTTTCNANCNGGAATAACTTTAAATGTCACNACCCGGGTATTNAATTTATCGGGNTNTACTTTNNTAAGAAANTCATCAACTGTATCNGGNTNAATTCCACCNCCGACCGAAACATGNATTTTNTTNGACTGAACTTTTTTCACGATCCTTGCTACCTGGTTTAGNAACNAACGGTCCATTGTTCGCTTTTTTAAGGAATTCGATAAATCACTNCAACCAATAGTTACCTCATCNAANAACTCANCTTCCGGAGCACNAAGAATACTTTCNAGCTGNTTTACCGCCGTGACAGTTTCTATATTTATATGTTTNCTTAACCTTTNAAACTGCATGGTAGTNGTGAAGTCTTTGACNGCCAAAATNAAATTTTCCAAACCNTAGGAAGATTCCACCATNGGCGCNATCAAACCCTCAATTTTCAACGATACCAACTGCTTAATATCATTTCTNGCATTGGGTCCTCCAATTTTAACAACAACAGGGAGCAGGGAAGCCTCAGCCCAAANCTTAATTTGATCAATAGTCATGCCAGCATCTTCTGTGGAAAGTTTAAGCCCGCATGCACCGTATTNGTTTTTTAGTTTTCTTAAAGCGTTAGCTACTGTACTTTGAAATGATAAAGCCTTTTTTATTGGCATAACTTTNAANGAGGGCTTTTTNGATTTCATCAACGTTCGCCTTTCTTCCTGAATATAATGGAAGGATCAATCTTGTCAATGGAACCACACCCGGTGAGAATCATCGCCTTTTTTAACTCCTTCAACTTCTCTTGAAGGTAAAACGAAACTCCCTCCTGACCTGCACCAAAAGCAGCGATACAAATTGGCCTGCCAATCATCACTGCGTCGGCACCTAGCGCCAGCATTTTAATTATGTCAATGCCCTCTCGAACTCCTCCATCAACAAGAACTTTTATGCGACCAGCTACTGCATTGGAAATTTCTGGAAGCACTTCAGCGGTTCCTGGCATGTGATCCATAACCCGTCCACCATGATTAGAAACAACAATAGCATCAGCTCCTGCTTCAACGGCAGATAATGCTGATTCCACATTCATGATCCCTTTTAAAATAAAAGGAACTTTTAGGTGAGATTTTAATTCCTGCAAATCCTTAATGCTTTTAGGGCCTACTGCTTGGCCTTTTAACGACATAGTTTTAAAAGAAGCCGCATCAATATCCACTCCAACAGCAAGAGCGCCAATATCTTCTGCTGCCTTGAAACGTTTGATGATATCAAGGTTAAATTCACGCGGTTTAAAAATTGGGATTCCCAGACCACCATGGTTCTTGATGGCTTCCAAGCCAATCAAATATTTTTGGGGACTTGCACCATCCCCTACCATCCCTATTGTGCCGCATTCTAAACAACCGTTCAGAATAGCGTTGGCATATTCTTTTTCATCCATGCCCCCAGCAAGATTCGTTTCCATTCCGGTGATCGGAGCCGCTAAAACAGGCAAGGCCAGTTTATGGCCAAATAACTCTATCGATGTATCAGGATTTTTAATTTCATGAATGGTCCTTAGATTCAGTTGATAACGAGCTAAAGCCGTTAGATTTTCCTTAAAAGAACTGCCTGTGCCAATTCCACCTATTCCCGGAACTTTTCCAGAACATTCATGACCATCGCAAACAACACAAGCTTTACAAGCAACGTAGAATTTTTTTCTCGCATTATTACGAATAACATCCCAGGTCAAAGCATTCGAAGCACCAACTTCAATCCGAATCGTCTCCCGAGCCAAGTCGTTAATACGAACCGCTTCCTCTCGAGTCTTAGCCGTAGAAATAATATATCCCACCTTCCCCATATTACTTTTTGGTTCCTCTACCCATTCGCCGGCCTCTTTCATCAAAATAATTTCCCTGACCCCTTTAATTTTCCTAGCTTCTTCAACCCCTCGAATAGAAAGAATTTTTCCTGGTGCAGGTATCAATGAGCGTTCGACAGCAACCAAAGTCGTCTTGGGTTTCAGGTCGTCAGGTTTTTTTCCTAGAGCGATTTGGATTGCAGCCTTATATAAATTGACTCCCGACGATAAAGGATAAGTATAAGCTGACATCCAACCCCCACTAAGGCGCGCAGCTATTTCGACAATTTTTGGACCAGAAGATGTGTATTTAATATCGCCTTTTGCCGCGCCAGTATCTATGCCCAAAGCACGTATCGCATGCTTGAAAACCTGTAGAGTTTCTTTGATCTTCTCTTCAGGCAGGCTTGATGGCAGCGTGTGACCAACTTCAACAAAATAAGGTGAATGCTCAATGATCCGATCTGCAACACCTGTTATAAAAATCTCACTATCATAAACCAATGAGTCTATGCTTAACTCTGGGCCTTCCATAAATTCTTCTACAACTAGCTTACCGCTAATAGAAGCTTCTTTAGCTTCACGAAACGCAGGAATTAGATCATCTGGACGCTCAATTTTTCGGACACCACGCGCACCCATATTGTCGCAAGGTTTAATAACCAGAGGAAGTTTCATGCAGTTGAGCGCTTCACGGCCCTCATCCAAAGTCCAAACAGGAAGAAACTGCGGAACTGGAACACCCTTTTCCTGCAAAATCTGTCGCATCTTAATCTTGTCTGTTGCTCTTTCAGCTACTTCAAAAGGAATTCCCGGAAGGTTTAATGCATCAGCAACCGCAGCTACAGTTTGCGACGCATCAGTACCCACCGTCATAACACCATCTAAAGGGCAAGACATATGAAACTGCTTTGCAGTATTAACAGTAAGATTGATATTGCGGGTGCTGACTTCGATAGGAAAATCGGCCAATAACATACCTTCGGATTCAGGATTATAATCAGTCACCACCACTTTAAGCCCCATGGATTTGGCTGTTTTAATGGCAGGCACCTGAAAAACACCACCTCCAACAATCATTAAGTGTTTAAGACGATTTGCAGGCATGAAGAGAGTTTTTCTTTAATTAGTTATATTTACAATTCATTAAGTAGCTTAACGACATAAAAAATCGCTTGCTTTAACAAAACCCCTAATAACACAGTCCATTTTAACCGTTTTTAGAAGAAAATAGCTTAAAATATCCGTGAATATGCCGTTCTAAATAAAACATTTTGCAATCAGGAGAAAAATGTGACTCCCTTGCAGTCTCGATTCAAAATAACTTTTTTTTTAATGGTCCTTACAGCGGTCGTATTTCTTATCTATGCCAATGGGCTCAACACTCCTTTCCAAAGCGATGATGAAAGACATATATTTCTAAATTTGGAAATTGACAATCCTGCATATTATTTTAATCCAGAAAAAATTACCTACCGACAATTTAGTCTTTTAGCTTTTGCCTTAAATTACCAATGGAGCCAAGAAAATCCTTTCGGATATCACCTGTTCAATATACTCATCCATATTTGCACCGTCATACTGGTTTTTTTAACCGTATTCCTGACCATCAAAAACGCTACCGAATGGAACGAAAAAGGAGCATTAATAATTGCCACAACAACTGCTTTTCTCTTTGGTCTGCACCCTGTCCAAACCGAGGCAGTTACCTACATTTCAGGGAGACCAGGCGTTATGGCCGCCTTGTTTTTTCTCTTGTCTCTCCTCATGTTTATTTTGGGCGGATTAAAAAAACCTTCCAGAAAGATACCTGGCTTTGTTTTTTATGCCCTATCGCTACTCATGTTTTTTGTGGCTGTACTGTGTAAAGAAACTGCTGTAACCTTGCCAGTTATTTTATTGCTTTATGATTTATATTTTATGAGGGGAGAAAATTGGACAGCTTTTCGCTCTCGAACCGGCTTCTACATACTTTTTCCTATAGTAGCAATACTCATCTATCTGCAATCCCATCATGCTTTTATAGTAATTGGCGGGTTATTAGAAAAAATTAAATTCTCTTTAATCTTGTTGCAATTAGATATTCTTAAGCTTCCTATAAAACTTTTTCTCTTTCCCATCAACTTGAGCTTTGAATACGACATTAAAAGCCAAGTACTTTTGGGACCACTACTAATATCTATCTTTGGCTTAGCAGTTGCGTTGTTCCTAGTTATCAAAAAGTTTTATTTAAAATCTTCTATTCTTTCTTTCTCTATTTTATGGTTTTTGATCACCCTCGCACCTAGCAACTCCATCATGCCGCGAATTCACTTGTTTAGCGAACGAAACCTCTATCTCCCCTATTTTGGGCTCTGTCTTTTTTTTGCGATAATCATTTACCTAATATTTTTTAAAGAAACCCGTAATAAATTTGTGTGGGGATTATCGCTTTTGCTTTTAATCGGAATCAGTTTCGCTTCTCTGGTGGCAAAAAGAAATCAGGTTTATGTTACCCCTTCATCCCTGTGGGCAGATACACTTAAAAAAAACCCTCATAATCTTGTTACGGGTAAAACTTTAAGCGTTCACTATCTAATGGAAGAAAAATACCTTGATGCTCTGAAAATCCTCAATGATTTATTGAAGATTTATCCCAACCACTTTGATCTCCATCAAAATATGGGTCTTGCATTTAAACACCTAGGGGACATGACGAACGCAGAAAAAAAATTTAAAGATGCAATCAGCACCAAACCCAAGGCACCAGAAGCTCATTATGCTCTTGCAAGCCTTTATGGAACCATCGGAAAACCTGTTGAAGCCATCAAAGAGTTCGATATCTCTGCCAAACTTTTCATAGGCCATGTATACGGTCCGCCGCATCAATTTCATTTAGATAAAGCCCGTGCCCACAATCAAGCCGGTATTGCATACATTAATTCGAAAAAATATGAAAAAGCATTGCAGCAGTTTGAAAAGTCAGTCAAACAAAACCCAAAATCATTAGAAGCGCGATTCAACCTTGCAAAACTTTTACTCGAATTTAAAAACGATAAAACACAGACTGCCATTCATTTAAAAGAAGCTTTAAAATTAAATCCCACGCCATCACAAACCCAAGTACTGCAAAATCTACTTATTCAGGCAGAACAGTAAGATCTAATTGATCAGTTCGTCATTTGTCTAGTATTGCTCTTCCTCTTGCCGAAGAACTTCCGTATCAGAAAGCTGAGCTACCTTATATAGTATGGTGCTTCGGACCTAATTATTCTTCGTTTGACCTTGTAAAAAGTTTCGACTATGCTGAAATAAAAATCACGGAGTGTTCAATTTCATTTTTTTTGCGCCTTATTTTCGCTTTTTATTCGTATGACTATTCCATTGAATTGCCATAGCTTCTACTCCCTGCTACGCGGAACAGCAAGTATCGAGAACCTGACCCAGCGGGCATCAGACCTTAAATTCCCTGCTTTGGCTCTGACCGACACAAACGCAACTTACGGTGCAGTGGATTTTCAAAAATCAGCCTTATCTCACGGTATTCGGCCAATATTCGGCGCTGAAGTGGATGATCCTGAAACCGGAGCAAACGCCGTCTTACTCGCAAAAAATTTGCAGGGCTTCGGTGAAGTATGCAGGGTGGTCACCGATCGCAACTTAAAGCCAAGCTTCTCCTTGGCATCGCGCCTTCGCCATTGCAACGACAATATTATTATTTTGAGCCCATCTCTGGAAATCATCGACACAGTGGCAAAAGCGCGCGGCAGTCGTAATCTGGCTATTGAGCTCATACTCTGGCAAAAAGGTGAGATAGAACGCTGGGAATTTTCACAGAAACATCGTGTTCCATTGGTAGCTTCAAACCGCGTCTTTTTTCTACAACCGGAAGACTGGGAAACCCATCGACTCTTAACAACGATCCGCCTCAATAAACCCAATCTCAATTCTGCCGACACAATCAATCGTAAAGCTTGGCTGAAAACACAATCTGAAATGCAACACTTATATCATTACATTCCTCAAGCATTAAAAAATACCTACCGTGTTGCCGAGCAATGCGACACGACACTCCCAATTGGCAAACTGCAACTTCCTCCTTTTGATCTTTCTCACAATCAAACACATATCGACAAATTACGTAGCCTCGCTTGGCTTGGCGTACGCAAGCACTATAGCTCTATCACTAAAAAAATCCGTCAGCGCTTACAATATGAATTAAGCATCATTGAGAAAATGCAACTTGCATCCTACTTTCTTCTAGTATGGGATATTATTCGTGAAGCGCATCAACGCGGCATACCCACAGTGGGCCGTGGTTCGGCCGCAAATAGCCTCGTTTGCCGGTCTCTCAACATCACGGAAGTGGACCCGATTAAAAACAATCTTTATTTTGAACGATTCCTTCACGAACAACGTGAAGACTTTCCGGACATTGACATCGATTTTCCCTGGAACCGCCGCGATGAAATGATTCGTTACGTCTTTAGTAAATATCCAAACGTTTCCTTGATTTCAACACACATTCATTTTGGCAGCCGGTCCGCATTGCGGGAGGGGGGTAAAAGTCTTGGCCTCTCCAGCACAGATATTAACTCGATCACTCGAAGCTTACCCTATTCCGCCGATCTAAATAATCTTGAAGCCATACGCGATACCATTCCCGAATGCAGAGATTTACCGCTAGAAGGTCCTCCTTTCTGTGACATGATCAAGGCTGCAAAAAAAATTGTTGGGCTACCGCGCCACATTTCTATCCATTGTGGCGGGATCGTTGTCAGCAAAAAACCGATCACCGATTTAATTCCACTACAAAAAACGCCAAAAGGATTTGAAGTCACGCAATATGATATGTATCCAGTGGAAGATCTCGGACTGTTGAAAATTGATTTACTTGCACAGCGTGGGCTTGCAGTCGAGGTCGATGCAGTACAAGCCATAAGAAAACATACGCCACTTGACCTTTCTTCTATTGATCCTGTGACCGATCCAGCGACTCGGGCCTTGGTGCGCAAAGGAAAAACCATGGGCTGCTTTTACATTGAAAGCCCTGGAATGCGAAACTTGCTACAAAAACTTCGCGTGGACTGTTTTGAAAAGCTGACCGCTGCCAGTTCCATTATTCGTCCCGGCGTCGCTTCTAGTGGCATGATGCAAACTTATATTAAGCGCCACAAGGGAAAAGAAAAAACCACTTATCTACACCCTAAGTTGAAAGAAGTACTTTCGGAAACCTACGGCATCATGATCTATCAGGAAGACGTTCTTAAAGTAGCGCACTTGGTGGCTAATATGAGCCTTGGTGAAGCAGAAGGTTTAAGAAAGTGCATGAGCAAGAAACGTGATTGGGAACGTATGGAAACTTACCGTGAGCGTTTTCTAACGGGTGCAAAAGAAAATGGAGTGCCTGAAAACATTCGCAACGAAATCTGGAGGAACATAGATAGCTTTGCCGGATACTCGTTTTGCAAGGCACACTCTGCCTCATTTGCATTGGTCTCTTACCGAGCAGCCTATTTAAAAGCACATCATCCCGCAGAGTTCATGGCTGCCGTACTCACCAACGAGGGTGGGTTTTATGACCCTTGTGCGTATATTGAGGAAGCCCGCCGAATAGGAATTGAAATCCTGTCGCCCCACATCAATCAAAGCCGCTACGAATTTTTTGCTGAGCGATCAGACGCAATTCGTATCGGTCTAATGCAGGTACGAGGATTAAGCCGCAGTACTACCGAACAAATTATAAAAACTAGACAAGAAGGGATGTTTGAATCAGTCCACGATTTTCTCATGCGGGTCGCAGCTGATTTGTCCGAAACAGAAACGCTTATCCATTGTGGTGCGCTCGATGGTTTGGGACCATCGCGTCCCGCAATGTTTGTAGAGGCTCTTTTATGGCATCGAAGAAGTCCCTCTTCTCGAGAACGAAGTCAAACACTGTTACCTCTGAATATTGAACATCAATGTCAGATTCCCAAATTTTCCGACCCGACCGATACAGATAAACTCCTCGCCGAAATAGATACACTAGAAATGGCGGCAACGGCACATCCTATGACCTTATATGGGGTCACAAATGAGAATTGGCCTAAAGGTTTTACACGAGCGCGGGATCTAGACAAAATACATTTTAGTTTTGCAACCATGATGGGAATCATTGTTACCCAAAAGAGCATTCGCACGACTCAAGGCAAATTGATGAAATTTATCAGCTTTGAAGACCCTACTGGAACATTTGAAGTCACATTGTTCCCAAAAGTTTATCAACGATTTGGGCATATACTAATAGATAAAGGTCCCTTTATCATTAAGGGTAAGATTGAAAAAGACAACGGTAGTCGAACGGTAAACGCTCTGTGGCTGACTTCCTTAAAAAAACCCATAACCTGCTAATGGTTCCTTTACCTTATTAGTTCTTTTTATCTGATTTTTTAGCTATACTCCGCTTGAAACTTCTCGACTTGTGGAGGATCGGGATGAAACATCCAATTAATGCTACATTAGGAATTATGCTAACTATTGGTCTATGGCAAGTGTCTGCCGAAGCGAACCTTCTCGAGTTAGAAAAAAAAGAAAAGATACCTAATAATTTAGCCCCTGTCTCTCAATCCAACTCTGCTCCAAAACCTGCTTCATCAGAAATCACCTTCAACAAAAAATTAGCTTCTAATAAAATAAGCCTGCGTTTTGAAAATCTTTCTTTAATTTATGTCCTGCAAAATATTCAACAGGAAACTGGGGTTTTGTTTTCAATCGACCCTGCAATGAAAACCATTCCTTTGAGTGCAACCATTCAAGCAGACAACTGGGAAACTGCGATAAAAAAATTATTCAAAGGATTCAGCCGCGTTGAGATATGGACGGGAAATCTTAAAACAAGTCGAATCTGGTTCGTGTCAGGAAGAAGATCTCAACCAAAAGGTTTTCTAAAAACAAAAATAGTTAAACTCCCAGAACCTCCACCAAATTTTTAAATCACAATAGCTTACCCAAACTTTTCAACCTCTACCCTTTAATATAAATAAATATACACTAAGGTATTTATTTGTAATAATTTAATAAAATCTGAATATAAAAGTATTATAAATATATTTTTTCGAATTTTATTAAAATTTATTTAAATTAAGAAAATTAACGTATTATAAGTATATTATTTTGCTATTTTTATTATAATTATTTTTTTATATGGAATTAAATGTTAAAAAATAATACACTTTTATCATTTATTGCTATTCATTATTTGTATTAAAACAACGTTATTAAAAAATTAAAAAATTTAATTTAAATTAAATACATTGTTTTATAATGAGTTATAAGTTTTTTAAAATTAAGTTCTACTTTTGGCTCGATAATTGCTCTATGTATGGATGTAACATGAAGTGCTTGATGATGAAGGGTGGTTGTTGGGGCCATCTTTTTGAGTTGGTCTCAACACCATCGCTTGCACAAGGTTTTAAACTTGTAAAAAAAATTTATTGAAAAGGTGACAGACCTAAATATGGTGTCAGTTCCGAAAGTTAGTTATTTCTTTTTAAAAGCTAACAAAAATTCAATCACTGTTTTTATTTGAACATCTGTAACAAATTGTTTCACGTCTTGTTTATCTGCGTTATCTTTATCATGGAAGTTTTTAAAATCACTTAGAAACTTTTTTTGATCCTCGTCTTTTGAAAAAGAGTACACATCAAGTAGTCGCACACCTTTGTTTCCACCTTTACCTTTGAGACCGTGGCAAAACAGGCAATTATTTTTATAAACCTCAAAACCCTGCCTCGATTCAATAGATACATCAGCAACTTTTTTCAGAGGCATATAATAATCTTTTAGCCTCACAAACTTGAGCTCCTTGATATTCGCTGTTAAAAATCGCTCTAAAAATGGAGGGTTTTTCCCATCAGGTACAAGCACGAGAAGCGGGTTTAACCAATCTGGCTTGGAAGAACCCAACCGAACTTTAATTTTTGTAACCAGGTGCAAATCGTATTTATGGATGTCCGAAAGAGATAGAAGCCCCTGGTAATCATCAAAGCAATTGAGCAAAATGGCGTCTTCATCATTTTTTAATTGAAACTGGTCGATTATTTTTAGAAGGGAGACCGCATCAAATTCAGTGTCGCTATATTTCAAAGCACGGTCAAAGTAAGAACTGGACATTCTTCTTGCTCCTAAGGCTTCAATATTTGCAATAGTCCAGAGCTTTGAAGATACTTTGCCAAAAGAATCGTACAGGGTTATACGGTAAATATTGTTAGAGCCTATATCCCTATTTTTTTTCTGTTTTGCGATACAAGATCCAGAAATAAGCAAAAAAATTGCTATAAACACGCAAAAAATTTGTCTCAACTGTTAAAACCCTTTATTATAATAAAAGTTTTCAAAGACTTACTTTACTTATAAAACCCTAAGGACATAGCGCCTTTAATTTAACATGGAACCAACATCTACACCTGTAATCACCCCTGAAAAAATGGATTTTCGTGCCTATTCCATATCTTGGAATCTCACGAAGCGATGTAACCTCAACTGCGACCACTGCTACCTTGATGCAGAGTTTAGGGGCGGACTCAAAACCGACGAATTAAACACCGAAGAATGTTTTCGTGTCATTGATCAGATCGCCGAGGTTAACCCCAACGCTTTTTTAATTCTCACCGGGGGCGAACCACTGTTAAGACCCGACATTTATGACATCATCCGTTACGCTGCGGACAAAAAGTTTATGGTTGTTCTCGGTACGAACGGCACCATGATCAACCGTGTCAACGCTGAAAAGATCAAAGCGGCTGGAGCACATGGAGTTGGAATCAGTATTGATTCCATGAACCCGGATAAACACAACAAATTTCGTGGCGTAGAAAAGGCATGGGAACATTCCATGGAAGCCTTCGATATTTTAAATGAAGTAGGTGTTGATTTTCTCGTGCAAATGTCTGTTTCGGACATGAATTATAAAGAAATTCCTGATGTGGTTGAGTTTACAGAAAAAATTGGTGCCATCGCATTCAATCTTTACTTTCTAGTTTGTACTGGTCGTGGTCAAGGAAATACAGACATTTCCAATGAGGCTTATGAAGAAGCCTTAAAAATGCTTTATGACCAACAGATGAAATATAAAGGCAAGTTGATGATTAACTCTAAATGCGCGCCCCAATACAAGCGCGTAGTGTATGAGAATGATCCAGATTCGGTTTACACACGTACCTACTCCGGTGGTTGTCCGGCGGCAACCCATTACAGTCGAATATCACCCGAAGGTAATTTAACTCCCTGCCCTTTCATTGAAGAATCAGTGGGTAATTTAAAATCACGTTCTTTTAAAGATCTTTGGGAGAACGCACCATTAATGGTTGAATTAAGGGATCGCAAAGAATTGGATGGAAAATGTGGTAACTGCGAGTTTTCCGCAATGTGCTCAGGGTGCCGTGCCAGGGCCTTTGCCGAAACAGGAAATTATATGGATCCAGATCCTTCTTGTGATTACGAACCGGGCAAGTATGGCGGCAAAGCCATTACTTTAAAGGTTGAAGATACACTCGGACTAGAAGTTGAGTTCCAAACTCAATGGACTCCGGAAGCTAAAGGTCGGTTAGAGCGTATTCCCTCATTCGCTCGCGGCATGGTGGTAAAAGGCATAGAAAAGTTTGCTGCTGAACGCAATATAAGAATCATTGATGAGGCAGTTGTGAAACAATCACGAGAAGAAATGATCGAGAAACGCGGCGCGATGTTCCCCTTCCTTAAAAAATTTATCAACTCAGAAGAGCGGTAAATCAGGAATTAAACTCCTCAGTTTTCCAATTCACTTTCAGTTGAAGAGGATTGCCGGATCGGCTTTGGTAATTGACATAACCGTGTTGCGCGCCAAAAAGATAAAGATCGCGTGTGATTTGGACATCCTGCTTACAATAGTGAACTATCTTGTCAATTTTACCTTCCTTATACCATTGCAAGGAAATCAAACCATCAGCAGATTTTTTTGCATTTAAAGTATGTTCTGCTAGATGATTAAGACTCAGGCGAAAGTTTAGAAGCTTCTTTACATCAACCAGCATATCGAAGGTGTTGATCTCTTGTAGATCAAAATCAGAGTAAGGCTGCAACACAGTATAATCAAATCCAAGCACATTAAAGCCAACCACCAGGTCTGCTGACCGAAGTTTTTCTACCAGTTTTTTTGCGTCTTTTTCTTCATACACAAAATAGTCTTGATCCACACTGTCCCATACCACACCGACAGCCAATCCCATTTTATGTATATTGCCCCAACCACCAACATCATCCGCACTTTTCTGAGTTTCCAAGTCAAAATATTGGATGCGTGGACCCACTTCCAGTTTAGTTGATTTTACGGGCCCCTGATCTGCAGGCTCGGCAAATAAATCGAGTTGATCAGACATGATTTCGTTGGATTTTTAGAGGTATAACTTAAATTTATCATCCTGAAAACCTAAATCAACAATTATTTAATAAAGCATTATTTTATAAATATTTATAGAGTTATTTAAAAACTCCCTGATTCCTTTGCCTATTAAAGTATGGAAACTCCTTTTAACCCTTACAGATATTAAAGTTTGGCTTTTTTAAGGCCGATAAATCAAATGATATTTGAGGAGTTAAGCTTAAATGAATCACTTGAAAGGCAAATAAGTGGCTGAAAATTCAATTTTTGGTATTAATTCTAACCTGGATACAGGTGGAATTATTGATAACCTGGTCACCCTTCAACGGCAGCCAATTACTATAGTTGAAGCGAAAAGAGCTTTGGAAGAAGCAAAATTACTCAGCTTTCAAGACCTCAAAAATCGTCTTCAAAACTTTAAGAGTGTTGTCAATACACTAAACACCGAATCACGTTTTCTTTCCACGGTAGGAACATTTTCAAATAACAGTGCTACAGATACCAACAAAGTCGCGACATTAGCAACTACCAGTTCAGCCACATCAGGAACATTTTCCTTGGTCGTGAACAATCTTGCACGTGAGACCAAACTTCTTTCTAATGGTTTTGCAAGTACATCTACTACTGTCGAAACAGGAGTCCTTAAATTAACGGTCGGAGGCAAAACAACTCAGATAAAGATTGATAATAACAATAATAGTTTGGAAGGAATTCGACTCGCTATTAATAATTCTGGCGCCAATATTCAGGCTAACTTTCTCAATGACGGAAGTTCAACAAATCCTGTTAAGCTAGTTATTTCCGCAACAAAAACAGGAGTAGAAAATTCTATCTCTGTTTCCTTGACTTCAGACTTATTTGGAGCAGGGCAACAACACGCGATGACATTTACTGAAGTCCAAGCTGCTCAAAACGCAAGTTTTACATTGGATGGTGTCGCCGTAACAAAAGGAAGTAACACTGTTACAGATGTTATCTCTGGAGCAGCCCTGCAGCTAGAATCGGCAGGTTCTGGTACTCTTACACTGACCCCTGATGAAGGTGCTATTAAAGAAAAAATCCAGAACTATGTAGACGGGTTTAATGAAATTATGGAGCATCTAAACAGAGAATTAGCTTTAACAAAATCAACTGGGGAAACAGGAGTTTTATTTGCAAATTTTACCGTTCAAAATTTGCAGCAAACCTTACGCGAGATAATTACTGATAAAGTAGTTGGTGTATCAGGTAATTTCGAGTATTTATCCCAAATTGGTATACGCACCCAATCAGATGGGTCTCTTACCATTAATGACGGAGACCTCAGCACTGCCATAGCTAGCAATATAGAAAACGTAACTGAGTTGTTTTCAAGCTCAGGTACTACCACTAACAGCGCCGTAACATTTGTTGGATTTACCTCAAAAACAGAACCTGGAACCTATAATGTTCGGGTATCAAATGGTGTGCCTCAATTAGCAGCTTCAGGAACAACAACTTTTGCAGACGCTGTGGGCAATGGTAATTTTTTTGCTGGAGCAGCAGATACTACCTCCGAAGGGTTAAATTTTCGCATAGGAAATCTATCGGATGGAGATTATGGAACAATAACTCTATCGGTGGGCGCCGCGCAAATAACCAATCGTGTTTTAGCCCGATTGACCGATGCTTCGCTAAGAGGACCTCTTGAAGCAGAAATAGATAGCTCCAAGGAAGCCCTAGCAGAATTTGATCAAACTATTAATGACTTAGAAGAAAGACTTGTATTGTTTGAATCAAATCTGCGTGACCGCTTTACCAATCTTGAAGTTGTATTAGGAAGGTTAAACTCACAGCGTGATGCCTTTGATAGTTCAATTGCTGGCATACAAGCCTTATTCACAGGTAACAAATAACGGGAAAAGTAGAGATGGTACCATCTAAATATCACGATCAATATCGAAGAAACCAAATTTCGACCTCTAATCAAGGCCGTTTAATTTTAATGATGTATGAAGGCGCAATCAAGTTCACCACAATGGCCTCTGAAAGCATAGCAAAGGGTGATAAATCTAATCAGGGAAAATATATCCGAAGAGCCCATGATATCATCAATGAGCTTTCACTTTCTTTAGATTTTAAAAAAGGGGGTGATGTAGCACCCCGTTTAGAATCCCTTTATCAGTTCGCATTAAGTCAATTAACTCTTGCCAATATCAAATCTGAACAAAAACCTTTAGAAGCTGTATTAAATATTTTGAATCATCTTTTAGAAGGGTGGGTTAAAGTTTATGAAACTTCAACTAATACAGGCGAAGATAAAACCACAGGATCTAAAAATATTGCTTCAAAATGTTAAAGGTTTATCAGTTTAAAAAATAGATCCTCTCCCTCCAAGCCAATCAACTCTGGAAGTTTCTTTTGACATATTCCCTATCCATATGATAATAATCTTGTCTCTTTTTCTCCCTATAAATTATGAAAAATTCATGAAGATTCACGAATATCAAGCAAAAGAAATTTTAAGAAAATACAATGTCCCTGTTCCCAACGGAGTTTTGATCTCTTCCAAATCCGAAGCTGCAAAAGCTGCCAAAAAAGTGGGCACTAAAGTTGTGGTTGTGAAAGCACAAATTCATGCCGGCGGGCGGGGTAAAGGCGGTGGTGTTAAATTGGCTAAAAGCCCTGCAGAAGCTGAACAACACGCTGGAAATATTATCGGCATGACTCTAGTCACACCGCAAACAGGAGCCGAAGGTCGACTAGTCAAAAAAGTTTTAATAGAAGAAGGCATGACCATTGCCAAGGAGCTTTATATGGGAATACTGGTTGACCGAGAAACCAGTCAGGTTCTCATCATGGCATCAGAGGCTGGAGGAATGGAGATTGAGGAAGTAGCTGCCAAAACTCCTGAAAAAATTATTAAAGTAACAGTTGATCCAATAATCGGAGTTCAACCCTACCTAGCTAGAAAGATTGCCTTCGCCTTGAATTTAGAAGGTGCCGCATTAAAGGCTGTTATTCCTTTTATCATCAATTTATATGATGCCTTTGTAAAAGAAGATTGCTCAATGCTAGAAATTAACCCACTAGTCATCACATCAGATGATCGCGTATTGGCATTAGATGCCAAGGTAGATATTGATGATAATGCGATGTATCGTCATAAAGATACGCAAAGCTATCGCGATTTAGATGAAGAAGATCCTACAGAAGTAGAGGCAAGCAAGTTTCATCTCAACTACATAAAATTGGATGGAAATATTGGTTGCATGGTAAATGGTGCAGGACTGGCGATGAGCACAATGGATATCATTAAATTATCAGGTGGTGAACCCGCTAACTTTCTTGATGTTGGAGGTGGAGCTGATGAGGAGATGATTGAAAATGGCTTTAGAATTCTCATCTCAGATAAAGCGGTAAAGGGAATATTTATTAATATTTTTGGCGGCATTCTTCGATGCGACGTTTTAGCAAGAGGAGTGGTTGCTGCAACTAAAAAACTCCATATCAAAATTCCAATTGTAGTTCGAATGGAAGGCACGAATATGGAAGAAGGGCACAAAATTCTAAAAGACTCAGGTCTTAATTTTCTAATTGGAAATGGAATGAAGGATGGAGCCCAAAAGGTGGTCAAGGCAATAAAATGAGCATACTTGTTGACGAAAAAACCAGACTGATAACTCAAGGTATAACAGGTCGAGAAGGCATGTTTCACACCGAGCAATCTATGAAGTATGGAACCAAGGTTGTCGGTGGTGTAACACCAGGCAAAGGCGGACAAACTGTTATGGGAAAAGTTCCCGTTTTTAATACAGTAGCTGATGCCGTTAAAAAAACAAAGGCCAATGCGACGATGGTTTTTGTTCCACCACCCTTTGCCGCAGATGCAATTTTAGAAGCTGCCGATGCAGGAATAGAACTCATAATCTGTATTACAGAGGGCATACCGGTAAGCGATATGATAAATGTCTATAAGTATATTCAGGGGACGAAAAGTAGACTTGTAGGGCCGAATTGTCCTGGTGTAATTTCCCCTGGAAAGGCAAAAATCGGGATCATGCCAGCACACATTCATAAGAAGGGGAGTGTTGGGATCATCTCTAGAAGCGGTACGTTAACTTACGAATGTGTTGGGCAACTAACTGCGCTAGGCATAGGTCAATCGACATGCGTTGGTATTGGTGGCGATCCTATTATTGGCTCCAGATTTATTGACATCTTAGAACTGTTCCAAAAAGACAGAGGTACTAAAACCATTTGCATGATTGGGGAAATTGGCGGTACAGCAGAAGATGAAGCAGCCTACTACATCAAAAAACATGTAACAAAACCCGTTGTTGGTTTTATTGCTGGCCAAACCGCTCCTCCGGGGCGTCGCATGGGACATGCGGGTGCCATTATATCCGGAGGACAAGGCACGGCAGAAGAAAAAATGAAGGTCATGAAGCGGTGCGGAATCAAGGTAGTAAAAAGCCCTGCAGACCTTGGAAAAACTATTCAAAAAGTTCTTTAGAACAGATAACCCCTTAGGCTCAAAGCTAGATCCTGAAAGGTCGAAGCCTTTAATGCAAAATTATTTGTCATCCTGGCTGGAGGGCGAATCTTCATAAGAGAGATAATCAAGCCGGCTCTCATAATCCAGCTGATCAAAGGGTTTTCCCTGTCTAAAACTAGAAAAATGTAGATCAGCATAAACAGCGATAATGGCATGAAGAACTTCATGCTCTTCCATCCCTTGCTCCTTTAGTTTCTTAAAAGTTTTTTCGACACATTCAGGCTGTCCTGTCCGAAGTTGACTATCTACAATGGTATGCAAAACAGTGTGTACAAAGGGACTGACAATCTGCCCATTGATCTCTTGGGGATAAGCAGCCATTTCACCTTGGTTCCAGATTTCTTCAAATTCGGGATGAAGATCCATTACATGCGCAATGCGTGCATCTAATTCCTCAAGGTCCCTGCCATGTTGTCTGTCTGAAGCAACTCTTAAAATTCTTGTTTGGGTTTCCTTATCAAACTGCATAAAAACAACTCGAAAAAAGGTTAAACTGCTACTTAGTTAATTTTTATTTAAATACTATGATGCTTCACTAGATCAAGGAGTTTCGGAGAAATGCGTTCTTCTTTCTTTACCTCTATCACCGTAAACCATAAAAACCCGTTTCCCTTGTCGCATATGGTATTTCGCCCATGCAGGGGATTTACCTTCATAACTAGCATCAGGGTCTTCCCCTTCTGCTTTCAAATAGTCTGGGTAATCCAACCCCGCATCATAAGCATCTACTAAAAGGCATTCTGTGGTAAACCCCTTACCTTCAAGGCTAATTTTACTTAAAAATTCTTCAATTTTAACAGGGTCATTCATTTCAATAGGTTGCATTTTTTTAATATTAAATTGGATTTAAAAAGTTGTTAATTAATTTTATTTGGTTAATGAATTGTTTTATTTCGGAGTTTATAGAACAGGTCTTGTATTTTAGGTATATTAGCATATGATATAAATTCTATAAAGTTGCATAGAATATGCTAAAAAACCCATTTGAGTAATAAAAATATGCTTATTGAAAATAACCTTGTTTTAACTCGCTCCGATCCTTCAGGTATGGGTGGAACTCAACTTATTTATCGCGTCAAGAACTATGGATTAACAGCTGTGAACCGACCGCAGGAAGAAATTTCCCAAATTCACTGGGAAGTGGAAATTATAAAATTTAAAGATAATACTATCTCAAGCTTTGAGGTCTGTCATACGACCGAACTTGCAAAAAATACCTTAAAGTTTTATACGGATAAATCATTAAACGAATTCATTGAAAAATCTTTTCAATACTTTGAGGAGTTGGATTCGCTGGAGAAAATGTTACCCCAAGACCCCTAAGAAATCATAGGGGGCGAAAATCCACATAAAAGCACATTTTTTATGGGCTTAGGGCTTGACAGTGATCTTTATTATTTCTAAGATATAGCTTTTCTCGGCAAATGAGTTAGGTCTCAACATAGGAGCTTTTTTTCTGAGAACCTAACTCTTCTACTATAGTTATTTAATTGAAATTTAGTTTTTTCCCAATTTTATAAAAGTACTGATATTTTGTAAAAATCAAGGAGTTTAATCATGGCAAATGTGGTTGGTAGTTCAGTTTGCAGAACCGCCGTTGACGAAGGAAAACCTGAAGATTGGGTACCAGGGGGCGAAAAACAAAAAATAATAGACCCAATGAAAATGTTTCATGAACTTCCCCGCGAACTACAGTTTATCACCGGTAGTGAAGCAGCTAGGGAATCAATGAGAAGAGCAAATATCGATATCGCCATCGCCTATCCTATTACTCCGCAAAGTGAATCCATGCAGCAGGCTGGCTATCTTTACGATGAAGGGTATATTAAAGAATATTACAGGGCAGAAGAAGAAATTGGCACCTTCTCTGCGATTTCCGGCGCCTCACGTGCAGGGGTTAGAAGCCTCACCGCAACCTCAGGTCCTGGCTTAATGCGTGGTATGGAAGCGATCAGCTCTTGGCCAGGTGCAAGGACACCTATCATCATGTTGAACATGTGCCGGGTTATTAATACACCGCTGGCAATTCAACCTGACAATATTGAAATGTCCTTCATGCTTAACACAGGAATTCTAATGTTGCATGCTGAAAATCAGCAGGACTTTTATGATTTTCCACTTGCTGCAATTTGTGCTTCAGAGCAGGTTGACGTAACACTACCCGCGGTTGTATCTGTGGATGGATTTTTCTGTACGCATGCACGTGGTCCTGTAAAGGTTACCCCAGAAGAATATAAGCTCCCACCTCGTGATGGATGGCGTTCTGCGGTGCCCGCAATGGACAATGAAAATCCACCTGCACGTATTTCTAGGGATGCCCCAATTCAAAAGAGTAATTTTATTAGTTATCATATGCATTCGAGTTGGCAGCAAGAAGTATTCGCAGCTGTAGAGCGTTCGGCGAAATATTTCCGCAAATATCTTGGCGGTTTGACCGAAATTGTCAATCCTGGCGCAGAAGACTTCATTGTTGCCTCTGGTTGTGCTGTCTCTCAGGCACGTGAAGCTGTAAGGCAGGAAGGCGAACAAGGAAGAAAAGTAGGTCTTATTAAACTTAAGACGATTCGACCATTCCCAACAGAAGAACTATATGAGGCAGTTAAAGGTGCCAAACGAATTCTTATCCCAGAATTTAACCAAGCAGGCTGGTTGCATAAAGAGGTTTGTTCTGTTCTTTATGGACGAACAAAGGGTGTAATTAAAAATGGGCCTAGGGTATATGGTGGCATGACAATGCCAACAGAGATGATACTTGAATGGCTTGAAGAGTTTCGCAAAGAAGTAAAATAACAGTTTTGACAAGGCCAGTTGTTTGGCCTTTTTAAAAATACAGGTATAATTACAAATATAAACTTTTGTTTAGCCTGTTTATCAAGTAACTAAAACTATTTAAGATATTTTATAAAGGATAAATTTTATGTCTCTTGAAACTTTAAGACCCTCACCGGCTTTCAAAGATGTATTACCTGTTGAGTACAAAGATTTAGTAGAGCATGGGCCTTACAACAATCGCAATGGGAAAGACAAACAGACCGTAAAAGTTACGGACATGGGAAAATTCAAGGAAGTGATTGAAGAGCACCCAATGTGTGCAGGCTGTGCAATGACGCTTTTCATTCGTCTTACCTACATTGGGATGCCTAACCCTGAGCACACTATTGTAGTGGGAACAGCGGGATGTGGTCGCTTGGCAATATCCCAAGCATCTGTCCCATTTATTTACGGTAACTACGGTGATACTAATGCGGTTGCATCGGGATTGAAGAGAGGTTTGGAGGTTCGTTTTCCTAATCAGGCAAAAGATGTTGTCGTAATGGCAGGTGACGGAGGTCTTATCGATATTGGCTTTCAGGGTTTAATGCATAGTTGGTTTCGAAGAGAAAAATTCACTACAATTATGTTAGATAACGAAGTTTATGGAAATACGGGTGGACAAGAAAGTGGTATGACCAATCATGGTAAGGTTCTTAAAATGGCTCCAAGAGGAAAGTTTGGAGATAAGGTGGATGCACTGGGTCTAGCGAAGGTAGCCGGAGTCGATTACATTGCTCGACTGGCTCCAACCAATCCAGCTCGCGTCGCTCGTACGGTTCGCCGTGCCATAATGGTAGCACGCGAAGTGGGTTCTAGCTACATTCAGGCTTATACTTCCTGTAATATTGAATATTCCATTCCTACTCCAGACGTAATGAAAGATGCATTTGAAATAGAAAAAGAGCGCTATGGCTTTGAAGAAATAATTTCACCGGCTGCTAAGGAATATTTAGATGAAGTTGAGAAAAAAGCTAAAAAGAAAAAAACGGACCGATAAAAGGAGGAGAACAATAAAATGGCAGAAGCAGTAGAACCGGTTAAACGGTATAACATTCGAATGGCAGGAATCGGTGGGCAAGGTGTTGTAACAGCATCCCACATAGTTAGTAACGGGGTAGTCATCTCGGGTGGTTTCAGCTCCTTGGTTCCTTTCTTTGGCTCAGAAAAACGAAATGCACCTGTTGAGAGTTATGTACGTATTTCCAATTCAACGATTTATGAGATTGGAGAAATCATATTCCCAAATGTTCTGATGATTTTTCACCCTTCCGTTATCACTCTTGGAAAATCGTACACCATGCCTTTTTATACTGGCTTAAAACAAAAAGGGATTATCCTAATTAACAGCAGAACCCCAATTCCTTTCAGTGCAGACGAAGAGAGAGAGTTAGAAGAAAAAGAAGCGCGGATCTACTACTTGCCTGCAACAGAAATGGCAAATGATTTAGCAAAAACAGAGCTAGCTACCAATATGGCAATGTGTGGGGCAATTTCGGGTATTTTTGGTCTTCCTGATCCTGAATCGTTGGCAGCGTCTGTAAAAGATCGTTTTATAGGAAAAGGTATTGTAACCTCTGGTGGTACTGCGGCTCTAGATAGTGCTATTGAGAAAAAATTTGCTAAAAAACAAAAACTGCTTGAGGCAAACCAAAAAGTACTAGACGGGGCAATTCAATACACCATTGATCAAGGCTGGTCTGAAGCAGAACAACCTGTTAAAAGCACCGCGTAACGTTATAAACTGGAGAAAACATGTACTACATTGCTGAAGTGAACAAAGACATTTGCTCTGCTAAAAACTGCCATCTGTGTACGCAGTATTGTCCAGAGTCAAACTGTATAAATTATAGCGAAGAAGACAAATCTGCCTACGTCTCGGTAGATCGATGTAAGGCTTGTGAAATCTGCGTGTATATTTGCACAGATATCGCTAAAAATGATGCCATTAAAATGAAATGGATTGATGACCTGAACGAAGGCTTTGTCATCAAAAAATCCGGAGTAGTTTTACGATAATTTTTGCTAATTTGAAAAAAGGTATTTGAGCTTCTAGGCTCAAATGCCTTTTTTTGTTGAATCTAAAAAAATTAAAAAGAAAGTAAGAAAATGGAAAGAACTTTTGCAATTATTAAACCAGATGCGGTTGAGCGGAATTTGATTGGGAAAATTTTAGAACGAATAGAATCGAATGGTTTTAAAATAGCCGCAATGAAGAGAACTCACCTTTCAACAACTCAAGCCCAGGGTTTCTATCATGTTCATAAGGAAAGACCCTTTTTCAACAGCTTAACTGAGTTCATGTGTTCAGGTCCTGTTGTTCTTCTAGTATTGGAAAAAGAGGATGCGGTTTCGGCGTGGCGGGGTTTAATGGGGGCCACCAATCCTGAAGAAGCAGACGCAGGAACCATTCGTAAAGATTTTGCACTGAATATTGAAAAAAACTCGACTCACGGTTCTGATTCAGCAGAAAATGCAGCATTTGAAATATCTTATTTTTTCAGCCAAACTGAAATTCTCTCTTAATATTTTATTATGAAATCTATATTTGCGATTCTAATTTTTATTGTAATTGGAAGCACCAGCCCTGTTCTTGCAAATTCAAGTTACGAATATCAACTTTACAAAAATCATGAAGATTATGGCATCGTAGTTTTTCCCAAATCATCTATATTCAATGATTTAGATGATTACCTCACTTATCTTTCTTTTGACAAAAAGGATTCAGGCAAGGCCGTAATGCGCTACGGCTCAAAAAATGAAAATTCTACATTCATGATGCCCTTAAATGTCCAAAACAAACATCTCATTAAAAAATTTATTATAATTCAAATACTTAGTGAAAAAAGAATGTTAATCGGTGTTTATGATCCCGAATGGGGACTCACATTACCGTCAACTATGTTCCAAATGGATACGGTTAAAAAAAATATTCCTAAAACTCTTAATATATTTAGAGGACGTAATAACAAACAGCGCCAAACAATGTCTAAAGATGAAAAAACCTTGATAAATCTGAGTTTTTCTTCAAAACCAAAATATAATATAATAACGATTTACGAATAAATTTTTCAACTTTCTGTTTGCTGGGAGCCTACACTATGCCCGTGTATGAATATCAATGTGAAAAATGTAAAGAAATCGTAGAGGTTTTGCAAAAAATAAGTGATGACCCACTAACTGAATGTGAAAAATGCGGTGGTAAGGTGGAAAAACTTTTCAATCAAATGAATTTTCATTTATATGGCCCGGGATTTTATTCAACAGATAACAAACGAAAATATCTTAAATAAAAACACACCTGCCAAATGATCTATATTACCCGCCGTCTTGAGTTCTGTGCCAGCCATCGACTGTTTAATCCAAATTTTACTGATGAAAAAAATGAAACAACTTTTGGCCTTTGCAATAACCCTAACGGTCATGGTCATAATTATGTTTTAGAGGTGACAGTTAAAGGTGAAGTCGATCCCGAAACGGGTATGGTTTTGGACTTAAAAGCTCTCAAAAAACTAATCAACGAGGAAATAATAGATAAGGTTGACCACAAAAACCTAAATGTAGATGTTGATTTTTTGCAGGATGTAATTCCTACCGCAGAAAACATTGCCATACATATCTGGGATATTTTAAAACCAAAAATTAAAAACGGAGAATTGCACGAGGTGAAGCTTTTCGAATCTGAACGTAATTTTGTCGTCTACCATGGAGTTTCTGTTGAAAGACCTCATTAAAAAATTATTACAGGAAATTGGTGAAGATCCTTCTCGAGAAGGCCTACAAAGGACTCCAGAAAGAGTAGAAAAATCTCTTAAATTCTTAACCAGTGGTTATCACGTTAATATTGAAGAACTTGTAAATGGCGCATTATTTCATGAAGAGTACGATGAAATGGTAATCGTAAAAGATATTGACCTTTTCAGCATGTGCGAACATCATATGCTTCCGTTTATCGGGAAATGTCATGTTGCGTATCTACCGAAAGGAAGAGTTATTGGCCTCAGCAAAATTCCCAGAATAGTTGATGCATTTAGTAGAAGACTGCAAGTTCAAGAACGATTGACAAATCAAATCGCACATAATTTACAAGAAATACTCAAACCTAATGGGGTAGGTGTAGTGGTAGAAGCCTTGCACTTATGTATGTGCATGCGTGGAGTCTCTAAACAAAACTCCTATACTACCACTAGTTCAATGCTCGGTTCTTTCAAACAAGATGCCAGAACACGCGGGGAATTTCTAAGCTTAATACCTCCACAAGGAACAAGAAAGTGATATAAATTTAAACCTATTTTGATGAGTCATATTTGAATCCCTCCACAAAACATATAATTTTAGAAAACAATCAAGTCCTTCCAGAAATCTTTGGAAGTCAGGACCTAAATCTTAAACTCATTGAAAAAAAATTTAACGTCCGTATCACAACCCGAGAAAATGAAATTAGTATAAAAGGGCAACCTGAATCTCTTAACTCAGTAGAAAACCTTCTTTTCCAACTTGAGCGACTCCATGAATCAGGTCAACCGATAGAAAATGGTGATATAAAATTTGCTATCCGTTTGATGGCAGAAAACCCTCAAGCCGATTTGATAACTATTTTTACGGAACGCATTGCTGTTTCACCCAAAAAAGGTTTTATAACTCCTAAAGGTCCATCACAACACAAATTCATTCAATCTATTAAAGCAGAAGATATTGTACTTTCTATTGGACCAGCAGGAACTGGAAAAACATTTTTGGCTGTCGCAATGGCTGTCGAAGGTTTATTAAAACGACGTTTTAAAAAAATTGTGCTTGTGCGACCTGCCGTTGAAGCTGGTGAAAAATTAGGTTTTTTACCAGGAGATATTGCGGAAAAAATCCATCCTTACCTAATGCCTCTTTACGATGCATTAAATCATATGATGGAAGAAAGTCAGGTTCGCAATCTAATAGAAGATGGTGCGATAGAAATAGCTCCCTTGGCATATATGCGAGGAAGAACTTTGAGCGACGCCTTCATAATTCTTGACGAAGCACAAAACGCAACAAAAGAGCAAATGAAAATGTTTTTAACTAGGCTAGGCTTCCGATCAAAAATGGTTGTTACTGGTGATATAACACAAATTGATCTTCCTCAAAAGAATGACTCAGGCTTAATTCAGGTAAAAAGCTTATTAAAACAAGTTGAAGGAATTCAATTTATTGATTTTTCAGAAAAAGATGTTGTACGTCACGAACTGGTAAAAAAAATTATTAAAGCTTATGATAAACCTAAATCAAAAGAAGAGTCGTCTAAATAATCTGCTTATCAGATAATCTTAAGGTTTAAGGCACAATGGCTGTATTTTTACACAATAAACATTCAGAAATACAAATTGACAACTTAGAACTTAAAAAGAAGGTTGATGCAATAATGGCAAATTTAAATTGTCTGGATAAAGAAATCAGCATTTTATTAATGGGTGATGACGATATACGCCAACTTAATAAAAAATTCAGGGATTATGACAAACCAACTGATGTCTTATCATTCCCACAAAATGCAGATGAAGACCCTCCGATTCCTGGTGAAATAATTTTAGGCGATATCGCAATTTCTTTGGATATAGCAAAAATCCAGGCAAAAGAACACGGTTTAAAACTAAAGGAGGAAATAATTTTACTACTGATTCATGGCATATTGCATTTATTAGGATATGACCATGAAATATCTGAGCAGGAAGAAATCAAAATGAGAAATAAAACTCGAGAGCTGTTCAAAGAAATTTTCCCAGAAACAATACTGGCAGATTCCTGCAGCTTCTAGGCATTTAAATTATGAAACAGTTGTGGGCTCCTTGGAGAATGGAATACATTAAAAGTGATAAAACCGACGAATGTATTTTTTGTGCTCTCCCCATTTCCAATAATGACGAAAAGAACTATATTCTTTTTAAGGGAATTTATTCGTTCGTATTAATGAATATTTTCCCTTATAACTGTGCCCACCTTATGGTTTCACCGTATCGGCACATAAGCTGTATTACCGAACAAAATGAAAATGAAATAAAAGAAGTCACAGACTTGACTCATGAATGTATAAAAATTTTAAGGGTAGTTATCGAGCCTGATGGTTTTAATACTGGATATAACATTGGAAAATCAGCAGGAGCTGGATATGATAAACATATTCATTGCCACATAGTTCCTCGTTGGGTAGGCGATACAAATTTTATGCCTGTACTTGGCGAGGTTAAGGTTCATCCTGAACATCTGCGATCAACCTACGAAAAATTACACCCTCATTTTAAAAACCTTATTCCCTAATTCGCTCAAATGGAAGTTTCTGCTAAAATTAATTACAGCAAAGAAGAAGAAACTCCAATGATGCAGCAATATTATGGAATTAAAAAAGAACATCCAGATTCGATTTTATTTTTTAGGATGGGGGACTTTTATGAAATGTTCAATGAAGATGCAAAAATAGCTTCCAAAATTCTTCAGATAACTCTTACATCTAGAAATAAAAACCAGTCCAATCCGGTCCTAATGTGTGGTATCCCGCATCACTCATCAAACTTGTATATTACAAAACTTTTAAAGGCTGGAAAAAAAGTAGCAATATGCGAACAAACTGAAAACGCAAAATTTTCTAAAGGTCTGATTAAAAGAGAGGTAGTGCGTATTGTAACTCCCGGGACCGTTTTGGATGACAATATGCTTGATCCTAAAGCAGATCAACTTATTGTTTCTATATTTATATCTAAAAACGATATTGGACTAGCGGCTTTGGATGTATCCACCGGTACTTTTAANATAACACAATTCAACGACAANGAAAGAAAATCAANNCTGGAAGACGAACTNCAAAAATTAGACCCTAAAGAAATTATTATTCCTGAAAGTTTGATGGATGATCNTAAACCNTGGTTNTCTGAAAGAAATGTTTTTNTTCATGGATGCGAAGACTGGACTTACNCACATGCTGAAGCTATTCGAAATCTTTTAAATCATTTTAAAACCCAATCTCTTGAGGGTTTCGGNTGCGAAAATATGNNCCAAGCTATTTCTTCAGCGGGNGCGTTGATTCACTATCTTNANGAAACACAAAAGTCGGCATTGGANCATATCAATTCCATCAACCCATATTATATTCATGATTATATGGCCCTAGACCAAACTACCATTTCAAGTCTTGAGTTGATTCAATCTAGCGAAGGGGTCCGCAAAAATTCTTTACTTAGTCTTTTGGATGACTGTTGCACCCCTATGGGTGCAAGGCGTGTTCGAGAGTGGATTATAAAACCTCTTATCGATTCGGGAAAAATACAAACCCGTCTCGAAATCGTATCCAAGTTTAAATCTTCCCCAATAAATAGACAAGAAGTCCGAGAACATTTAAATAAAATATTTGATTTAGAAAGGTTATTAGGAAAAATTACTCTTTCCGTGTGTAATGCAAGGGATCTAGTTTCTCTAAAAAATTCTATAGGAGCTTTTCCTGCTCTAAACAAAACCTTAAGAAATTTTGAAGCAACAGAATTTTCCAGTTTTCTTAATAACTGGGATAACCTTAAAATTTTATTTGATTTAATAGAAAAAAATATTGTAGATGATCCTCCCTTAAACTTAAAAGAAGGTAATTTATTTAAACCAGGTTGCGATATAGAATTAGACCGACTTAAGGATATATCAAAAACTGGAAAAAGCTGGATTGCCTCTATGGAATTGGAAGAAAAAGAAAAAACAGGTATTCCCGTATTGAAAGTAGGTTTTAATAAAATCTACGGATACTATATTGAAGTCACCAAAAAACATTTAGATCGCGTACCCAAAGAATATATAAGAAAACAATCTCTAGTAAATACAGAAAGGTATATATCTCCTAAATTAAAAGAATATGAAGAGAAGGTAACTCAAGCAGAAGAGAAGATTATTGAGTTAGAACAAAAACTATTTGATGAAATTCGAATTAAAATCTCCTCTGCGGGGATACGGATCCAAAAAATGGCTAAAATAATAAGTGAAATTGATGCCTTGGTATCCTTCGCAGAAGTCGCACATCGAAATAACTATTGCCACCCAAAAATTCTTGAAAACTCTTGTCTGAATATTACTAACGGGAGGCATCCATTGATAGAGCAAATTGATTCTGGCATCAGGTTTATCCCCAATGATACCTGTCTCGATTCCCATGAAAAACAAATCATGATAATTACAGGACCAAATATGGCAGGAAAATCTACCTATCTCAGACAAGTTGCTTTAATTTGCCTTATGGCGCAAATTGGTAGCTTCGTCCCTGCCGAAAAAGTCAAAATGGGAATAACGGATCGGATTTTTTCTCGCGTGGGAGCACAGGATCACTTATTAAAAGGCCAATCAACTTTCATGGTTGAAATGAACGAAACGGCAAACATTCTTAATAATGCCACACCGTATAGCCTGATAATTCTCGATGAGATTGGCAGAGGAACCAGTACTTTTGATGGAATAAGCATTGCCTGGTCTATTGTAGAGTTTTTGCATGAAAAAGAATCTGAAGGAGGACCAAAAACTTTATTTGCAACCCACTACCATGAGCTGACAGATTTATCACGTGTTCTATCAGGTGTCATGAATTTTAATATCCAGGTAAAAGAATGGAACGATGAAATTATTTTCTTAAGAAAGATTATTCCTGGAGGAGCTGATAAGAGTTATGGAATCCAAGTTGCTCGGCTCGCTGGCTTGCCTAAAAAAGTTCTAGATCGAGCAAATGAAGTTCTTTTTAATCTTGAGCAAAGTGAATTCGATGAGGTAGGTATTCCAAAAATTTCAAGGTCGGAAAATAAAAATAGCTTGAACTCCAAGGGTCAATTGAATTTATTTAGAACTCCAGAAACTCCGTTGATTAAAAAGATACGCCAAATAGATCCTAACGATATGTCACCAAAACAAGCACTGGATACACTTTTCGAATTATCAAAAATACTAAAGGAAAACAGTAAATGAAAATTTTGGTGACAGGAGGAGCTGGCTTTATAGGATCTCATATTGTAAACACATATATTAATGCAGGACATGCGGTTACCGTTATCGATGATCTATCCTCCGGAAACAAGAAGTTTATAAATCCTAAAGCTAATTTTTATCATTTAAGCATCAATTCCCCGAAAGTAAAAACCATACTTGAAAAAGAAAAAATAACTGTGATCAATCACCACGCAGCACAAATTTCCGTTACAGATTCGGTCTCAGACCCATTGTTTGACGCTAACTCCAATATTATTGGTACTTTACAACTTCTTCAAAATGCTGTATCTTTAAAAGTCGAAAAGTTTATATTTGCTTCTACCGGGGGAGCAATGTATGGAGAACAAAAAAAATTTCCGGCTAGTGAAGAACACCCGTGCCAACCTTTGAGTCCTTACGGAATATCAAAGTTAAGCGCGGAACATTATATAAACTACTATGGCATGCAGCATGGTTTGAATACTACCATTTTTCGCTATAGTAACGTTTATGGCCCTTGCCAAAACCCACATGGAGAAGCTGGTGTTGTAGCAATTTTTTGCCAAAAATTAATAGAGGGTACTCCACCAATAATTTGGGGCGATGGAGAACAAACAAGAGATTTTATATCTGTTCGGGACATAGCTAAAGCTAATAGCGTTGCATTAAATCCCCAATGTACTGGTGTGTTTAACGTAGGAACTGGGAATGAGACCAGCGTTAACTTTATAGCACAAAGTTTATTAAAAATTTCTAAAACAGATCTTATCGCTAAATATGGTCCCCAAAAAAAAGGGGAACAAAGAAGAAGTTCGATAGATAGTAAAAAGCTAATTAAAAACTTTGGTTGGAAATCTAGCATTTCCTTGGAGGAAGGGCTTGTTGAAACATTTAATTATTTCAAAGATGAGATTAGTTAATTCCGTTTTAATTTGGGGCCTTTTTATTTTTATGTCCTCACCTGCCATATCTTCATTTGCTATGTCTCCAAACATTGTAAACATTGGTGTCTCCACCAAGGCAAAATATCTAGTAATGAACGCTCGTCTTATTGACGGATTTAGCGAAAAAATTCTTGAGGCTATTGAAAATGGTGTGCCAGTTGGTTTTACTTATGAAATAGAACTAAGAAAAGAAAATACAATCTGGACCGATAGTTTAATAAGTTCTAATACGGTAAGGCATAAAATTCAGTATGATTCGCTTAAAAAAGCATATAGGTTTACAGAAACTGGGAAGAACGTTCGCAGAAAAGTAATTACGCAAAAAGTTTCAAGGTACAAAAAGCTTATGCTAACCTTGAACAATATTCCCATTGCCCCTATTTATCGCATGGACCCAAAAGAAAATTACTATATACGAGTTAAGGCAGATTTAGAAACAGACAGGTTTTGGTTTCCATTTAACTATATTTTCTTTTTTGTGCCTTTCAATGACTTTAAAACCTCTTGGGTGCGGACATCACCTCTAGCAATTGATCCGGATATAGAACTATCCAAACAAACCTCTAGCAGTGGTTCAAGAACGAGAAAAGGAAAGGTGTCGAGAGATGTCATCCGATCGTTCAACAAGTAGCTCCTCTCATAAAATAACTCAAAACGAAGATCAGCTAAAGCAAAAACGCAAGCGCACAACATATACTATTTTTGGCGTAATAGTTGCCTTAATCGCATCAACTCTTGTAGAAAGNTANTTCCTNNANGCNNANGCAAATACGTCTATTGCNAACAANATNCTCATNNTNGNNGTTTTCAANATAATAATTATTCTGCTTTTTGTNNTAATTATTTTGATCACNCGNAATCTTGTAAANGTATATAANGANCGAAAAAGNAAAATNATNGGNTCAAAGTTTCAAACAAAACTTATNATCGCNTTTTTAATNNTNGCTCTNGTNCCNTCTATTCTATTGTTTNCGGTTGCAAGCAAACTNTTTTCNTTTAGNATTGGAAANTGGTTTAANNTNAGAACNGANCAAACCCTNCANTACTCAATGGANATAGCCNGAGATTANTACTCTGANTTTGANGANAGANCNNTNTCAAAAACAAAAAATATAGANNNNTTTATAAAAGANANNAGTCTNTATCTGAAANNANANAGANNAGANTTNNANACNTTAATNNANAANAAANCCNCNGAATANAANCTAGCAGGAATAATTATTTNTGACGATAATCTAAANGAAATAGCNTCNNANATAGACTCCNCNNTATTACCTAGCACAGAAAAATTAAGTCATGAAAATTTGATACAAAAAAGTATAGATGGGGAAGGCTTTAGTGAAATCCAAACAATTCAAGGAAAAAGCCTGATGGTTGTGGTTGTTCCTCTCACAGAAATTGTTAACACAGAGATGACTATTTGGGGTTATATTTTAACTATTACTCCGTCATATAAAAATTCATTCGGCAAGGTAGAATTAATAAAAAATACTTATCAAGATTATAAACAACAAAAGTTTCTTCAGCTTCCAGTAAGCGCGAACTACCATATTACTTTTCTACTCATAACATTATTAATTCTCTTTTCAGCAATATGGCTTGGTTTTTATATGGCCCGAGGAATCACTATACCGATACAACAACTGGCAGAAGGAACAAGGCGTATAGCTGATGGTGATTTAAACTTTAGAATTGGTGTGAGAGCGACAGATGAAATAGCATTACTTGTTGACTCATTCAACACCATGACAAAAGAGCTCAACGAAAGCCGCATAGATATTCAACAAGTTAATCAAAATTTAAAACAGACAAATATAGAGCTGGATCGAAGAAGAAACTATATCGAAACAATTTTAGATAATATTGGTGCAGGAGTTATTTCTATCAATAAAAAAGGTCAAATTACTACTTTTAATAAGGCAGCGGAAAACATCCTGCGATTAGATAATGAGAATATTTTTGGTTCTACTTATAAAGAAGCCTTTGATCAGTCCTACCATGAGCCAATAAGAAAATTAATTCAAAAAATGCACACCCAAAACAAAAACTCAATTGAAGAGCAAATGGAAATACGTGTTAAAGGCACAAACATTAATCTTCTTATAAATATTCAGGTATTAGCTGGAGTATCTAAAAAATATAGGGGAATGGTTATTGTATTTGAAGACCTAACTCAACTAATAAAAGCGCAAAAAATTGCAGCATGGAAAGAGGTAGCCCAGGGAATTGCCCATGAAATTAAAAATCCTTTAACTCCCATACAACTAAACACACAACGATTAAAGAAAAAGTATTACCAAAGCCAAGATGATTTTGCAAAGGTGTTTGATGAAAGCATTAGCATTATTACCAAAGAAATCGAAGGAATGAAAGATCTTCTCAACGAATTTCTTAGATTTTCACGAATGCCAGCACCAAAACCAAAAATCTCATCTTTACATGAAATTATAAATAATATTTTAATTTCTTATTCCGAACACGAAAAGAAAATCAGGATTAAAAAGAATTTTGATCCTGATTTAAATGCAATGAACATAGATCCGGAGCAAATACGAAGGGTTTTAATCAATCTATTTGAAAATGCCACAGACGCCCTTGAAGAAGGTGGATTAATTCAAATACAAACAAAGATTCTTGATGATAAAAAGAGCGTTAGAATTTATTTTTCAGATGATGGCACAGGTGTTTCAACCACTGACCGGGATAAACTTTTTTTACCTCATTTTACTACAAAAAGAAGAGGCTCTGGACTTGGTTTAGCTATCGTAAACAGAATTATTATCGATCATAACGGAACCATTAAAGCTCAAGATAACCATCCTAGAGGAACCACATTTATAATCGAACTCCCTTATACGGAAAACGACTTAAAACTCCAAAATAGTTTGGCCTAGAGCCATTAATATTTTTATTAAAAATTAAAGCAATCACTTTAATTTAATCATTAAATTATTTAAAATATCATATTAAATATTTTTTTAAGGGTCATATGAGACAAGAATTAAAAATCCAATTAGATGATCAATTATTTAAAGAATTAAAAAAAATTTGTGCGGATGACGAGGTTGCTATGGGAGAATATATCAAAAAAGCCTTAAAGGAAAAAATCAACCAAAAATGTCTACTTCCAAATGATGAAGAAAATATCTTAAAAAATTATTTAAATAAAGGTCAATCAGGAAGTCGAAATTATGGAATTAAAGGTCAAGGTTGGTGAACTAATTTTTAATTTTTTGAATTGAGTATTACATATGTCATCCAGATTCTTAGATAACGGTAACGGTACTGTTACTGATAATGAGCTAAAGTTAATTTGGCGAAAAACAGATTCTTTTCAAGATACAAAAAAATGGATGAATTGGTTTAAAGGTCAAGATTATATTGAGATTGCCAATATTGAAAGACTAGGAGGATATGAAAACTGGCGGTACCCAAACCAAGAGGAAGCGTGGTCTCTTTTCGATCTAAATTTTAAAAATACAGATAAATATGGCGATGAAATTTACCTGCCATCTGTTTTTGAAGCTGGAAGCGCAGGAACGACATGGACGATTGAGGAAAAAGATTCTTCAGCACTTGTGATTCAATATGAGGATGGGATGAAGGTTTGGCCATCAAAATACGCACATTTAAATATGGCGTATCGAATGGTCACAAACGTCGCGAACGAGTGACTAGTTCAAGCTTTTGAACTCAGGACGCAAGGGGTAAACAATCCTTATTCGAGCCTGTTTTGGAGCGTTATAATTAAATCCTACTGGAATAACAAACCGTATTTTTGCAATTTTAGAGTTTAATCTTTTGAACTCTATCGGGTGGACCCTTTGAGCTCCGACTTCTAATATCAAGGGTTTTCCGACCGGCAATTTCATAGTACCAACAGCAGTTTCTCCAAGATTTATTTTCACCGAACCAAAGTTGATCTCGTCATTATGGAAATTTCCTTCCGCTAAATGAATATTACTGCCCTCATTAAATACCCTCCAATTATATCTAGTATCAAAACCTCTTGCCCTTGATGTTAGAGAGACGGGATCCATAAATTGAATGTAATCTTGTCCTTTGCTCCGAAAAAAATAAATGTTTCGCATTGACCATAGACCAAGCTCTTTCTCAAAACTCCTTCTAGCCATCAATGCACAACGACGATCTTTTAATAACACCTGCAAAGGAACGCGTTTTTTACGTATCAGGTTTTTTCGAATTTTTAAAGAACTAGGATCCACTAAAAAACAGGAAGCCACTGCAAGCTTTAAGTCTCTTACTGAGTCTGGAGTATTTTTGATTTTATTTTCTATTTTTAGTACTAATTTTTTTTCTAACTCTGGAGAATAATTTCTCCCTACCTCTTTTGCAATATTAATAATCTTTTCCCAGTTCTTATTTTTTAAGGCCTGATCAAAATCTAAAGTAATCTTTTGTAGATATCCCATATCTTCTTCAGGAAAATAATGTGTGCCGCTAAAAACTTTTTCCTTTAAAAATTGATATCGTTTTGGGTGACTAAATTGAAAATAAGGATAATTAATGTATGCCGCTACTGAATTTGCAAAGTCTTCCTGAGAGTTTTGCCTTGAATAAGTTGGTAATTGGTTAGATGAAACAG
>PBKP01000031.1 GCA_002721515.1 Nitrospina sp.
CAAAAAGAACTGGTTCAAATCTAAGTATTATTGAATATGGGAGAAAAATTAATGAACAAATGCCTGAACATGTTGTTAAGCTAACTCTTGATGCTTTCAATGAATGTAAAATAAACATAGAAAATAGCAATATACTGATTCTTGGAGTTTCATACAAACCAAATGTAAAAGATATACAATTAACTCCTGCACAAGAAATCATTGTAAAATTACAAGAAAGAGGTGCTTCTGTTAGTATTTATGATCCATATTTTATTTCAAAGGAAATTTTTGGAATACAAACTGAAAGTAATATTGATGATGTAATTCAAGATCTTGATGCATGTATTCTTGTAACTGCACATGATGAATTCAAGAAATTACCGATCTCATTGTTCAATAAAATGAAACATCCAATTTTAGTAGATACAAGAGGAGTTTTTGATCCTTTACAAGCTGAATCTGCAAAATTAACTTTTAGAGGACTAGGTCGTGGAAAATAATCCCGTAATTAATCCATCATCAATTGTAAATATTTTAACATTAAGATATGATCCAAATTTGTCACCTAATTTACCAATTAAGACATGGAATGATTTCAAACCAAATATACAGTCTGCAGATATTAATCTCATTGAGAAATCTATCTCAAATTACATAAAGCAAAAAATAGAAATTTTAGATGCCAAAACTGTTTCAATAGCATTAAGTGGTGGGGTTGATTCAACTCTAGTCTTATCGTTAATTAGAAAAGTGAAACCTGACCTTAACATACAAGCTGTATCAATCAAATTTGCTGATAGTGTTGATGAAACAAAAGATGCATCAAAGATCGCTGAAACATTTGGTGCTGAACACCATATAGTGCACCTCGAAAACTATCTCACTGAATTACCACATGCAATAAGCATGATCAAAATGCCATTTTGGGATTTACATTGGTATTATGTAGTAAAAAAATCTCAATCACTTTCAAAAGTATTAATCTCTGGAGATGGAGGTGATGAACTTTTTGGTGGATATACATTCCGATATGAAAAATTTCTATCACTAACATCTGAAAGTTCATCTCCAAAAGAAAAGATTCTTGCATATTTAGAATGCCATGAGAGAGACAGGGTACCAGATCAAGAAAATATCTTTAATGATAAATCGGATTTTTCTTGGGATTTGATACATAATCGTCTTTTACCTTATTTTGATAACGAATTATCAAGACTTGAGCAAGTATTCTTAGCTGATTATAACGGAAAACTTCTTTACAATTTTAATCCAATAAATGTAAACATAATAAAAAATTTCAATATGGAATTACTCACTCCAATTTTGAATAATGAATTACTTGAAAGTAGTCCTCATCTTATTCAATCAGAAAAATACAATCCAAAAAATAATTTAGGAAAATTACCACTCAGATTAATTCTGAAAAAAAATAAACATGATCATTTAGTTAGTTCTCAAAAATTAGGATTCAATGTTAATACAATAAAATTATGGAAAAATTATGGAAAAGATATCTGTAAAGAATTCCTTACTGATGCAAGAATTGTAAAAGAGGGTTGGATAAATAACAATTGGATAAAAAAATACATTGATTCTCCGGAATTAGATGTAAAATACGTTAACAAATTCTTTGGCATACTAGCTTTTGAAATATGGTATAGATTATTCATCACTAAAGAAATGAATAGTACTTCTACACTAGATTAATTTAGTATATTATGTGAGTAAAGTAATGAGTAAAGATATTGTTGCTGGATTAGGAGAAATTGGTCTACCAATATTAAAATTAATTTCTAAAAAAGAGACTGCGGTTGGTTATGATCTAAATACGAAATTAATGAATTTAAGAAAATTTAAAAAATTTGAAAATATGGAAACCCGATTTTTACATATTGCCATTCCTGTTAATAAAAATTTTAATTCTAATGTTATTGAGCTTAATAACAAATTCCAACCTAAATGTATTATTTTACATAGTACTATAAGTCCTGGAACTACTCAACAAATACAAAATAAATTAAAAATTCCACTCATTTTTAGTGCCACTCGTGGAGTTCACAAAAGAATGCTAAAAGATTTACAAAAATATACAAAATTTTTTGCAATCTCAAAAAATGCACCAAAAAAACAATGGGCTATAACTGAATATCGAAAAACTATGAAAAAATGTGGTATACAAACCAAACAAATGTCTAAACCTGAAACATTAGAGCTTGCAAAAATACTATGTGATACATCATATCTTGGTTGGCTGATTAATTATGCTCAACTAACCAATACCATTGCTATGAAACACAATGTCAATTATGATGAAATGTGGACATTTTCTGATGAAATTCATGAAGTCTTAGGCAATCGTCCGAAAATGTTTCCTGGATTTATTGGTGGACACTGTGTTATCCCAAATCTAGATCTAATGCAAAACCAAACTCTCAATCTCATAAAATCAATTAATAAACAATATTCAAAACAAGTAAAAAATTCAAAAAATATCTATAAAAAATATGCAAAAAAAACCTAACTTTTTAAATGTGGTTTTATTATTTCTAAAAAGTTTTTAGCTACAAACTCCCAATTGAATTGTTTGCTGACAAATTTCCTACCTTCCTTTCCCATTTTTTGTGCTAAATTACCATCTTCAAAGATCAGTCTTAGTTTTTCTATAATGTCCTTTGAATTTCCTTCTCTAACTAAAAATCCTGTTTGGTTATCTATCATCATCTCTTTATCTCCTCCCACATCAGTTGCAATTACTGGTTTTTCCATTAATTGTGCTTCTTTCAATGTTAGTGGTGCAAGATCCATTCCTGTTATCAATGCATACACATCAATTGTTTCTAGAAATTCTCTTACTTTATCTGGATATTCTAATCTGCCTAACCATTTGAAATTATCGTATTTATTCAATCTCTCAACAATTTTTTCCCTATATTGACCATCACCTGCCCAATAGACGTGCACATCAGGCATTTTTTCTAAAACTTTTTCCAAAACTAGTAATTCTTTTGTCTTACCCCACCAATTTGCATCTTGTACTAATCCAACACATGGGTGTTTTAATTCCATTTTTTTTGTATGATACCAGACATCAGAATTAATTCCTTCTAAAAATACACCTGTATTTTGATCCGGATATCTTTCCTTTACTACATCTTCTAAATATTTACAAATTGGTAAAATTGCTGAAGCATCTTGAAAAATTTTTTCAGAAATCCTATTTCTCAACCATAATGCCAATCTGACTCTAAGATTATTTCCCAGTGTTTTCATTCCCCAAAAATATTCTTGCCAATAATGACCTCTCAAAAGAACAAATGTTGGAATTCCTGATTTTATTGAATGTATTCCAAAATGTGTTTGTCTATCTGTAAATATTGCATCTGGCTGAAACGACTCGATTAGTTCTTTGAATTTTCTATCTCCTCCTATCCAATCCGAAATATTCTTACTTGGAAAACCTTTACTAAACTCTATATCGTGAACTAGTCTCACTTCTACATTTTGTTTTTCCAATTCTTTAGTAAATTCTTTTAAATGAAAAAATTTTCCTAAACTTCCATACCCAATTAATATTTTCATTTTCCCCCCAATTTTAAAATCATTCTTAAATAAAGTCCATCAGAATTCTTACATTCAATTCTTGGATAATAGGCAAATTCTTTTGAAATTTTCTGCTTAATTCCTTCTATTTTACTAGCTGGTCTAAAATAATCAGATTTAATGACTTGAAACAAATTCTGCTTTGCTAATTTCTCTAAAGATTTTTTTGAAAAATGGAATGTATGTGGTACTAATTCAATAGATGTTTTTAAAACTGAAAGATTTTCGCAATTTGGAACTTCAATAAAAAAAATACCTCCATCTTTCATATTATCTTTAATTCTTGAAAAAAAATAATTAGGATTAATCAAGTGCTCTAAAACATGTGACATCCAAATTAAATCAAATTTCTCATAAATTGAAAAATTTTCTCCTGAACCTTGGATACATCTTCCATTTTTTAATTTCATATTAATTAATTCAACATTTTTTAAATCTGGTTCTATACCTGTGACCGTAAAACCTTCTTGCTCAAACCACCAACTTGCTTGACCTTGACCTGAACCTATTTCTAAAATAGTTTTTCTATTATCTAAATACTGTTTACAGTATTTGTATTGTGAAATCCATGATCTTTTTTTACCTAATGAATCATTGTCAGTATAGTTTGAATCTATTGCCTTTTTTGCATCCCATAGATTTCCTTCTCCCCAGTGTTTTTGTTTATAGATCTTTTCAGTCTTTTCTCTAATTTTTAATTCATTATTGCCTGTGACTACTAAATCACAATTATTACAACGATATGTTGGTAATCTGAGATAAGATGTTTCTGAATTTATCTTATAATCTTTATTACATAAAATACACTTCATATTTGTCTTCTTAATCCCAAGTTAATGAAAATATCTCTTCATTATTATGTTAATAATGATTTTTCAGTGACCTTGATATATCATTATTTATTCCTAAAACTGTGAAAAGAAATCTAGCTTTCCGTTCATGGTATTACTTTAGAAATGGTTGGTCCACCTATTTTGCATTTATTTTTGCTGCGATAAACACTCTTACTGTCACATATTTCCTAGCAATTGAACGTTATCCTTTTCTGCACGATATTTTTCCAACATTTCCTCATTATGTTGTAATTCTATGCTTGACCGGAGTTCCAATTTTAATCTTAATTGGATATGCACATTTTAAACGTACATCCGCATATCGTTCTGAAGCAGACATTTCAATGGAAGTTAATCCTTATTTCCGAAGAATTTTACTTAATACTGAATTGATGGTTCCTTTTCATCTAAAACTCACAGATTTATTAGTGAAAATTTCAGAAAATGAAAAACTTAGTAAAACAGATTTAGAAGAATTAAGAAAATTACAAAATGAATTAAAGGAACATATGAAATTTAAAGACACAAAATATCAACGTGAAAAAGTTCAAGAATCTACAATTAATAAATTGAAAGAACTTGATGGTGACTGATACAATAAATTAAAGATTTACTAAATGAAAAATACAGATACTGAAATTAAACTTGCATTCATTTACTCACCATGTGAAACATTAACTCCAGATTATTTTTTCACAACATCATATCATTTTTTTATGCATGCACTGAAAAGGAATCCACTTCTTAACGTCACCTATTTTCCCGTTGACCACACTTTTGATGCTCTAGACCTCAAAAACAAATTTGATGCAATTTTATTATTTGAAAATCGATGTTATTGTGTACCTGAACAGATAAAAAACCTAAAAAAATCTAATATCCCGGTAATTGCTAGAGTTGGTGATCTTCACAATACAAAAAAATACGACACTAATGAATTTCATGAACGATTCAACATAACTGCATATTTTGGATATCAACACGAAGAAAATTTCTATAAATATTATCCAAAAAACTATGATTATGGAGTTGTTCTCTATGGACTTGAACCATCGTTATACAATCAGGAAAAATCTTTTTCTGAAAGAATATCTGACAAAATTTTAAACACTGGTGCTGTAGGAAATACAAAATTCTTTTCTAAAATGTTTAATAGAATTAATAATCCTGAAAATGCTCTCCATCATTACAAACTAAGAACATTATGTAATAAACTTCCATATGTTGACTATACTCCGACTCTCCAACATGAATTCATTGGTGATAAATATCCGCTTCTTTTGCAGAAATACTGTGCATCAATTGCAGCTACCACTGTAAATTATACTGCAAAATATTTTGAAATTCCAGCAGCTGGTTGTTTGACATTTATGGAGGTAAATGATCAAAATGGGGCTGATAAATTAGGTTTTATTGATAATGAAAATTCGATTTTTATTAATGAAAAAAACTATCAAAAACGATTTAGAGAATATTTTGAAACAAAAGATGATCCAAAATGGGAATCTATAGCTAAATCTGGACGAGAGCATGCACTAAAAAATTTAACAAATGATAATGCAATTAATTCACTAATAGAGTTAATTCAAAAAATATTATAAAATCAGAATGGCAAGTACTCTTCACGTAATTCTTTTATGACATTTTTCAACTTTACTTGATTCATTTTCTTTGCAGTTTCTGAACTAAACTCTTTTGAAGATAATTTTTTCCTACTTTTCTCTTTTGAAATTTTGTACATATCTCCAAGATCATGGCAAAATGGTATCTCTTCAGGTGTTACTAAATATTCATGAAATCGTTCATGCTCTCTAGACTTTGATAATTTTATTTTGGAATCTTTATCAGAAGTTTGACACACTTTTACCATATTCTCTGCTAGATCTCTAATTTTTACAGAAGGCATTTTTAAAATAAAAATTTCTCCACCTTTTGAAATTTTTGTTGCTTTAAGAATTAATCCTGCTGCATCTTGAATTGACATTATAAATCGTGTCATCCTAGGATCTGTTACTGTAAGAGATTGATTTTTTCTTATTTGATCCAAAAAGATTTGATAAACTGAACCTCTTGAACCAATCACATTTCCAAATCTTACAATCAAAAAAATTGTTTTTTTAAAATTATTATTTGTATTTGCATTAATCGTTAATCTTTCTGCCAATAATTTACTTGCACCCAATGTTGTACTTGGTAACGTAGCTTTGTCAGTACTAATTAGAATAAATTTTGATACTTTTGCAGATATTGATGATTCAATAATATTACTAGTTCCCACAACATTTGTCTTTACTGCATCAAAGGGATTTTCTTCACATATGTCTACGTGTTTCATTGCTGCAGCATGAAAGACAATATCTATTTCTTTCATCACAAGATCTAATCTGTCCTTATCTCTGATATCTCCCATTTCATAGTCAATTAACGGGTTTTTACCAAATTTTCTTTTTGACTCAAAAATTGAATTTTCATCATTTGTAAATACTTTGACAATTTTTGGTTTATAGGGTAAAAGTTGTTTAATTAATCCTATTCCAATACTTCCTGTTCCTCCTGTAATCAGGATTTTCTTATTAGCAAACTCCTGTTTGAAGGAATTTTGTAGTTTCATATAATAACTAACACGTTAAATTAACATTAAAAATGATCCGATGGAAAGTTCCTCTTTATAAAATTCTTGTAGATAAAGACGATACCAAAAACATCACTAATGTAATTCAACGTGGAATGCATTGGGCTGAAGGTCCTGAAATTGAAGAGTTTGAAAAAACCCTTGCTGAATATTTGGGTGTAAATTATTGTGTTACGATGAATTCTGGAACTTCTGCATTACATGCAACTATGCTTGCATATGATATTAAAAATAATGATGAAATTATAGTACCATCATTTACTTTTGTATCTACAGCAAATGCAGCATTGATGGTTAAAGCAAAACCCAAATTTGTTGATATCGAAACTGAAACTTATGGTATGGATCCTAAAAAATTAAAAAAAGCAATTACAAAAAAATCCAAACTCATTATGCCAGTACATTATTCAGGTCTGCCATGTAAAATTGATGAAATACGTACTATTGCCAAACAAAATAAACAAATTCTCATTGAAGATGCAGCGGAATCTCTTGGTGCAGAAATTAATTCTAAAAAAATTGGCTCATTTGGTGACGCATCAATTTTTAGTTTTGCTGGAAACAAAGTTTTAACAACTGGGGAAGGAGGTGCAGTAACTACTAACTCTACAAAATTATATAAAAAATGTAAATTGATTAGATCTCATGGAAGAAAAATTGGAAATTATTTTCTTAGTACAAACAAACCAGAATACATTCAACTTGGCTACAACTGGAGAATGTCAACAATTACTGCAGCCATAGGATTATCTCAATTAAATAAAATTGAAAAATTAATTAATTTAAGAAGAAAAAATGCCAAAACTCTTAATTCAAAATTGAAAAAAATCTCTGAAATCACTCTACCTCCAGAACCTAAAAATTTCAAACATGCATATCAATTATATTCTATTTTGACTCCAAATCAAACTATAAGAAATAAACTACAAAAACATCTTTCTGACAATGGAATCATGTCTAAAGTATTTTTCTACCCTGTACATCTTACTTCATTTCATCAAAAATTAAAAAAATATTCTAATCTTAATACCACTGAGAATATTTCATCCAGAATTCTTTCTCTCCCTATGTATCCAAATATGACTAGTGAAGAATTGCAGTTAATTTATGAAACAATATATGCCTTCTTCGAAAAAAATTGGGAATGATTTTATTCTAAAATTACACAAGAAGTCATATGAAAATTGAATTTTTAGGACATGCAGGAATCTGCATTTCAACCAATACCACAAAAATAGTCATGGATGGTTGGTTTAGCAAAAATGGTGCCTTTGATGGATCCTGGTACCAATTACCTGCAAATCATTTCTACATGAAAGAAGATTGGTCAGATCTTGATGCTGTGATTGTTTCACATGAACACATGGATCATCTTGACCCTGAATTCCTTACTCAAATTTGTGACCAAGTCCCCATTCTAATTCCAAAATACCCTTCTTCAAATTTATTTGACAAAATTAAATTTTTAACAAAAAAAGAACCAATTGAATTGTCCTTAGAAGAATCTCATATGATTGGAGATCTAAATTGTCATATATGGACCGAAGAATCTCCAATGAATCAAGATTCAATATGGGTCTTTAAAACAAATGAAAAAAGCATTATCAATACTGTTGATAGCCGAGTAAGTATATCTCAAATTAAATCAATGAAAAAATTTATTGGTGGAGATCCAAATCTAGTTTTAATACAGGGCTCAGGTGCAAGTTGGTTTCCAGTTACATACACTCAATATGATGATGAAAAAAAACATAATGTTTCTATAAAGAAAAAAGAATCCAAATTAAATTATGTATGGCAAACTGCTACTATATTTAACCCTGAACATTTAGTCATTAATGCTGGCCCACCAGCTTTTTTGGATAATGAAATTTTTTATGCTAATGATGATCCAATATTTCCTAATCCACAAATATCTAAAAATTGGTTATCGAATAAAGGATATGAAAAATCTATTCATGCAACGATGCCTGGTGATCTACTAGATCTAGAAACTAACACACTGAATGAAAATAATGAAATCAGAAAAAACTTCTCATGGGACGATTATACTGATTACCTTAAAAATTATTCTAATGAGATGCAACCTAATATTTTGAATATAAAAAATAAAATCGATTCATTATCATGTGAAAATATGAATAAAAAAATGAAAGAACATTTTGAAAAAATGTTTAATGTGAGCTTATACTTTAATGAACGCATAAACATGACTGTATTTTTTGATATTGATGGTTATGATGGTGGAAAATGGATTATAAATTTTAGTTCAAAACCTTATTTTAAAGAATTCGAAAAAGGTGATAAGTTTGATTACAAATATTCATTTAATAGTAAATGGTTGAAAAGAATACTACTTGAAAATTTACCTTGGGAGGATTTCTTTCTAAGTTTACGTTTTCTAGCCTGGAGAAATCCTGACATATATAATGATCATCTTTTGGGTCTATTGAAATTTAATGATGAATCTGCTACTAAAGCAGTTGAAATTTTTGAAAAATCATCTTCTAGTGAAACAATTACTGTAGAAATCTCTTCTGGGGAAAAATTTGAAATTGAGAAATTCTGTCCTCATGCTGGAGCTAGTCTTGAAACCGGAATAATTAAAGATAATCATATAGAATGTAGTCTACATCACTACATCTTTGATTTGGAAACAGGAAACTGTTTAAATGCCAATTGTAATTTAAAATCAAAAAAATTAGATAATGATAATTAATCAAAACAGTTTTAATTGAAAATAATAANATTAATCATGAGCCGATTTTCAACCATAAAAGAAATTTTTGAATTATATGTTCATCGTAGAAAATTCTTTATGTTTCCTATAGTTATTCTTTTGATCACTTTGATTGGTGTTACGACATTAGCACAAAGTGGTCTGGTTGCATTTATCTATCCTATTTAAAATGGAACGTTCTTCATCTAGATTTAAAGCACTTGCTATCACTGCTGGATTCTCTTTTTGGTTTTTCATAATTAGTAATTCTTTTGGATTATTTTCTCTGGAAATATTTCTAGTTTTTATTATCCTAACAATTACTGTTACTCAAATATTTGCTGTGAAACTTTCAAAAGGATTAGATATCTTAGCAATAGTTAATACAAAAATATTTCTTGGAATATTATTCATATTTGTTATCTCAGTATATGGTTTAATTTTCAGACTTTTGCGAATAGATCCTTTACGTTTGAAACAGAGTGATAATTCTTATTGGCTTGAAATGGAACATCTAAAATTAGACCGAATATTCAAACAATATTAGATTGTACACTTTAGGAATATCTTGTTATTATCATGATTCAGCTGCTGCATTATTAAAAAATGGTGATGTAATTGCAGCTGTTGAAGAAGAACGTTTTTCAAGGAAAAAATTTGATGATGGTTTTCCTAAATTAGCCATTGATTGGTGCTTAAAAGAAACACAAGTAAAACCAAACGAAATTGATATAATTGCATTTTACGACAAACCAATTTTAAAATTTGAGAGATTGTTAGATAATTACCTAGCAGTCTCGCCAAGAGGACTATCTAGTTTCTTGGATGTTATTCCAAAATGGATTCACAAACGATTATGGATAAAAAATGAAATAAAAAAACATCTAAAAGGCTTTACTGGAGAAATAATTTTCCCCGAACATCACATTTCTCATTCTGCTTATGCATTCTTTACTTCACCTTTTAATGAATCTGCAATTCTGAATGTTGATGGAGTTGGAGAATGGACGACAACCTCGTTTGGAATTGCACAAAATAATTCTATTAAATTACTAAATGATATACGATGGCCTCATTCCTTAGGTCTATTCTATTCAGCNTTTACCTATTTTTTAGGATTCAAAGTGAATGAGGGAGAATACAAACTAATGGGGTTGTCGTCATATGGTAAACCCAAATTCTATGATGAAATCTTGTCAGAGATTATTGATGTAAAGAATGATGGAAGTATACATCTTAACATGAAATATTTTGCATTTACTTATGATAAAGTAATGACTAATGAAAAATTCTCAAATCTGTTTGGAATTGAACCACGAATGCCATCAATTTCTCCTTCTCAAATACATTTTGATATAGGTGCAAGTGCACAAAAAATTCTTGAAGACGTTTTATTAAAAATGGCATCTCATATCCATGAAAAAACAAAAATGAAAAATCTATGTTTAGGAGGAGGGGTTGCATTGAATGGGGTTGCAAATTATAGATTATTGAAAGAATCACCATTTGAAAATATACATATTCCTCCTTCACCTGGTGATGCTGGAAGTGCTATTGGATGTGCACAATTTGCATATTATATCCATAAAAAATATAATAGAATAATTGAAATGGCTCATTCAAAGAGAATTCATAAAAACATCTATCTAGGACCGTCGTTTTCTGATGATGATATAACAAAATTTCTAGATACAAATAAAATAGAATATGAAAAACTTAGTAGAGACGCATTAATTGAAAAAACTGCAAAAATAATTTCTGATGGAAAAGTAGTTGGTTGGTTTCAAGGAAAAATGGAATGGGGACCACGTGCATTAGGAAATAGAAGCATATTGGCAGATCCAAGAAAATCAGAAATGAAAGATATTCTTAACGAAAAAATCAAACATAGAGAATCATTTAGACCATTTGCTCCAAGTGTTCTTGAAGAATTTACTTCTGATTATTTTGATATTGATATTCCTAGTCCTTACATGTTGATGGTTGCAAAGGTAAAACAACCAGAAAAAATTCCTGCAGTAACTCATGTTGATGGTACTGCTCGATTACAAACTGTATCCAAAGAATCAAATTCACTATATTATGATTTAATAAATCAATTCTATAAAATTACAGGTGTGCCAATTATTGTTAATACATCAATGAATGTAATGGGTGAACCTATAGTGAACACTCCTTCACATGCTTATAATATGATTTTGAAAACCGATATGGACTGTCTTGTTTTAGGAAATAATCTAATCGATAAGTGATAATCATGTCTGTTGATATTTCATATAAGAAACAATCTGCGTTATTTTTGATTTTAATAATCACAGTATTCTCTGTTGCAGAGGGTTCAGCAAGAATATTTGAATTATTTTTTCAAGATTGTCGACTTGAAAATGCTGACTCACTAAATAATTTAGATTATTTTTCAAAAAGGCAAATATGTTATGATCAACAAAATCTAATTTACTCTGAATTTCCTGTACTTTCTCTAGTCCCAAACCAAAATTTCAGTACTGTTAATATCAATAGTGATGGATTTCGAGGTTCTGAACTTAAATCTGATTCTACTTTTCGAATATTCGTAGTTGGAGGAAGTACCGTTTTTGGTGCAGGTCTACCAGGTGATGAATTTACTATATCGTCAAAATTAGAGAATAATTTAAAAAAACAAAATAGTAAAATCGAAGTCATTAATGCTGGAATATCCAGCATAACGTCATTTGAAGAATTATACCATATTAATGAAAAACTTCTGAATTACAATCCCGATATGATAATCATCTATGACGGAGTGAATGATGTATTTTACAAAAGACTCAATGAAACAGAACCTCAAAACGATGAATCGGAAATAAAAGAATACCAGCGATATCTTCGTTCCCCTGTTGTCCTTTATAGAAATTTTATTTTACCATTGATTAACACAAACGTTTTTGATTCGCCTGGTGATCAAAAATCTACAGATACATATGATCCTGTTATTTCTGAAAAAATCTCAATTTTATGGCAACAAAGAATGCAAGAATTCTGTAATTTATCTATAAAAAATGAATTTGAATCTGTGATAATTATTCAGCCTGCATTGTACAATGGTAAAAAAACATTATCCGATTTTGAAGAATTAATTCTTGAAAAAAATATACATGGTGAGAAAACCTTTGAACAAATACTAACTAAAAGTAAAAACTTAGAAAACTGCTCTTTAGTATTAGATTACACAGAAATTTTTCAAAATACTCCTGAGAGTATTTATTTTGATCAAGTTCATACAAACTCTTTAGGAAATGAAATAATAGCTGAAAAAATGTACGAAGATATTCAATTCTTAATTAGAAAATAATCTATCAAATTTTTCTATTTTTTTCCTTAGCTGGTATTCCTGTCCACAATTGATCATTAGGAACATCTTCAATGACAAACGAATATGCAGCAATTATTGAATTTTTCCCAATAGTGATGTTTGGCATAATTGTACTATGTGATCCAATCTTACAATTTTCTTCAAGAATAACCATTCCCTGTTTTTCATCAATCGTAGAATTAGAGTAAATTGAACAATGTGATCCAATCTTAACATTGTCTCTTATTGTTACACCATACTCTGCATTAATGTACGTAAATGCACCAATATCTATATTCACTCCCATTTCAAATTTTTCGGGATAATCAACAACATAATTGTATTCTGTCATTTTTTTATGTTCATGAAGAGGTTTTTTCCATTCTGACATTTTATTTGAATATTTATAATTAAATCTACAAATGAATCTTTTCATTCTTTTCAATTCTTAACATAATTTATCAAAAATTCTTTTATTAGATTTCAAATAGTTAGAATTATGAATACAAAGATCATCATATCTATCTTAATAGTTATTGCAATCTTATCATTTGGAATTGGCGCATCTACAAACTTAGAATCTGTAAAAAAATTTGTTTCAGATCCTGTCGAAGATACTTTTGAGCCATTAAATTTAATGAATAAATCTGAAATAGAGGCATTAATTGATATTAAAACACAAAATGAATTGTACAATAAACGAGCTTTTTTAATAAATTTCATTTGGAGTAGTGATACAATTTCTGATAAACTACCTGATTCTATAGAAGAGAATTTCCAACATCCTATATTCTCCGAAATTAATAATCTTAAACAAATAAACAAACTAGAAATAATTTCTGAATATAATGTTAATTCTATTTCTTACCATTTTATTCCAGAAAAATCTAATAACAAACTTGTAATCTATCATCAAGGCCATGATGGTGATTTTATTAATGGAGTAGAAACAATTGAGTATCTATTAAATAAAGAATATTCTGTACTAGCTTTTTCTATGCCTCTCACAGGAAAAAATAATCAACCTATCATAAACCATCCTTCATTTGGAAAAATCAAGCTTATGTCTCATGATCATTTTGCTCTTCTGGAAACCACAAATTTTGAACCTATAAAATTATTTTTTGAACCAATTACTAGAGGATTAAATTATCTTGATTCAAATTTTGATTATGATTCTTATTCAATGATTGGTATTTCTGGTGGTGGTTGGACAACAACAATTTATTCTGCCATTGATGAAAGAATATCTAAAAGTTTCTCGGTAGCAGGTTCTTATCCAATCTATCTTCGTTCTGAACCAAAAAATCTAGGTGATTATGAACAAACACGTTTTGATTTGTATTCGAAAGTTAATTATCTTGAACTCTATGTCTTAGGTGCAAGTCAAAGATTACACTTACAAATTTTTAATGAATATGATCCTTGTTGCTTTTCAGGCAATGGTGCAACAACCTTTGAACAAATAGTTCAAACCAAAATCAACAATATTGGATCAGGATCATTTGAAACTCATGTAGACGAATTCCAAAGTGAACATAAAATCTCAAAAAATTCCCTTGAATTGATTTATAAAAAATTGATCTAATCTACATATTCTTCAAATTTTTCAAAATCAATTCTAAAAATCTTCACATGAACAGAAAAACCTTCTTTAGCTGAATCGAATTCTTTAATCAGGTATGAATAATTTTCTTCATTCATGAAAACGTCCCCCAAAAATTGATCTCTTCTATCTTCATCCTCGATAAATTTATGATCAATAATTAAATGTGTTAGTCCTTTATCTTTTCCGTTCATTATATAATCTTCAAGATTTCCTTCATCTACTGATGAAATAAAATTTATCTTTGATTTACCTTCTGTACTGGTAATTGGAAAACTACTATCAGTTAATTGTGCTACCCGTAAATAAGCCCCTTCCGGATAATAAGATGCATTAACACCTTCTACTAAGTGATAAATTTTATTTGAAATCAAAAATGATTCTCTTTCATATTCATAATCAATACTATTGACTATAAAAAAAGCAAATGATCCAATTAAAATCAATATTAAAAATAATAATGAAATTAGATCTCTTCTATTCGTCTTTTTTGAAATTACATCTATTGCATATATTACTAAAATTGCAATCACTGGAAATACGACAAAGAAATATCTTACATCTGAGATGTCTCTAGAAAATGCGTACAAGGCAGGGATTAATGCAAACGCACTAATTATGATAAGTTCAAAATTCTCTCTCTTTTTGGTTTTTAGAAAATAAAATATTCCTATAGGCAAAAATATTGTAAACGTTGGAATTAGTATCCACCCAAATAATTTTATAAAATTTAAAATTCCAACATCTGGGAAAAATTTTTTAACATTATTTTCTTGCAATTTCCCAAGTATTCCCTCTTGTCCCACGTGGATCATACCTGTACCTACATGACTAAAAATTCCATCATATCCCATTGTATCATTTCTGATTGATGACATTGGAGCTAGAACTAAAATAAAAACCAAAATCATTAACACTCCAAAAACTATATTCTTTTTTTTATTTCTAAATCTATAAAATAAAATTCCAAACATGGCACTTATCATCATCAATCCTTCATATCTTATTAGACAAAATATACCTGCTAGGATAAATGATAACAAAATTGATTTTTTTCCTTCGTGAAAAAAAAGTGCAAGAGATGATGTTACAAAAAATATAAAAATTGATTCAGTAATTCCAAACAATGAATTTTCAATTATTCTTGGCTCAAAAATAAAAATCAGTGGAACCATCAATGCATATTCTTTCTTAAGAAATTTTTTAGCAAGATAATATGCTGGTATACTTGTAAAAACTGAAAAAATGATGGATATGTTACGCTGAATTGACATATAATCCAAAAAATTTTCGGAGTTTGATACAGAAAAAAATGCTGATAGTAATGTAGGCCAAAAATTATTAGGTAAATCATGATTTGTTGGAAATGCTTTCGTTACATTAAGATCCATTGCATACCAAAAATATCCTAATCCATCTAAAACAATTGGAATATCAAATGGGAAAAATATGTATCTGAAGACTAATCCACTGAATATTATTAAACTAAAATAAAGAATTATTCTAGTTTTTGAAAGATTATTTAAAAAAATTAAACTGCTCAATGTATACACTATTTAGTTATCTTTTCCTTCTCTTACTACTGAAACTAAAGAGTACAACAAAATTGCTGTAATCAATAAAACAATGCCTATGAAAAAAAGACCCACTCCAATTAATGTTAAATTGGTACTTAATCTCCCAAATTCAACATAGTATTGTATTGCAAAATAAGTAAAGATACTCCCAGAAATCAGTAAAATTATTGAAGGGATTCCGTAGAACTTGATTGGATGCTCTATAGAAGTATATTTTATAGTACTAAACAAAACTGATGTTCCATGTGAAACTGGATTCTCAGTTGATGTTTCACCTTCATATGAAACTTTTATTGGAACTTCTCCAATTCTAAAATTAATGTTATTTGCTTTAATTAGTATCTCAGTTGAAATCCCCATACCTTTATCGGAAATAACTAATTTTTCTAAAACTTTTTTAGAATATGCCCTAAAACCACTTTGTGAATCCGTCAAACTTTGATTTAATGAAAGATTAGTGACTTTTGTAATTAGCTTAATCCCGAATTTTCTATATTCTGGAATGTTCTCAACTTCTTCTAAAAACCTTGAACCAATAACTATCTCTGCTTTGTCCTCTTGAATTGGTTTTAATATCTTTGTGACATCTCTTACGTCATGTTGACCATCTGCATCAATAGTTACCAGTAAATCTGATTGAATTTCTTTTGCTTTCAAGAAAATACTTTTTATCCCTGCTCCATATCCTAAATTTTTTTTATGATTTATCACAATCGCACCTAACTCTCTTGCAATATCTCCTGTAGAATCTTCTGAACCATCATTACAGACTATAATCGAGTCTGTAATTTTTTTTAATCCTATAATTATGGATGCAATATTTTTCTCTTCATTAAATGCTGGAATGCCAACGGTAATTTTCAACTTATTTTTTCCTATTTTCTATAGTTATATTCATCACGTATGAAATATACTAACAAACTTGGCTATTTTTATAATTTTATTAATAAAATGTACAAATTTTACTTAAATAATACACTAGAACAAAATTCTCCTAACAATGTAACAAATTAATCACTATCTTAATTAATCATTTTTTATTGTTTTTAAATATGACATATGAAGCACAACTTGTTGAAGAAATAAAAAATGACTTTCTTTCAAGTTCAGAATTGATAAAACAATCTTCAAATCTATCTATTCAAATTCATCATGTAATCAAAAAAATTATCTCTGCCCTGGAATGTGGAAATAAAATAGTATTATTTGGAAATGGTGGTAGTGCCACTGATGCTCAACATATAGCTACTGAATTTTTAGGTAGATTTAAGATTGAAAGAACTAGTTTACCCGCCATCTCTCTTGTAGATAATACCTCATTGATTACAGCATTATCAAATGACTATTCCAGTGATATTATATTTAGTAGACAATGTTCTTCTATGTTGTCTCCAAATGATATTGTTTTTGCAATATCTACTAGTGGAAATTCTGAAAATGTTAGACTTGGTCTTATTGAATCTAAAAAACAAGGGGCAATTTGTATTGGTTTGCTAGGAAATAATGGGGGAATAATCAAAGATCACACTGATCTCTCCATAATTGTTCCTTCTACTGATACCGCAAAAATCCAGGAGGTACATAGAGTAATTTATCATATAATATGCGAAAAGGTTGAAAAACTATTGAAATAATGAAAAATGAAAATGCAAAACATATTCTCATTAAAAAATAAAATTGTTATTATTACTGGTGCTGGGGGAGACATTGGATACACTTTATCAAAAAATTTTCGTGACGTAGATGCTATAGTCTATGGTTTGGACAAAAATTTCACAAATTATCAAAAAAAATTATTTAAAAATAATTTCATTCAATGTGACATCACAAAAATTTCTCAGATCGAAAAAATTTTTAAAAATATTTTTCAAAAGCATAAGAAGATTGATGTATTAATCAACGCAGCTGGTGTTACTTTTCCTATGAAAAAATCTAGTCCCTCGATAGATGTTTCATCATGGAAAAATACTTTAGATGTTAATCTTACTGCTACTTATTATTCTTGTATAACTGCTATTAATTATATGAAAAAAAATAAGCGTGGATCAATAATTAATATGACAAGTATTAATGCTGAATTAGGATTTCCCTCAAATCCATCCTATCTGGCATCTAAAGGTGGATTAAAAATGCTATCAAAATCACTTGCTAAAGATTGGGGTAAATATGGAATTAGAGTGAACAATCTTGGTCCTGGGTATATAATTACAAAAATGACAAAAAAATCTTTTAATGACAAAAAATCTAATCTTTTACGAAAAAAACATACTTTGTTAAATAGATGGGGCACCACTGATGATCTTGTAGGTCCTGCAATATTTCTTGCATCTGACAGTTCAAAATATGTGACTGGGCATGATCTTTATGTTGATGGTGGCTGGTTAGCTAATGGATTAATTTCGTAGTGAATTTGAAATGAAACCAATTTGTATAATACCTGCACGTGCCGGATCAAAGGGTGTAAAAGGAAAAAATATACGAAATCTAAATGGTAAGCCACTAATTAGTTATGCAATTAAGTCTGCATTAGAATCTAAATTTTTTAGTCACGTATTTGTTTCGACAGAAGATAAGAAAATATCGAACATAGCTAAAAAATATGGTGCTGAAATCCCCTTTTTACGACCAAAAAAATTAGCTAGTGACAACTCTGATATATCTGATACGTTATATCATACAATTAAAAAACTTGAATCTGAATATGATTTTGATTCAGTGATGTTACGTGATTGTACATGTCCATTCATTGACTATGACGATATGAAAAAAGTAATCTTCTCTTTCAAAAAAAATAACTGCGATAGTGTTTATTCTGGAGTTCTTGCACATCCAAATCCATACTTTGGAATGGGTGAGCTAAATTCAAAACAGTACATATTTACTCCAAAAAAACTTAAAAGAATTATCTATCGAAGACAAGATGCCCCAAAAGTTTTCAATTTAGATGGAATTGTTATTTTTGACTCAAAAAAATTTTTGAAAACAAAAAAACTTCTAACAAATAAATCTAAAATTGTTGAAATTACAAAAGAACATGGCCATATGATAGATTTTGAATTTGATTTTACAGTGGCAGAATTACTAATGAAGAATAAATCTCGTTAAAAATTCTAGCATTATTTTATAAATTTCTTAATTTTTTCATTACTGGAATTTCTGATGGCCAGACTCTCTTGACGCCATCTCCTAGAATATTATCAATCCTTCTGATATCTCTCACCAATCTTTCTAATCCTTGTGGTTCTAATGATGCTGCCTGATCTGAACCATACATTGTTCTATCCAGCGTAATATGCCTCTCAATTGAAGTTGCTCCAAACATTACTGCACAAACACAAATTAAATATCCTAATGCTTCGTGACCACTATACCCTACATTACAGTTGAATTCATTTCTTAAAGTTTCAATACAGCGTAAATTTGCTTCTTCAATTTTCATTGGATATGAACTATTACTGTGCTGTAATTCATATGGACAGTTATTTTTTTTGAATATATCTACTGCACTCTTAATTTGTCCAATTTCACTCATTCCTGTAGAAATGAATGTGTGTTTTCTTTCTTCAGCAATTGTATTTAACAATTCATGATTTGTTAACATGGCTGATGCAACTTTGTTATAATTTAATGAAAATTTTCTTAGAAATAATTGACTATCTATATCCCATGATGATGCAAACCATTCTATTTTTCTTTCTTTACAATATTGTTCTATACTTGAATATTCTTTTTCCCCAAATTCTAAACCCTCTTTTTGATGTCTTGTTGTAGTTCCCCATGGACTATCTCTAGGAGATTCTAAAACCTCTTTTGTGTATACTTTATCAATAGTTCTTTTTTGAAATTTTACTGCATCACATCCCGCATTTTTTGCTACATCTATTAGCTTTTTTGCAATTTCTAAATCTCCATTATGATTAATTCCAATCTCTGCAGTGATGAATACCATAAATCATCTGGAAATGTATAGAATAAAAATCTCACTAGTAAATTTTCTTTTCTTTAGAAAATTTTACTGCCAGAATTAAATTTACAATCTCTCTCAATACACCTTTACCTCCTTTGGTTGTTAATATTATATCTGAATTTTTTTTTACATTATTGTCTGCATCTACAGGGCAAGCTGATAATCCTACATTTTTTATTAATTCTATATCATTAACATCATCGCCAATATAACAAATCTCTTCAGGTTTAATCTTGAATTGATTACATAATTGTTTCACCAATTTTTCTTTCTCTTTAATCCCCTCGTACACTTTTTTGATATTCATGTTCTTTGCCCATCTTTTATTTATTGGATTCATCTCTTTTGTAATCAATACTGTTGAAATATTTCTTCGTTTTAACAAATTTACTCCCATCCCATCTCTCACGTGAAACTTTTTCATGATATCTCCTTTTGTAGTATAATACATTCCTCCATCGGTTAATGTACCATCTACATCAGTTGCAACAAGCTTAATTGATTTTATTTTATCCCTTATTTCCTTTCTCATAATTTTTTTAAAAATTCGTGGTATATTAATTCCCTTTATGACTAGCAAATTATCAATAACGAATTTAAATAATCATGTTTAGGTATTAACACATGGGTTTTCTTAACAAAGATTTACTCTCAAAAATCTTTCCTAATCACGTTAATCTGTTTGAGCAGGCAAACAATAATGTAATTTTCCAAAATTATATTAAAACAAAATCTCAATCTTGTAACCCACTTAAGACTAAAAATAAATCAGATTATTTCAAATTTATTAATGAACAAATAATTAAGAATGAAGCAATAGACTATCTTGAGTTTGGTGTTTATGAGGGAGGAACTATTATTGACTGGCCAAAAATTAATACAAATAAAAACTCCCGATTCTTTGCTTTTGATAAATTTCCTCCAAAATATCCTACGCCTGAAATAGATGATGACCGAGTACATTTTGTTAAGGGCTTGTTTCAAGAAACATTACACAACTTTCTTAAAGATTTTAAAGTAAATTCAAAATTAGTAATTTTTATTAATCTTAATAAAAAATTTGATACATTATTTTGTTTATCTGAACTTGATAAAATTCTAAATGAAAAATGTATTATTATGTTTGATCAATTTGGTAATCTTCAACATGAATTCATTGCATTTCATAATTATGTGAAATCATTTAGGAGAGATTTTCAATTTATCTGTCAAGCTGAAAATTGGAGAAAATGCACAATTGAATTATTACCACGAAAAAAACTGCATACTCCCTCAAAAAAACTTGAATCATATGACCCTGAAATTAAGAAATTAAATAATAATAAAAAAAAAGCTAATGTAGTTTTTTTACTAATTGATGATCTCAGATTAGACAAGTTCTATGGAAAAAACAGGAGTTGTTACACTCCAAATATTGATTTATTATTAAAAAAATCAATATTTTTTAATTCAGCTATAAGCTCTGCAGATGGAACTTTTGCATCAATGGGAAGTATATTCACTTCACAATACCCCTCTTCAACTGGAATTTCTTGGGCTAATAATCATTCTAAAGCAAGAAAATTTTTTGAAAATATTCGCTTAACTGGTTATGAATTACATTCAACTTTTCCAACAGGTCCTGGATATTATTTTTTTGATACAATTTCACAAAGTTTTAAAAAAGAAAATTGTGATATTGTTGATTGGAAAAAAGGTCTATCTAATGGTCTTGATAAAATAATACATGAACATCTTATTACAAAGAAGATGACTAGCCCTTGGTTTTACTATATTCATCTAATGGATCTGCATCTTCAACGCTCAGTTCCTTCAAAATTTAACTCTAAAGAATATGGACGAACACCATATGAAAGAAAACTCTCATTGATTGATTCTTGGCTTGGTAAATTTTTTGAAATAATTGATCTTGATAATACTTTGTTAATTGTAACGTCAGATCATGGTGAATATACTCTTGATGATAAATTAAGACCTGATTTTATACCAATTCTACAAGAAAATTCCAAGATCAAAAAAAATAAAATTTCTCATTCTTTCTTAAATTCAATAATTAATGCAACTATTCCTTCATATCTTGATGAATGGGGTAGACCAAGAACAATTGGCCAAGTTGGCTTAAAAATTTTAAGAACTATTATTGCGCCATATAGAAAGCAAAAATTTAGGCAAACATTAGATAAGTACCAAATACGTGGAACATACAAAAGAGGAAAAAACTATCTTTATGATGAAGCAATAAGAGTTCCATTGTTATTTACAGGTGCAGGAATTGAACATACTGAAATAATTAATGATTTAGTTAGACATGTAGACATATTTCCTACTTTAGCAGATTTAATGAATATTCCAATTAATAAAAAAAATATTGATGGACGAAGTCTAGTAAATATTATAGATGGAAAACATGAAACTGAAATTCCAGCCATCATAGAATCAATGCCCTTATTGGAAGAACCTGTTGGTGATGTAATTGGAGTACGAACAACAAATTACAAATATTTCCGTTCACGTTCTAATCCTGAACTTGATGTAGCGCTTTTTGATTTAAAAAATGACCCAAAAGAAATCAATAATCTTGCATCATCTCAATCTGAACTTGTTCGTGAGATGGAATCTATACTGAATAAGAATCTAAAGAGTGCTCCTGTAATTAAAGAAAAGATAACGGATCTAAAAAAGGCTCAAGCATTAAAAACTCTCAAAGAAATGGGTTATGATTAAATCATCTATTAATCCATACAACTAGTCTTTCTTTTAATTCTTCTAGGCAATCAAGATTCTTATCAATTAGATTATTTTTTTCTTCAGGATCATTATCTAAATCATATAATTCCCACACATCTGGATTCTTAAAGAAAATTAATTTGTATTTTTTACTTTTTATACAAAACACATTTGATTCATCTGGGGATGGGAATGGTCCGTGTAATGCACCCGTTTCTGAAAATGTATATTCTTCTTCATGTTCTAACCCTCCATTCAAAGCAGACCATAAACTTTTCCCATTATTTGAGTTTGTATTTTCTATCTCTGATAAATCTAAAATCGTTGGAAATATATCCAAACTACTATGTAGTTTTGTCGAAATTCTATTTTCCTGTATTTCTTTTCCTAAGAATAAGTAAAAAGTTCTAATTGTTTCTTCATATGTAAATGATCCATAATTTCGTTCACCATATCTCTCGCCCAAACCAGTTCCATGATCTGAAAAGAATATCATATTTGTACTATCTGTAATTCCTAATTCATCAATACTCTCAATAATTTTCTTTATATAACTACACGAAATGTTAAAAATAGAATTGTATCTTTTCTCATTTTCATTAATATTATCATAAAATTCTTGTTCATCCCATTCATATTTTTTTAAAATTTCTGAAACTGTTTCTCTATGGATATTTGTAAAATGTAAAAAACAGAAGAATGGTGAATCTCCTGACTTTTTAAGGGCATTTCTAATCATATTTGAATGTCTAGTTACTAAATCATCATGATATTCGTCATGTGCTTGATGTATGTCAAACCCTTTTTTTGAAATTACATTTTCATGAAGTAAATCACAACATGTGAAGTATCCTTCTTGTTTTAGAATTTGTGTAAATGTTTTTGATGTTTCTTTTAATCCTAAAAGATTATAGTATGAATCTACTCCGTTTTCTTTTCCATACATCCCTGTAAAAATACTATTTACTGCACCTACGGTATAAGGAAATGTTGTTGTTACGTTATTGAAAAGGAAACCACGTTTACAAATTTCTTGGAATTTGTCTGATTTATCTAATTTATCAACTCTTGCACCATCAATTAAAACAAAAATTAGATTTTTTTTCATAAATTGTTTAATNGTATTATTCTTTAATAATTATGGTATTTTTAGATAGATATTATGATATATTAGAAATTTTTCATATTAATTATTGGATGATCTAAAACCAAATGTACTCTTTATAGGAATTGATTCATTTCGAGGTGACAAATTCTTTGGACCAAATAAATCTTCAAAAACTCCTAATATTGATCGTCTAATAAAAAATGGGGTATATTTCGATCAACATATCTCTGTCTCCGATGGTAGCTATACGTGCATGGGAGCTGTATTCACTTCACAATATCCTTTTCAAAGTGGCCTCTCTACTGTTTCAGAATATTCTAAATCAACTGAAATTTTTAAAAAATTTAAAGAATCTGGATATACCTTATTTGGTACTGCGCCATGTACTCCATTTTTCATTAATCTCTTAGAAAACTTCGATGAAAAAGAGAATTTTTTCAAGCCTGGTTATTTACACCAATCCGATGAACAATCAAATAAAATGTATCCTTATGCAAAACATACTTCTGAAGAATATGAAAANAAAGGAAAAACCGGCCCCTTAATTCTTAATAGACTAGATCGGATTGCAAAAAATGAAATTAAATCTCCTTGGTTTTATTTCATTTTTTTAACTGATCTTCATCGTAGTGTACATTATAATCTCCCTGATGAATTTAATTCTGAAATATATGGTAAAACTGATTATGATAGAATGGTTTCAATGCTTGATGTATGGATTGGAAAATTTTTAGAAAGAATAAATTTAAAAAATACTGTTGTAGTCATAACCTCTGATCATGGTGAATTCATTCCAACAAAAAAAGTAGGACATGAAATGACATACATTCCATATGTCTTTGAACCCGGTTCAAAAATAAAGTCTAAACTTCCAAAAAGTTTCCATCCGTTATTTGGAGAAGCATATCGTATCATAAGACGTATTATTATTCCAATACGAAACAAAAGACTAAAAAAACAACTCTCGCCACTTGAATTTCGTTCACTTCATACTCGTGGTTCAAATCAATTGAAAATACTTCCTGATGATACAGTTCGTGTTCCGTTTTTATTATCTGGTTGTAATATAAAACCTAAGACCAATATCATATCTCAACAAGTACGTTCTGTTGATATTATTCCGACTTTAGCTGATTTGATATCGCTTCCATTTGATGATAGTGGTGTAGAAGGCAAAAGTGTTTTATCATTAATTAAAGGAACTCAAATACCTGAATCTATTGCATTTATAGAAAATGCTGTTAGACGTAATCCTACTCGTCCAGGACATTCAATTGGTCTTAGAACATCAGAATGGAAGTATTATCGATCACTAAATGATCCAAAAAAGGATATTTCATTATATAATCTAAAAAGTGATCCAAATGAAATAAACAATATACATGAATCCCATCCTGACGTTGTAAAAACTCTTGAAAAAACTCTATCTGATATGAGAAAAAATGCTATTACTTTAGATGATGTTGATCCTGAAGAAAAATCTAAAATCGAAAATCTTTTAAAACCATTTGGTCCCTCTGCATAAAAATGTCCAAACCCAATATCTTTTTCTTAACAATTGATTCATTACGTGCTGATAAATTGTTTGGCTCATCAAAAACATCAGTAACCCCAAATCTAGATTCAATAATTGAAAATGCAACTTATTTCACACAAGCAATTAGTTCTGCCGATCAAACTGGGACCAGTTTAGCAAGTATATTTACAGCACAATTTCCGATCACTACTGGATTAACCCATTTTAATTTCTCAACCAAGACTGAAACATATTTTGATATATTCAAACAAAATGGGTATTATACATGTGGATTCTTTCCTGATCATGAATTTTTTAAAAATTTGACAACAAATTTTGACGAAAAAACATTATACGTTTATGATAAAATAGAAAATTGGAAAAACCTCTATGGTGGAATTGGAGATTCAATACTAAAAAAAATTAATCTTTTAGATAATCATGAACCGTGGATCTTTCCAGTTCATATAATGGATTTACATAATCCTTCTGCACTTCCAAAAAAATTTGATGAATCGAAATATGGAGAAAATATTTATGAACGAATGCTATCTTCAATTGATTTTTGGATTGGACAATTTTATAAAAATCTTGATTCAAAAAATACTTTATTTGTTATTACTTCTGATCATGGTGCATATATACCGCTAAAACAAATTCCATCTGAAATACCTTCAATACAAAACTTTATGAAAAAAGGAAAAGATACTGCACCATTTCTTGAACCAATAGGTATAAAATTATTTCTTCTCCTTAGAAACCTGGCTAAAAAATATAGAACTCAAAAATTAAAAAAAGAACTATCTGATATTGAACTAAGATCTTTTAATGTACGTGGTAACAATGAATTATTTGAAGAAACAATTAGAGTTCCATTACTCTTTACAGGTTTGGATATATCTGGATCAAAAATAATTAATGATTTAGTAAGACATGTTGATATTTTCCCCACAATTTCTGAATTGACCAATGTTAATGCAGTTGATACAAGAACTGATGGACGTAGTCTTGTTCCATTGTTCACTGATCAAAAAATGGACGAATTACCTGCCTATATAGAAACAGGTGTTACAGCTAGTCAATTTAATGATAAAGTTAATCCAAAATCCACGGGAAAAATAATTGGATTACGTACCTCGAAATACAAATACCTTAAAAGCCGTGATTCTCATGAAAATTTACGAATTTTATTTGATCTTTTAGATGATCCGATGGAAACAGAAAATATCTATGAAATAAAATCTAACATTGCCTTTGATTTAGATAAAAAACTCTCTAAACTTATGAATAAACCAAAAAAACAATTTACAAGTGATCTTTCAGATGACGAGCAGCAAAAAGCTGAAGACCTACTTAAAAAATTAGGGTATGTGTGATCATGAAACAAATGATAACTGATAAAAAGAAAAACACTAGTATATTTACGACCAAATCCAATGTTTTAAAATTTCTACAACCTAAACTTACTCTCTCTAAAATTGAACAAATTCTTGATTTTACTCAAGATCAATGGAACATGAATCAAGAACAAATCCTGATTCAAATCACAAAAAAATTTCCTAATACTACAATTATTGTACGAAGTTCTGCAATTGGAGAAGATTCAGAAGAAAATTCTAATGCTGGAAGTTATGAAAGCGTATTGAATGTAAATTCTTCTTCAAGACAAGAAATCTCCTCTGCAGTACAAAAAGTAATTAAATCATATAAAAATAAAAACAATCTAAACCCAAAAAACCAAATTCTTGTACAGACTCAATCTGAAAATATACTTAGTAGTGGAGTGATCTTCTCAAGATCTCCGGATTTGGGTTCACCGTTTTATGTGGTAAATTATGATATTGGAGATTCTACTACTGGCGTAACTCATGGTTCGATAAACAAAACAATTAAATTTCATCGTGGAATAATTAAGAACTCTTTAGCATCAAAATGGGAAAAACTTCTATCTGCAATCAATGAAATTGAAACAATAACAAATTCTACTTCATTAGATATTGAATTTGGCATTACCAAAAGTAATAAAATAATAATTTTCCAAGTTCGTCCAATAACTTCATTTTCAGATGACAATTTTATCAAATCTGATTTTTTATTGAAAAAAACTATTAAAAATAATCAACTAAAATTTCTAAAACTCAAAACTTCTAAAAAACTTCATCCAAAAAAAAATATTTTTTCAGACATGACTGATTGGAATCCTGCTGAAATTATAGGAAATAATCCTAGACCATTAGATTACTCTCTTTATAATTATCTAATTATGAAATCTTCATGGTATCGTGCAAGAGTAGAACTTGGTTATCAAAAATTTTCCCCTCATTCATTAATGGTGAAATTTGGAAACAAACCATATGTTGATACTAGAATTAGTTTTAATTCCTTGATACCTGAAAATTTTAATAAAAATCTCAAGAAAAAATTAATGAAATATTATTTAGAAAAATTAAATTCTAATCCACATTTTCATGATAAAGTTGAATTTGATATTCTTTTCACTTGTTATGATCTTTCTTTAAAAAATAAACTCAAAGAATTAAAGAAATTTAATTTCACTCAAAAAGACATAGATGAAATTTTTAAACAATTGTTACTTTTCACTAAAAATATTATAACAGATTTTCCTCAAATTTCTAAATTATCTCTTGACTTGATAAATACTATGACAAAAAATCGAGTTGAGTCAATGAAAAAAATCAAAACATCATCTAACTATTATCAAAAATTTGAAGTAGCTGAAAAATTATTAAAAGATTCTATTAATTCTGGAATAATTCCCTTTTCTAAGATGGCAAGAATTGCATTCATCTCTACTGCATTTCTAAAAAGCTTAGTGAGTCAAAACTACATTACTCAAAAAGAATTTGATAAATTTATGAATTCTCTTGTAACACCTTTATCAAAATTCCAACAAGATCTTATTTTATTAAGCGATAACAAAATTTCAAAATCAGAATTTTTGGGAATATATGGCCATCTACGACCTGGTACGTATGATATAACCATTAATCGTTATGATAAAGACAATCCATTTCTCAATATTATAAAATCCTCTAATTTTATAAAACCCAAAGTATTTGAAATTAAAATTAAAAATCTTAATAAAATTTTAAAAAATAATAACCTANCAATTAATGAGAACGAATTTTATAATTTCATAAAAAATTCAATCATTATGCGTGAGGAATTAAAATTTGAATTTACACATAATCTCAGTGATGCACTAGAGCTAATTGCGTCATCTGGTTCCGATCTTGGCTTATTTAGAGATGATATGTCTTACCTAGAAATTGAAACAATACTCTCATCATATAAAAAATATTCAAAAAAAGAATTAAAATTATTTCTGAAAAAACAAATATCAAAAAATAGGTTCAAATTTCAAATCAATACAAAACTAACAATGCCATCAATCATTTCTTCAAAACATGATTTTGAAATTATTGAATATCATACTGCCAAACCTAATTACATTACTGAAGAAATTATTTCTGAAAAAATCATTAATTTGGATATATCAAAATCAACCGAATTAGAAAATAAAATAATTTTATTGGAACACGCTGATCCTGGCTACGATTGGATTTTTACAAAAAATCCTTTAGGATTGATCACTAAATATGGTGGTGTAGCCTCTCATATGTCAATTAGATGTTCTGAAATTGGATTACCTGCATCAATTGGCTGTGGAGAAATTATTTATGAGAAATTACTTAATGCTTCAAAAGTGATGTTAGATTGTAAAAACCATCAAATTGTTATATTAGAACAAAAAACAAACGATGAATATTCAGAACAAAAAAAGATCTTAAAATCTCTTGGATATATTAAATAAATCTTGATCATTATGAAGTCTATGCAAAAACCAAAAATTGGAATTTCATTACGTGTCGTTGATGCTCCTAATTATGATGAAAAAAGGGATGCTTTAAGTCATGATTGGCCCACTTTATTGGAAAATCTTGGACTAAATCCAATCTATATCCCAAATACATTGAAACACGTCGATGAATTTTTTTCTGAAATGTCTTTGAATGGTCTGATATTATCTGGTGGTGATGATATAGGTGAAAATCTTGATAGAGACGAAACTGAAAATTTACTTTTAAAACTTGCAATTGAAAAACAAATACCTATTTTTGGTGTATGTAGAGGTATGCAATTAATAAATAATTATTTTGGTGGAAATATCTCTGTCAGTAATTCTAATGATCACATATCAAAAAATCATGATGTTGATATAACTAACCAAAACTTCTCCTCTCTATTTAATACAAATAAAATCACAGTGAATTCATATCATAGAAATACAATACAAATGAATCAAATTGGTAATGATCTTAACCCCTTTGCAATTTCTAAAAGTGATAAAACTATAGAAGGATTTTTTCATACTAGATTTCCAATAATTGGTGTAATGTGGCATCCTGAAAGATCAAAACCTTTCAATGATAGTATCATGCTGGCAAAAATATTTCGAAGTAAAATTTTTTGGACAGAAAACCATTGAATGTAATTATTTTAGCTGCAGGCAAAGGTGAACGTCTTAGACCACTAACCAATGATAAGCCAAAATGCATGGTCGAATTATTTGGAAAATCTATACTTGAATGGCAAATAGATACATTTCAAAAATTTGGAATTAAAGACATTACAATAGTTACTGGATATAAATCAGAATCCATCAAATACCATGAATTGAATTTAATAAAAAATCCTGAGTTTGATTCTACTAATATGGTCGAAACACTATTTTACGCTAGAGAAAAACTCTGTGATGAAACAATTGTTTCTTACGGTGATATCTTGTTTCAAGATGATGTACTAAAAGGAATTATTGATTCAAATGCAGATTTCTCTGTTGTTGTTGACAAAAATTGGTTAGAATACTGGAAAATTAGAAATGATAATCCATTAAATGATGCTGAAAGCTTGAACATAAATTCAAATGGATATATAACGAGTATCGGACAAAAAGTGGAAAATATTGAAGAAATTCAAGGACAATATATTGGATTGATGAAATTCCAAAAAACTGGCGTCTCTAAACTTATATCATTTTATGATGAATCAAAAAAATCATCTTTATCTGGAATCAATCCACTAAACAAAAACTTAAAATTTCAAAATTCATATATGACTGATTTACTAAATGCCATGATTTTAGAAGGTCACAATCTAAAATCCATAAATACACACAATGGATGGTTGGAAATTGATACTCTCTCTGATTTTGACTTATACCAAAAAATGTTTCACGATGGGACATTATCAAAATTTTTCAATGTATCAAACTAACAAAATAACTCGATGGTTAATTATGAGTATTCTATAACAAAATTTATTCATTAAAACAAAAAAGAAATGAAATGACTGAAAATCTGATATTTTTAAACCACGTGAATCTCTCAAAAAAAGAAATTTATGAGTTAAGTAACACTGGTGTCATTTATTCAATGAATTTTGAAGTTCATCAATATCTCGAAAAATTATCTATAAAACATGAAATTGCAGAAAATGTATTAGATGCTAATGATGAATGTGTCATATTTGATAAAGTAGTTAATCTTTATGATTGGTATAAAAAAATCCCAAAACATGAAGAGATGGAATTTCATGGATTTAATTTATTTGAAATGATGGATACTACAGAATTACATACATTTCTAATCAACAAATTATATGATATTTATATAATTCAAAAGATTCTAAGTATAAAAAAACCTAAAAAAATATTTTCTACATTATCCCAAAATTTTATTTCAGGAATTATTGATGATAAAACAAAATTCTTTCCAATTGGAAATGGATTAAAAACTGATATGGTATGGAACAAAATTGAAATTAAATTTAACTTAGGAAAAATTCCAATATCATTAAAACTTTCAAGAAATATTTATCTAAAATTAAAATCTATATTTGAAAATTTCATTTGTAGTTCTAATAATCTTTGGGTAGATCTTAATACTCCTCGTGACACTATACTACTTTTAGAATTTAACCCCTCAACATATTCTGAATTAATTAAAAACTTCTCAATGACAAATAAACAAGTTGTATTGTTTAATAATCGACGTTCTGCAATATGGAATAAATCATCTATTAGCTTACTAAAATCTACAAATTCCAAAATACTAAGTATTAATAAATTGCTAACTTCAAGTCAAAAACAAAATATAGAAAAGGAAAGGTTACAATATGAAAAAATTTTAAAAAATTTACTTGAAGAAAAATCATTATATGATATTTTTATTCTAAATGGACAATCATTTTGGAATGAAATTAAATCAGAATTAATTAATACATTTTTGAATCGTTTACTTTGGTATATGCAGTTAATATATTCATCAAAACTATATATTCAAAATTCCAAAATTCATTCGATTTTATCTCTTAATGTAATAGGTGAAACAGAAAAATCAATTCTATCCCAAAAACTTGAAAATACCAATTCTATAATGTTGGAGCATGCATTTGCAAATTATACTGAAGAAATATCTAGATATGACATTCTAAGTAATTATTCACTCTTTCCTGATAAAATTGCTGTGTGGGGGGATGTCCAAAAAAAATATCTTAAAACAATTCATAATATTTCTGATAAAAGAATTATTGTTTGTGGTAGTCCTAGGCATGATTCATTTTTTAAAACCAAAGAACCTAGCAAAACTCTGAAAAATACAATTCTAATATGCCCAAGACCAATAATTGAATTAGCTTGCCATAATGATACAACAATGTACATAAAATATGAAACAATTCTAAAAACAGTAATACAAAAATTACAACAACTCCCAAATACTGAATTAATCGTCAAACTTCATCCTGGGGATATATCTCATAATAATCTGATACAAAAAGTTGTTAGTGAAATTGATACCGAAATATTGATTTATCATTCTAAGCCAATTGAACAATTAATCAAAAAATCTGATTTGGTATTTGTCATATCTCCTGAAGGATATGATCCCTCGACAGTAATACTTGAATCTATAATTTTTGAAAAACCAACAGTCAATCTTGTCTTGGATGATAAATTTTATGATTTTTCTTATGAATTACATAATGCAGTAATTTCTATAACCAAAAATGATAATCCTACTGAAATAATTCAAAAAATATTCCATGATGAAGAATTTAGAAGTAATTTGATATCTAACGGTAAAAATTTTCTAAGAGAGTATATTAGTAATCCTGAAACTGCTTCTAAATCATTAGTTAAACAAATATTGAAATTAAATTAAGACTGTTGGTTCTTATTAGAAATATCTAACATTTTATTTAGTTATAATGAATTTTCCTACGAAGTATTTTTAGTTAAGAAAATTTTAATTTGAATATGGTTAAAAAAATTATATTTTGGTTTAGTGCAGATTTGCTACCATTCTGTTTAGCATATTTCTTGAAGAAAAAACTTGATTTATCTTTCTATGGAATTTTTGACATAACAAATAAACCAAAATTGTTTTTTGAAACTCAAACTCTGTTGAAACTATCACAATCATGGTTTTATCATGATCATATTAAATTTGATTCAGAATACAATCCTGGATATATAAATGAAATAGAAAAAAAATACAAAATTGATTTACAGGAATTAATCAATCATGATAGAATTTTAAATCATTATAATGAATATTATCGTTTTTCAGAATCACAAAAAAATATTATACTACAAAATGAATGTAAATTATTTGAAAAAATTTTAGATGACGTAAATCCTGATTATTTTATTACTACTGAAACTACATTACAACCTCATCATCTTTTTTATAAAATGTGTGTAAAACGTGGTGTAAAAATTTTAATGCTAAATCATGCAAATTGGAAAAAATTATGTTACATTTCCAAACAACGTCATAAATTTGATGATGAAGTATCAACAAATATTGAGGAATTAAATGATGTTAGTTTTAATGATCTACGGAAAATCTTAGAGGAGTCAAAGGTCTCTAAATATCATAAAAAATTTCATAAAGAAAATAAAAACTCCAAGAAATCATTATTACATGCAGCTTCAAAATTTCTATCTTCGCGCAATGATAACATTCATTCTCATTACACTTATTTTGGTAGAACAAAATCAAAAGTATTTTTGAAGGAACTTCAAGATTCCATTAACAAAAAGAGAAGACAACAATTCATTGATGATAATCTATTGAAAAGGATTGAAAATAATGAACCATTCATTTACATGCCACTCCACCAAGAGCCTGAACGTTCCTTGTTAATTGCAGCACCAAAGTTTTCTGATCAGATGGAAACGATAAAAGAAATATCGAAAAATATGCCTGAAAATTTTCACTTATACGTAAAGGAACATCCTACGCAAGGCCCAGCTAGAAACTGGAGAGACATCACATTTTACACTCAAATAATGAATCTCAAAAATGTAAAACTGTTTCATCCTAATTTTAATCCGAAGTTATTATTTCAGAACTGTAGGTTAGTAGTATCTGTAGGTGGAACATCTAGTTTTGAAGCTGCATTTTATGGAAAACCATCTATCATATTTGCAGAACTAGGCTATACTGCTATTCCATGTATAAAAAAACTTGATTCATATGATAAATTAAAACAAGCAATAACTAATACTATATCTATCAAATTTAATCCTAAGTTTGTACTTAATTATATTCAAACATTGGAAAAAAATTCCTTTGAATTTGACATTTTAAATTTTGAATCTAAATATTCTAATTGGTTTTATATGAATGGAAATCTTGTTGATGTTGAATTTGATAATGATAAAATGAAACATTTTCTAGATGATAACAAAACTGAATTAGAAAATTTGGCATTGGAGTTTATTAACAAAATAACTGACTATGAAAATGAGTATAACTGAATATAAAATTAAAAATAATCTAATAATCTTGGTAATTATAATTAAAACAAAAGATGATAATAAATNATTTAGATGATGTTTGTCTGAAATTAAAAATAAACAACGAGACACAAAGCACTATTGATGAACCTAAAAATGCTATAGAAATCCCAATTTCTTGCATATTTGGTGTTAATATTAATAATAATCCAATCATTGTTCCTGCACCTAATAATCTTGAAATTAAAACACTCCTGCTTTTTTCCTTTGATAATAATTTTGACGTTTGTATTTGATTTATTGATGCTGGAATTGCTGTAAAACTAATTATCTGAATAATTGCAACTACTTCTAGAAATTCTGGAAAAATAATTGGGATTGCAATAGGTGATAAGAAATATCCTAGGAGTGACATTATTATACCAAAAATTATTGTGAATATTTTCAATTTTTTATTTTCATTTCCGTCTGTATCTTCAGGCAAAATATATTTGAAAACTAATCTTGGAAATACCATCATTATAGCAAAAACTTGTAATGCTAACGCATAGTTGCCAATTACTGTAAAACCTACTATAGGTAAAAGAATTATCTTATCTAAATGACTTCTAAAACTTGAAGATACATTCATTATGTAATTATCTAAAAAAAACTTAGAATCTTTTAATAATGAAAAATTAATTTTTTCGGTTTTAATTACTTTGAAATAGATCACAATAAAATGTACATATGATAATGCTAACGCTGTTATCAATCCTTCGTAACCAAAAATTAAAACAAAAATTATTCCTAATCCAAAACTAGAAATTTTTTGGATCAAAACAAATTTTGAGTAAGTTTTATAAGATTTTAAGCCTAAAAAGTACCCTAAACATAATTCGTTTAAAATATATCCTAATAGTAGAAATGATATATCGAATCTAGAAAATATTCCTCCTAGTACAATAAACCCAACTAATCCTGCAAATCCAGTTGTAATAAAAATAGTTGGTGTTATAGTGTTCTTTTTTGCAGTATAAACGATTATTGTTTCTCTAATTCCAACCAAACAGATTGTAAAGGATATTCCGACTATGGATAATAGATAATTAATTTTTCCATATTCGTCTGGTCCAATTAATGATGCAATTACTAACCAAAATACTCCTCCTATTACTGCTGTTACTATGTCTGCAATTCCTAATGCAGTTAAGTTTTGTATAATTCCTGATTTACTGTCTTTCAAAAAACCACTTCACTATAATCTGAAATAGAAGTAAATCTAAATTCTCTAATTATCTCTTCCATCTTTTCATACGTTTTTTCTATATTATGATAAGTGATGAAATCATCTTTTTTTGATAATCTTATCCTAGGCATAAATTCTGGTGTTAATTCCCATGAATGAATATAAAATGTTGCAGGAATGCCTTTTTTCTCATAATCTCTAATTGCATTCTTAATAATCCTTAAGGGTAGTGTTCTTAAATAAAATCCTCCTCCTGCAGGAATTTTTTTCCCTAGAAATTTTGTTACTAGTAGAGGATATTCCATCAATTTTCCATTCTCATCTTGATTTTCAATGGATTTACTAGAAATTTTATAAGGACTTATCTCTGCATTTGGATGTCCATACATTGAACTTTTTGCTGGAACAACACTACTATCATATGTATATTCATTTTCCTCTAGAGCCTCTATTGCCCATGATGTTGATGAATCCAATGAAAAAGTTGGTGCTCTAAACCCTTTTGATTTATTGTTTGTTAATTCTGAAAATTGTTTTAACTCCTCTAAAAACTGTTCTTTTGAATTAAAATCGTTTAACCTAGTATGATACATTGTGTGGAATGCAATCTCGTGACCATTTTCCAAAATACTATCTATTAATTCTGGTTTAAACTCTAATAATTCTCCAACAACAAAAAATGTTGCACTTGTTTCATTTTTTCTTAAAAGGTCTAAAATCTTATCCAGACCGTTTATTACTTTTGGTTCAAGTTTTTCATTTCTCAAATATTTCTTTATTAATTCTGGATGAAACCAATCTTCAAAATCAATTCCCAATAAATTTTTGTTCATGTTAATGATCTATTTTTTTTACAATTCTACCCGGATTTCCAACAACAACACAATAATCAGGAATATCTTGAGTAACAACGCTACCAGAAGAAATTATTGAATTTTCTCCAACAGTCACACCTAAAGTAATAATAGCACCTGGATTAATTACTGCACCTGATTTTATATTAATTTTCCCTGTTTTTCTTGGATAATCTCCTTGTTTTAAGAATAAATTTGCTGTTGGATTATTATGTGCAAACAACATAGAATAGGAACCCAAAGTCACATTATCTCCAATAGTAATTAATTCTGGATACATCAAATCAATTAATGCGTATGGGTTAAAGTGACAATGTTTTCCAATTTTCACACCTCTTAATCTTTGCATGTATATGGCAAATCCGGAATGTGTAGAATGAAATGCTAAACTGTGATGTAACCATGATCTTAGGTAATTAATTCTCAGTCTCAATCTTCCACTTGAACCAGAATATCCATGATACTCCATCAATTCTTGTTCATTAATTTTAAAACTATCTTTAGATAATTCCTCGAAATTACTCACACGGGAGAGAATTTCTTAATCTATCTAAATATTTCTAACAAAATGAATGAGTAACTTTGTGTGATAAATTCTAAATTCAAGAGGATTATTATTCATTTAACATGAAAAATGAGGAAAATTTAGCCTATTTCTTGAATGAGGCAAAAACTATCAAACCTAGAGAACTAGCAAAGAAAATACGTATTGCATTTTTAGCTAGTTCGAGCATTAATGGTTTTGAAGAAACAATACGTGTAAAATGTTTTCAGAANGGAATTGATTGTATAACATATGTTGGAGATTATAATCAGTATAATCAGGAGATCTTAAATCAAAATTCAGGACTATATCAGTTTAAACCTGACATAACATTTTTGATTTTAGATACACGACATATTTTAGGAGAATACTTTTTTTCATGGTATTCAGTTTTAGAATCTGATAGAAAAGAGATTGTAGAAACCAAACATAAAGAAATTCAAAATATTTGTAAAACATTCGACAAGAATTTTGATTCAAAGTTAGTAGTGACTAGTTTACAAATTCCAAATTATTCTCCATATGGAATTTCTGAAGGAGAGGATTTTGGTCTTAAAGATATTATTTACAAAATAAATCAAAAACTATTCAATGAATTCCAAAAATATAATTCACCAAAAGTTTTCATTTATGATTTTAATGAATTTGTAAGTAAATTTGGTGAAAATAATATTTTTAATTACAAGCAATTTTTTTCAGGCGATATTAAAATTTCAATAGAGTATATCCCAAAATTTGTTAATGAACTGATGAGATATGTATGTGCAATTTCAGGAATTACAAAAAAATGCATTATACTTGATCTTGACAATACATTATGGGGTGGAGTGATTGGTGAAGATGGCTTTGATAATATCAAATTAGGCGATGATCCTGTAGGTCGCTCATTTGTTGAATTTCAAAAAAGATTACTTGCACTAAATAAGCGAGGAATAATTTTAGCAATAAATAGTAAAAATAATTTTAACGATGCTATGCAAGTGATTCAAAAACACCCAAACATGATCTTAAGAGAAGAGAATTTTGCATGTGTAAAAATTAATTGGAATGACAAAGCTGTAAACATTCAGAAAATTACTGAAGAATTAAACATTGGATTAGACAGTATGGTGTTTTTTGATGATGATCCAATTAATCAAGTATATGTAAGAGAATCTTTACCCGCCGTTTTGGTTGTTGATCTACCAAAGGATTCCTCACAATATGCTCAAATTTTAACTGAAATGAAAGAATTTGATATTTTGAAAATCACTGAAGAAGATACTAAGAGAAGTGATATGTATCTAGGTCAAAAGAAAAGAAAAGAATTAGAGAATAAAATTGGAAATTATAATGAGTTTTTGAAACAGATGAATATTGAGGTTGAGATGAAAAAGGCAGATAGTTTTTCAATTCCAAGAATTTCACAATTAACATTAAAAACAAATCAATTCAATATGACAACCAGACGTTACCAAGAGGATGAAGTTTCAAAATTTTCATCCTCAGATAACAAGATTGTTGAATGTGTACAAGTAACTGATAAGTTTGGAGATAATGGTATAACTGGAACATATATTATTGAAAAAAAGGACGATGAGGAATGGATTATTGATACTTTCTTGCTTAGTTGTAGAATAATGGGCAGGGGTGTGGAGGAAATTATGATGAATCAAATTATTGATAATGCAAAATTATCTGGAGTGAAGAGAATTAAAGGAGAATTTATTCCAACTGCAAAAAATAAACCTGCTGAAAATTTTTATAAAAAACTGGGTTTTAAGAAAGAAAATGAGTTTTGGGTTTTTAACACGGTTGATACAATGAAAAAACCAGAACATATTAAGGTGATAAAAAATGAGTGAAAAATTATACCAGATTGTATCAAATGTGTTTAATGTAGATAAATCAAAAATTAATGATGAAACTTCTCCAGAAAATTTAGAACAATGGGACTCATTTAATTTTTATGTACTATTGAATGAAATTGAAAATCAATTTTCAATAACTTTCAATCTAGATGAAACTCTTGAAATTAAAAAAATTGGAGACTTTAAAAAATTGTTAGAAAAAAATGGAGTCCAAATTTAAAAATGAAATTACATCATATTGGGATAGTCGTTAAAAATATTCAAAAATCTCTTGGTGAATTAACAAATTTTTTACAATTTGAAGAAACTACTATACCAACATTGATTGCATCACAAAAAGTTAATGTTTGTTTTCTCAAAACATCTGATGTTTTCTTAGAATTAATAGAGCCTAATGATAATGATTCTCCAGTAAAAACTTTCTCAGATTCTGTAGGTGGTTTTCATCATCTTTGTTTTGAAGTTGAAGATATTTTAAAAACTTTAAAAAACATGAAAAAAAATGGTGCAAGAATAATTGTAGAGCCTACAGAAGGTTTTGAAAATAGGCAAATTGCATTTGTTATGTTAAATATGAAAAATACAAATTGTAATCTTATTGAATTAGCTGAAAAAAGAAAAAATTGAAAAATTTTATAAATTCGGGTATAGGGATTGATCTGGTACAAATTCAGAGATTTAAACAATTATCATTCTCAAACAATCAATCATTTTATAAAAAAAATTTTTCGGAAGCAGAGATTAATTATTGTATGAAATTCAATGAACCATACAAACATTTTGCTGCTAAATTTGCTCTAAAAGAAGCATTAATCAAATCAATTGATAAAAATATTCATCTCTCTCAAATTGAAACATCACATCTGAACTCAAAACCAATTGTGAGAATTGTAAAAAATGAAGAATCATATAGATTTTTTGCATCCGTCACACATGAAAATGAATTTGCTATAGCAGTAGTAATCTGTGAAAAACTCAAATAATTTCTTTCTTAATATTTTTACTTAATTTTGTTAACAATGAATTGAATTTATTATTCATTGATTGTTCTGAAACATTTGTTGGTACAAAAATCTCATCAGGAAATTCTTTCATCAATTCTTTATCTGGTATAATNTTTTTACTTTGTAATTCAAAATATTTTTCCTCAATAATTTCTTTATTTTTCAAAATATCCAATTCAGCTCTAATTTTTGCACCAAGAAATCCTTTAGAAATATAAAATATCCATACAAATAGATCTACTAACATTAATGAAAAACCCATTTTTTTGTAAGTCTCTTTAGAATAGTGTATTCGCAGACAATATTTCCTATTTCTCTCTAACCAATAGAATTTTTTTGAAGACCATTGCAAAGAATAGCTTTCGGCATGAAAAATTTTTGATTTTGGGACATAGTATGAGTTTATACCCATTTGTGCAGCTCTCCATCCAAAATCCAAGTCATCATGATACAAGAATAAAAATTCATCTAGCAATCCAACTTTTTCTATAACTTTCCTAGATGTAAATAAGCAAGTTCCAGAGGCGTATCCAACTTTTTCGATATTTTCTTTCTTATCAATAATATTTTTTCCTTTATCTCGAGCAAACCCAAATCCAAAAATGTGTATCATATTTCCTGTACTTTGTATCACTCCTGGTTCATTTAATGAAATAATTTTAGGTTGGTATAATCCGTCTCCATATTTATTATATGCAATAAACAATTCTTCAAGCCACTTCTTTTCAACAATTGTATCTGGATTTAGTATCACAATAAATTCTCCATTTGCATGTTTTATTCCTACATTATTTCCTCCACAATAACCAAGATTTTCGTTATTTTGAATTAATTTGATATCTGAAAATTTTTCTTTACATTTAGTATGACTATCATCAGACGAAATATTATCGACAACTAATATTTCCATATTTTTGTATGTAGATTTCTTCAACGAAGTAATGCAGTCTAATAATAATTTCCCCGCATTATAATTTAAAACAATTATACTGACAAGAGGTTTTTCATTCATGATTTAATACTTAAAGAGATATCTTTGAACCTTCTCCGAGTAGAAAAGTTCGTTCTCCAAGTTCATTATTTGTATTTTTTATTTTTTCAATAATTTCGGAATTATCTGCTATTATACTATGATTAATTTTTCCACTAGAATCAATTTTACAATTTTTCATCACAATAGAATTTTGTATAGTACAATTACTTATTTCTGAATCTTGTCCAATACTTACATTTGGCCCAATATGAGTACCTGATTTAATCTTACAACGATCTCCAATTATAGCTACACCTTCAAACGTAACATCGGAATCAATTTCACAATCAATCCCAGTAATTATATTATTTTTCGAGGTTATCTGTATTTTTTCAAGAATTTCCCCATTTGCATGAATAATGTCTTCGGGGGTTCCAGTATCTTTCCAATAATCGGTAATTTTTTCATAACTAATATTGTCATTTTGTTTTAACAGATTATCTAGAGCATCAGTTATCTCTAATTCATTCCGCCAAGATGGTTTCAAATTTTCGATTATATTAAAAATAATTGGAGTTAATAAATAAATTCCAGTAACTGCCAAATTCGATGTAGGATTTTTTGGTTTTTCAGTTATCTTCAAAATTTTCTTGTTTTTGACATCTGCAATTCCAAATCGATTTGGGTTATCTACTTCACATAGTAATATTGTGGCATCATATGTTGATTTCTTAAAATTAGTAACATAATCTGATATAGATTTTTGAATAATATTGTCTCCAAGAAAAACAAGAAANTTTTCATCATTAACAAATTCCTTACATAAGCTAATTGCATGTGCAATTCCTCTCGGCTCGTCTTGCTCAATATACGTGATTTTCACGCCAAATTTCGTTCCATCTCCATAAAATTCTTTTACTTTGTTTGATCCTACCCCCCCGATAATTATTGCAATATCTGTAATACCTGTATCTGAAATAGATTCTAAACAATACTGTGACATTGGTTTATTGACTATTGGTAAAAGTTGTTTAGGACCTGTATGAGTTAATGGTCTTAATCTAGTCCCATGACCACCATGTAAAATAATTCCTTTCACGATTTTTCACTATTGATTACTTTTCCATGGAGTAGGATTTAAAACAGTTTGAGAAATATTGTTTAAAATTTCAGGATTTTCTAAATACCACTTGATAGTTTTTTCCAATCCTTCTTCAAAATTTGTGGTTAACTTCCATTTTAATTCATTAGATATTTTTTTGGAATTCATACTATATCTAAAATCATGCCCTGGCCTATCTTCAACAAATTCAATCAAATCTTCAGATTTATCCATTATATCAAGAATTTTTTTTACAATTGTAATGTTGTCTATTTCATTATCTGCAGAAATATTATATGATTCTCCAGATTTTCCATTAAACAATGCCATTTCGACAGCATCACAATGATTATTCACATATATCCAATCTCGAATATTTTTTCCTTCACCATAAATTGGTATTTTTAGATTTTTATTTGCAAGAATAATTATTTTAGGAATTAACTTTTCTACAAATTGTCTTGGACCAAAATTATTTGTACATCTTGTTATAACTACATCTGATTCATATGTAGTAAAATATGAATTAATGAGAAGTTCGGCTGCAGCTTTAGTTGCTGCATAAGGACTAGATGGATTAAACTTTGATTGTTCATTCGCAGTTCCATCAGATAAACTCCCAAAAACTTCATCTGTTGATATGTGGATCATTCTTTTCTTTTGTTTTGTAATTATATCTAAAATTGTAAATGCTCCTCTAATATTAGAAATTAAAAATGGATTTGCATCGTCTATACTTCTGTCTACATGTGACTCTGCAGCAAAATTTACTACTGCATCACATCTTGAAATCTGTTCCTCCATGAAGTTTTTATTAGAAATGTTCCCCTTGACAAAATTATATCTATCTGAATCTTTTACTTGAGATAAATTTTTATGATTTGATCCATATAATTCTGCATCAATGTTAACTACTTCAATATCTTTTTGTTCTAATAATCTCAAAATAAAATTACTTCCGATAAATCCTAATCCTCCAGTCACAAGTAATTTCATATTATCAGAAATTTTCTTAGATTAATAAAATATTGTATAATTAGATTAGTACCCTTAAATCCAAACTTTTATTGGTTAAAATCATTATTTTTGTTAGTGGATAACCAAAATTTTTCTATAATTGATTTGGAAAGACATCAAACCAGAGATGTTAAAGACTCTCATCTTAATGGCGAATTAACAATTGTTTGGCGAGATTGGGATAAAATTATAAAAAATCCTCAGATGATTTATGTAAATTCTGTAAATCCAGGTGAAATCAAAGGTCCTCATATACATAAGAATCGAACAAGTTATTTTTATTGCATTGATGGATACATGACCCTTATAATTCAAGACAAAAATGGACTATATCATGAAATTGAGACTAATTCGACAGAATCCAAGCTTGTTTCTGTAGATAATGGAATTGCAACAGCAATTATCAATCCTTCAAAAACTATTTCAAAGATTCTTGTACTTGCAGATATATCTTGGAAGCCAAATGACAATGAAATGGAAAATATTTCATTCTCTGATTATGATTGGGATAAATGGAAAATAAATTAATCTAATCTGTTGTTGCTATCAAAACACGCATCAAAGTAAAGCAACCTTTTTTAGAATAACAATAATCTGCTATCCATGTTTGAAGGAAAAACTATTCTAATTACTGGTGGTACTGGTTCTTTGGGGCAAGCTCTAACAAAAAAACTCTTAACTCTTAATGCAGATACTATTAGAATATTCAGTCGAAATGAAAGTAAACAAATTGAAATGGAATCGAAATTTGATGACAGTAGATTAAGATTTCTAGTTGGTGACGTTAGAGATACAAACAGATTATATTCTGCATTAGAAGATGTAGATATAGTATTTCATGCTGCTGCTCTAAAACATGTACCAAAAATTGAATACAATCCATTTGAATCAATTAAAACTAATGTCATAGGTTCTCAAAACATCATTGATAATAGTTTAAGACAAGATGTTGAAAAGGTAATTTGTGTTGGTACTGATAAAGCTGTTTCGCCATTGAATACATATGGTGCTACAAAATTATTAATGGAAAAACTTTTTGTTACTGCAAATAATTATGTCAATCCTGAAAAGCATAAAACTAAATTTATTGCAGTTAGATATGGAAATGTTTTAGGCAGTAGTGGTTCAGTAATACCAAAATTCATTTCATTAATTAAACAAAAAAAATCTTTAACTATAACAGATCTACAAATGACAAGATTTACAATCACAATGGATGAAGCATTAGATTTCATTCTTAATGCAACAAAAAATGGTAAGGGTTCGGAGATTTTTATACCAAAATTAAAATCTTATGATATGTCGATCCTACTTGATACATTAACTGATCTATACGGTGAACTAAAACAAAACATAATTGGAATTCGTCCTGGTGAAAAATTACATGAAACTCTAATTAATCATGATGAAATTCGTTACACATGGAATATTGAAAATATGTACATGTTAGCCAATCCACACTATAAATTATTTAACGATAACGATATCCTAGAAAATTATAATGGAATAACAAAAATAGATGATATTGATTCCTATAGTTCTGACATCGGACAACGAATCTCAAAAGACGAACTTAAAATTAAAATACAAAATTTAGGATTGGATTAATTTTTTAAATCATGAAATCCTTCATAATAGCTGAAATTGCATCAAATTGGGAAGGAAATTTTTTAAAAGCACGAAAATTAATTAAAGAATCTAAAATTGCCGGCGCTAACGCTGTCAAATTCCAAATTTGGCGTGCAAATGATCTTTACACTGATAAACATCCTAATTGGGATTTCATAAAAAAATCAGAAATTACATTCAAAAAAGCTCAAAAATTAAAAGCAATTGCTGATGAATTTAATATTGAATTCTTTTGTAGTGCATTTTATCCTGAAGCAATTACATTCTTAGAAAAACTTAAAGTTGAACGATATAAGATTGCTTCGAGAACGTGTCTGTTAAAAGATCCATTTTCTAAAGAAACCCTAGAAAAAAAAGCTCTAACAAAAAAACCTGTCATAATTAGTATGGGAATGGGTGGAGATCGAACAAAAATTAAAAAAATTTTTAATAAAAATAAAACTACTTTTTGTTATTGTATATCTGAATATCCAGCAAAATTAGAAAAAATTAATTGGAATACTGCTATCCAGTATGATGGTTTTTCTGATCACACTTTGGGAATCACTGCTCCACTAATCTTTGCTATGTTAAAAAAACAACAAAAGACTAAAAATATTATTATTGAGAAACATGTGAAACTAATTGATTCAAAAGGTCCGGATGCTAGTTCCTCAATTACCATACAAGAATTATCCGAATTAATTACTGGGATACGACAAATTGAAAAAATTTGAATAATTTTTTAAATAAATTTATTTACTAATCTGATTATCTTATCGATATCTTTCTTACTGAGATTTGGGTGTATTGGTAATGTGACTATCTGTTTTCCTACTTTTTCGGTAATTGGTAATCTTTGATTTTTTTTATACATACTCATTAGATGAATTGGCTTGTAATGTGTACCTGTTTCAATACCATTCTCAGATAATTTCTCTCTAAATTTCTCTCTATTTTTAACTAAAATCCAATACAAATGATAACTACAATCTTCATTATACGGCATTTTAATTTCAACATTAATCTTTTCATTGAATTTCTTTCCAATTCTTTTTCGGATTGAATTAGAATTATCTAATTTTTTTAATTGTTCAATTCCTATTGCTGCCGAAAACTCATTCATGTAGTAGTTCCATCCCATTTCTTTAACATCATAATTTGATCCTTTTCTATTTGTAATTCCACACCATCTTCTTTCCATTAATAATTTTTTGAACTTTTTATACTTTGAACTATTTATTGAGATTAATCCTCCGGTTGGCATTCCTAAATTCTTTACTGGATGAAAGCTAAAACAAACAGCTTGTCCATGAGTTCCAATTTTATTATTATGATACATACTTCCTGCAGAATGGGCTGCATCTTCAACAATATCTAAATTATATTTTTTTGCAATTTTTTGAATTTCATTTAGATTACATGGCATACCTCCAAAATGAACTGGTAAAATAATTCTAGTTTTTTTTGTTACTGCAGAAATAATTTTTTTTGGATCAATACAAAGTGTTTCTGGTTCAACATCCACAAAAACTGGAATTCCTTTATTTTCTATTATACAATGTGCTGTTGATACAAAACTTAATGATGGTAAAATCACTTCTTTATTTTTAATATCGAATAATGAAAGTGCTAAATTCAAAGCAGCAGTCCCACTATTGACTGCAACACACTCGTCTGATTTTATATATTTTTTAAATTTATTCTCAAATTTTAATACGTTCCCTACTCCTGCTCCTGATGCCCAAAACCCACTTTTCAAAATCTGCAATATTGCTTTTTTTTCTGATGTGTCAATAACTGGATCAAATAACTTAATTTTTTTAACCATTATTCTCATCACTTAATATAAAATCTCTGTCGTCATTTAATGATCTTTCGTACCCATCATGTTTTATGTTCTTATTTATCGATAAAATCTCAGGCTCTTTCTCAAATAATTTCTCTAAATCATTATACCGAATAGGTCGATTTTTAATTTTTGATACTACTTTACGAATTAACATTAGATCTTCAGGCATATCTAATGTTACCCTGATATCTGATTTATTCTCATTATTCTCAAGATTATACTGTTTGAAAATATTAGAATTCTTTTTGATGAAAGGTGTAACATGTTCTCTCTCCGATGGCAATTCTGACATTTTCCAAGATTGTTCTAATGCATAAAAAGTAAAAATTTCTGCATCTAGACCTATAGGAAAAGTACGTTTCAATACGTTAGAAACATAATCAAACTCTCCCGTGTTCATCTTTTTTATTAATTCAAAAACAATTCCTGGATCAATTAGTGGACAATCACTTGTTACTCTGACAATATTTTGCATATCGAACTCTTTTGCACACTTATAATATCGATCTAAAACATTCTTGGTTTCTCCTTTGAAAACATTAATTTCACGTTCTTTACAAAACTGTTCAATAATTTTATCTTCTTCTAAATTAGTTGTAGCGATTACTATATTTTTTTTATCAAAAACATCTTCTAATTGTTGAATCACAGAATCTAAACATGTTTTTCCTTCTTCTAATTCTTCTAGGACTTTGCCTGGAAGTCTTGTTGAACCCATTCTAGCTTGAATAATACATCCTATTTCCATCATATGTCTTGTTTTTCTACATATAAAAAATCATTTTTATTAATTTCTCTATTACGATAAATTTAATATAATTCTTAATTAAGCACTAATGATTTGAATCCTTTCAAAAACATCATTTTTGTGACTCTTGATGGTTATAGAAAAGATAAATTAGATTTATGCCCTAATCTGAAATCACATGTTGAAAATAGTATCTATTTTGAAAATATGATTACTGTTGCACCATACACACTTGCTGCTCACCACTCAATTTTCTCCGGCATGTATCCATCACGAAACGGTGTAAATGCATATTATAATATGTTTAAATTCAAAAAAAATGAAATTGCAACTATCCCTGAATTACTTAAAGAACAGGGTTTCTATACATCCTGTGATATAATTAATGATGTTGTAATACCTGCTAAAGGATTTGATGAGGTAAACATCTTTGATGAAAAAACAGTAGATTTCAAAAAAAGACATACTGAATTAATAACTAAATTATCACAAAGAGATAGTTTTTTCTTATTTTTACATTATACTGAACCGCACAAAAATTATGTTGTTGATATAGTTCAAAAATACAAAGACGCTGAAAATAAAGATGAGTATTTTAATCAAGTTGAAGAAAATGATAGGCGATATAGCTCCTACATGCATGAATTAGATGAGTATGTTTTTGAAATCCTAAACACAATAAAAAATTGTGGCATATCTGAAGAAACTACCATAATCTTTCAAGCTGATCATGGTACTGCGGTTGGAGAACGAAATGGAGAAATGTTTTATGGAGTATTTGTTTATGATTATACAACAAATGTTTTCTCATCAATACATATACCTGGTAGAGAATCAATGAAAATATCTCCTCAATGCCGAACTATAGATCTTTTTCCTACAATTTTGGAAATGGCTTCTTACCCAAAAAATAAAATTGATTTAAAAGTTCAGGGTGAATCTCTATTTGAAATAATTGATGGTAATACTTTTGGAGATAGAGATGTTTTTATCGAAACAGGAGGATTATACGGACCTTGGCCCTCTCCTAAAAAACACAATGTCTTTTGTATTCGTACAAATAATAAAAAATTAATCTACAATGATACACCTCAGACTTGGGAATTTTATGATCTAAAAAGTGATCCTAATGAAGAAAATAATATTTATGATAACACTGCAGAGGAAATTAAAACTCTAAAACTTAAACTTATTACGTTCATGCAAGATAACAATATTGAAACAAATATCTCATAAATCTTGAATATCTTTTTCAAAATATACGTATATTATTCTTAGATAGATTGAATACGGGGAATTAATGATTTAAAATAAAATGGCCATTCTAAATCAACTCTATTGGATCTCATTAATGTCGCCCTACATAATGAAGATTGTTAAGAATAAATTTTCTTTAGTTCTCTGTATAATTTTAGGACAAGACATTAATGTAAAATTTAAAAATGGAGATACACTAAATGTAAAATCTAGTCAATACTACCATCTTCTATGTGTTTTAGGTGCATTAACATACGCTACAAGATTCTCAATTAATTCAAAAAATTCTATTGAAATTCAAAATGATTTAATGAATAGATTTGTTATACAATTTGATCCCCTGTCAACTGAAGATGGAAATTTACTTGAGTTATTATATTGGGGACCAAAGTATGGAGCAAATTTTATTTCTAATAATGAGGATATAGCTAATTTCCGTGATAAAACATTTAAAATCTATACAAATGACAATGAAAGAATTATCGAAAATAGAGAAGGAATAAAATTTTTTCTAAGATATATTCAAACAAATAATACTATAACCGAGACATTTATCAGAAGTCTACATCATGTTAATTCTAAAATAAATTTCAAAGATAAAATTGTAATTGATGTAGGGGCTGAATGTGGTGACACGCCGTTATATTTTGCAAGTAAAGGTGCACGAGTTTACGCATTTGAACCTATAAAAGAACACTTTGAAGCAATGGAAAAAAATCTAAGTCTGAATAAAGAATTATCTGAACTAATAATCCCTGTTAATGCAGCCGTAGGTAAAGATGAATTATTGACATTCTATAGAGATAATTCAGTGGATATTGGAACAAGTGCATCATTTGTTTATAATAAACATGGTCCTGATGCAAGAAAATCCCAAGTACAAGGAGTTAGTCTAAATACAATCTTAAAAAATTATAAAATTGATAAAGTTGATTTATTAAAAATGGATTGTAAGGGATGTGAATTTTTCCTTTCTGACAATGCATTAACACATGTAGATCGAATAAAAATTGAATATGTTGCTAGAGGAAAATATAAAATTGAAAATTTATTAAAACAACTAAAAGATTCTGGTTTTAAGTGTACGATGTACCGGGATTCGGATAGTAAGAATTCAAGTAATATAGCAGGTTATTTGTATGGAACCAGAGTTAATGAATAATTTTTCTATAAAATTATTATTCAAAACAATGAAATACTGGATTTTTTTAAATCAAATTCTTGAAAACAATCTATTTGATAAGACATGGTAAAGCAAGTCTTGAAGGTAGTGATCGTGAACGTGGTCTAACTGATGAAGGAGTTGAACATGCTAAGCAAATATCTGAAATATTACTTAAAATTGAACCAAAAATCCAAAAAATCTTCTCTAGTCCTCTCCGAAGAGCAATATTAACAATAGAGCCCTTCTCACAAGCTACAAAATTGGATATAGGTATTGTTGAAGAATTACATGAAAAAATTACTGGCGATACTGAAGGAAGAAATCTAAATGACGAAAAAAAGAAAATGTGGCATGATTTTGATTCAAAATTACCTGGTGGTGAATCCAGTGCTGAAGCAACCAAAAGGGCACTTGCTGGATTGAAATCAGTACTAAATAATTTATCTGAAAATGAGTCTGCTGCCGTGCAATGTCATGGAACCCTAATCGCCTTAATACTTCATAATTATGATTCATCCTTTGGGTTTGATCAATGGAAATCTATGACTATGCCCGATATTTATCAAATAAATTATGATGGTGATAAAGCACAAATTATACATATAGGCTGTGAAAACATNCAAACATTCANGATTGGTGATAAATAAAAAATGGTTTTAGATGTAGATAAAAAATATTTGAAAGAACATCAATACAAAAGTAGTGGAAATTTAGAAGCACGTATAGCAATTCATCAAAAATTTAGAACAAATCCTGAATCATTCCATAAATGGGTTTGGGANAATCTGAAAATTGAAAAACCAATTAAAGTATTAGAAGTTGGATGTGGAACTGGTCAATTTTGGGTTGAAAATTATTCTAGTTTGCCAGATAATTCTCATTTGACCTTGACTGATTTCTCTGAAGGAATGATAGAAAAAATTAGTTCAAAACTAGATCATAGTAATATTACATTTGAAGTAGCTGATATAGAAAATCTACAATATGAAGACAATACATTTGATCTAGTTATGGCTCATCATGTTATCTACCACTCATCAGACAAAGACAAGGCTATTTCTGAATTGAAACGTGTAACTAAACCAGNTGGAACAATATCTATTACATCAAATAGTGAAAAACACATGCTAAATGTCTATACAATTTCTCATGATATTGATAATAATTATTCCATGGTAAGAAATATTGATGGATTTACAGAAGAAGATGCAGATAAAATTTTACCATCTCACTTTGAAAACTATCAAAAAGAGATCTATGAGGATCTTCTAAAAGTAACTGATTCTGATTTCATGTTGGAATATATCAAATCAACAACTGAACCACGAAAAATGGATTTGAAAGAATCATTTTATGATGAATGGTCTAAAATTGTTAAAGATGAAGTAGACGGAAAAGGATTTTTTGGCATATTGAAACGTTCACCACATTTTATTTGTGGAAAAAATTAATTATTTTGAAATACTAGAAATCTTCTTTCTGGAACATTAACTGGATATTCTGATTTTACCATCTTTTCTTCTAATAATCTAAATCTTTTCTCAAGAACTAAACGTTTTGGCTTAAATAATTCTGGATCATATGTGTCTGGAGAAATTGTTTCCCACATTAAATGGCCCCCCTCATTCAACAATCCTTGTATTTTTTCAATGTATTCGTTAAATGTAAATTCCGTATTACCGTCAATTGTATCGTCATTTGCCAGTGAAAAAACTATATCATATTTTCTAGTTGGCTTATAGTCTTCAAATCTAGATGGAAAAAAACCCACATTTTTTATATCTAAAAATTTTTGTGTATCAATTCCAATGTTTACAAGATATGGATTTATTTCCACGCCGTCCACATGTTTTACAAATTTTGATACATGTAATACAAAAAACCCACAATTACATCCTATATCTAGTGCTATTTTTTCGGATGTAAAATAATTTTTTATACCATATCTGTCTAGTCTTTTCTCTGTTGGACGACATCCTGGTAACTTTATTTCTTCAAATCCTTGATAGAAACCCATTTGTTGTGCATAAACAAAACTTTTCCAATTAGATTTTTGTTCTGATATGTGTTGTTCCAGCTTCTTATGTAATTCTATTAGTTTTGGTTCCAATTCAGTCATTTTTTTAATTAGATATATCCTAATTGTTTCAACTTTTCTTCTACACGCTCGTCTTCAGATCTTTTATCTGATTCATCATGTATCTCTAATGCTTTCTCTAAAATATAATGAACATATTCTTCAACTGACTCAAATCCTAAAATTGGATCTTTAATCTTCAATTCAATTGAATCAAACACACTTTTCTTAAGATTTATTGGTTTTGTTTCAGTCATATCTTTAGTAATTTCTACTTTCATATATTTTTAGATCTGCTTAAAGCTATAATATCCCTTAATGAAATCAATAGATTTTACCGGTGTAGGATCAATCTTTAATAAAATTGCTTTGTATACACTTGTATAATCTAAAACATAGATTAAATTTATCAGTTTAGAAAATATACTATCTTCTTCAGATATTATCTCCTTATATGAGATATTTTTTTCCTTGAAATATTTTTTTAAAATATCCCATCTTATTTTCGTCTGTGGATGATCGTCTTTTCCTCTTATGAAAATTGGTTTGCTAGTCGAAGTTTGTTCCCATGCTACAATGCCGTTGTGACAAGATTCAATCAAATCTTCATTAATAACATGCATTTTAGAATTTTCTTGTAATGAATTTTTGAATCTAACTGCAGCTGCTTTTAATCCGTATGGATAATAAATAACAGGAGTTGGTTCTATCCATTCTGCTAATGCAAGTGCTTTATTTGAAATGGATAAATTTTCTGAGCAAATATTCTCTCTAGTTCCTTCTAAGCTTTCTAAAGTTTTCTTAACATCTTGTTCATTAATTTTTAAAATATTTTCTAAAATCTTTAAAATTGGAAATAAAAAATTCACAAATGAAACTCTAGGAGAATTTATCATCTCTAATTGATAAAAGTCAATTTTCCTATTATCACAATATTTTTTCATATTTCCTCCAGACGAAAATGCAATTGTTCTACAGCCTATTTCTTGTCCATGTTTTAATGCTGATAATGTCTCTTCTGTATCGCCCGAAATACTAATCACGATAAGTAATGTATCTCTACCAACATTTCTTGGTAATGTATACCCTTTGATAATCGATACATGAATTTTTTCTTTTGATAAAATTGATTCAATGAAATCTCCTAATGTACCTGAACCTCCCATACCACATATTGCTATATGTCCAACTTTTTCATAAGATGAATTTACTTCTGATTTTTCATAAGATTCTCTTGCAATTTCTGGCCATTTATCGTATGCTTCATACATTCTTTTTACGTCAAATTTTTGTAAATCTTTGAGTTCCATAATTAAATTCTTCAATAAGTTATTGTAAAATACTTACCTACTCGCTTATACTGTTAAAAAATAATATAGACCTAATTTCTCAAATTATTATTGAGTCTAAAAACTGTTGAATGGAAAAATAATTCAGTAATAATGATAGATCAAACTAAACTACCTAATATTCTTGAATATGTAACCTATACTGATTTTAATCAAGTTGCTGATGCAATTCGGACGTTAGTGGTAAGAGGTGCTCCTGCAATTGGTGTATCTGGCGCTTTTGGCCTTGCTTTAGCTGCATTACAGAGTACTGCAACTGAGAAAGATGAATTAATCTCATATCTTGAAAATGCTAAAAACATACTATTTGAAACAAGACCTACCGCAGTAAATCTTGCATGGGGTTTAGAAAAAATAATGGAAACAGCAAACCGTGCAAATTCTGTTAATGAAATTAGAACTGATGTTGTTGAAACTGCAAAAAAAATGGCAGAGGAGGATGTCCAAATTAACATGACTATGGGAAAAAATGGTTCAGAATTATTTAGTGATAATGATACAATTATGACTCATTGTAATGCAGGCGCATTAGCAACTGTTGGTTATGGAACTGCATTAGGAGTTATTCGTGCAACAAAAGATAGCGGAAAAAATATCAAAGTTATAGCAACTGAAACCAGACCGGTTCAACAAGGCTCAAGATTAACTGCATTTGAACTAAAACATGATGGAATAGATGTAAGTCTAATTCCTGACACTGCAGTTGGTTATTCAATGGCAAATGGTTTGGTAGATAAAATTGTAGTTGGTGCAGATAGAATCTTAAGAACTGGTCATGTTTACAATAAAATCGGAACATATCAAGTAGCGACTATGGCAAATCAACACAAGATTCCATTTTATGTTGCAGCGCCTCTCTCCACATTTGATATGACGAGTAATCCTGAAGATGTAATAATTGAGCAACGGAAGGGTTCTGAAGTTACTGGAATTGGTGATAAAAAAACTGCACCTGATGGAATTAATGTAATTAATCCTGCATTTGATATGACTCCACCTGAACTAATTGCTGGAATAATTACTGAGAATGGTATTGCAAAAGCCCCCTATGAAGAATCTATAAAAAAATTATTCCAAGCTAATTAACATCAAGTTTTTATTCATTTCATTCCTGTTTTTTTTCATGAGTACTGTCAACGTAGATAATGTTCGTGATTCACTCAAAAATTGTATGGATCCCGAAGTACCATTAAGTATCATAGACATGGGTTTAATCTATGGAATTGATGTAACTGAAAATAATGATGTAAATATCAAAATGACTATGACAACTAAAGGTTGTCCTTTGCATGAAACAATGGTTGATGATGTTAAAAGATATGCCAAAAAAGTATCTGGTGTAAATAATGTTGACGTTGAGATAGTTTGGGATCCTCCTTGGACAATGGACAAAATGTCTGATGAAGCGAAAGCCAAGATGAAAACAATTGGTTCTCAAAGTACTCCTGCTCCTGTTAATTATGAAACCGCAGTACCACAGGGTGTAGGAAATCTAATAAAACAAGAAGATGGTTCTCTCGTTCTAGCAAATGAACACGAACAAGGTTTTATGGTAAATCAGGCAATTATTGATTTTTGGAAATCTTGTAATGGAAAGAGAAAGGTTACAGAATTGGTAGACATATTTGCTCACCAAACAGGTCTACAAAGAACACAGGTTGAAAAAGAGGTAATGCAATTACTAAAACAATTGCATGAAGGTGGATTACTTGTTATACCAAATCAAAATAATGTTCCTAATGTTGAATTTAAAAGTAGTAAATAATTAGACACTTAGTAAATAAAACCAAAAACATATCTAATTTATTAAATTTTTAATATAAAATTATAAAAAATAACTGGGAAACATTAGAAATTTCTATTTTTTAGGAATCATCTAATTCAAAAGTATATTGAATTAATTTGAAATTATTATTTTTAAAAAATCTCATTGATTTTTTATTCTTTGGACTTACATTTGCTAAATATCGCTTTCTTGGATTTCGTGAAATTATTTCATTTAGGGCAAATTTACCAATATCCATGCCGTGAAATTCTTTCGAAACAAAAATACCTATTTCATCATTTTTGGATAAATAAACTGAAGCAATTTTTATTCTGCTATTTGAGGAAGGTTTCTTATTAGAAGAATTTTTTGTTATTCCAATAATGATATACCACTTTTTGTATGGTTTTGATTCAACGAATTTTAAATGAGTATTATATGTGGGCATTTTTTTATGTGAAATGTTTGCCCGAGAATCACGTTCTTTAAGTAAATTAAACAAAAATTCTGCATCCTGAGATGGTCTAACGGTTCTCATCATAAATTCTGAAAAAATAGTTTTTGACATGCTAAATCTAGATTCAATACGCGATTAAATCTTCCTCTAAAATTATATGAAATTATCTCAAGCCATATTATATGATTATTTTTTAGGCTCTACTTAAAAAATAACTATTTCAAGCATCAAATAACTATCAGAATTTACTAGTAGTAGTAATTTATGAATGAACTATGAATAAAGGAAATAAAGAAGTCTAATTTCACTTATGTAATGAAAATTTGTAAAAAATGTATCCAACCCGATACTAGACCTGGGATTTTTTTTAACCAAGATGGTATTTGTGGAGCATGTATCTGGGAAAATACAAAAAAAAATATTGATTGGGATCTTAGAGAAAAAGAACTGAAAAAGATTTCAGAATGGGCACAAAAATCTACAGAAAGTAATTATGATTGTGTTATAGGTGTTAGTGGTGGAAAAGACAGTACAAAACAGGCACTTACTGCAAGGGATAACCTTGGATTACGTTGTTTATTAGTAAATTCAGAACCTGAAGGTATCACTGAAATCGGTAGTTCTAATATTGAAAATTTAAAAAAATTAGGTTTCGATGTTATCAGTTTACGTCCAAATCCTAAAGTCACAAAACTGTTAGTTAAACGTGATTTTTTTAAACATCTTAATCCTGTAAAAATTACAGAATTCTCACTCTATTCTTCTACATATATCATCGCTGATAAATTTGGAATTCCTTTAATCATTCAAGGTGAAAATCCCGGATTAACTCTTGGTACAAGCTTAACTGGAGTTGGAACTGATGAAAATGCAATGAAAGCAAATGAACTACAAACTTTATCATCTGGGTGGGAAGAATATCTTGAAGTTCAAGGAATAGAGGAAAATGATCTTTATTTTTTTCATTATGATAGAAAAAATTTAGAAAGTCGTAATTACAAAGCAATATGGCTAAATTATTTTCTTAAAGAATGGTCAAATCATAATAATGCAATATTTTCTAAACAACATGGATTGAAATGGCGTTCAGATGATTTTGATCCTAATTCAATAGGTACCTATCTTCCATATTTTCAATTAGATGGTGATTTCACGCAAGTTAATCAACTTTTAAAATTCATTAAGTTTGGATTTGGACAATGTATGGATCATGTATGTTATGATATTAGAGAAGGTAGGTTAACAAGAGAAAAAGCAATTGAGTTAGTAAAATTACATGATGGAAAATGTTCTGATGAATACATAGAAAAATTTTGTAATTTTATAGAAATCTCAAAAGATGAATTTTGGAAAACAGCAGAAAAATTTAGAGGTGATGTGTGGGAAAAAACAGGTGATGGAAATTGGAGAAATAGAATATGGAGTATGTTCTAATTTTTAGAAAAACAATTATTTTTGATAGCACATGATATTTTTTTAATTTTAATGATTTATTCAAATTAATTGAGTAGAAGACTCTAAAAAGCATTTTAAAACGAGAATCTTATGAAGATTGCTTTAGTTTGTCCCGCTTCATTACCTGCAATTCAATTTGGTGGTATTGTATTCTTAGCCGTTGATCTAGCTCGTGAGATTTCACACATGGGTCATGATGTGACAATTTATACTACTGATTTGGATTTTAGTAATGGTTCAAATAAGTTTAATAAAACACTTCCACGAATAGAAAAATTTGAAAAATTTAAAATTAATAGAACTCATGTTTGGTTCTCATTAAAATTATTTTTTATTAATAGTTCAATGTTTAAACAAATTGAAAAAGATAAACCAGACATAATACATACAATTGGATTAAGAAGTTATCAATCAATTATTGCTTGGCGTGTTTCTAAAAAATTAAAAATTCCTTTAATAATTTCAGATCAAGGTGGTTTAACTACACATCCATTCTTAACCGAATCTGGCATAATTCTAAAAATTCTTTATAAAATTCAAAATTATCTTATTAAAAAAATAATAAATGATTCGACAGCAATTAGTGCTGCAAATGAATATGAAAAAAATATTTTTTTAGGTATAGATAAAAAATCAAAAATTGAAATCATTCGTAATGGGGTGAATCTTAAAACATTAGTTAGTAACAAAAAATTTAGAGAGACATATAACATAAAATCTAAATTTATTTTATTTGTTGGACGATTTTCAAAAAGTAAAGGAATTGAAACCTTGATTCATTCATTTAATAATATTAAAAATGAAAGAGAAATTTCAGATGTAAAATTAGTGATAATGGGTGTTGATTTTGGATTTGAAAAATCAATGGAAGAATTAATTAAAAAATTTAGTCTTGAAGAAAAAATTTTAGTAATTAAAAATCCTCCGCGTGAAGCTGTAATTTCAGCTTATGGGGAGAGTGAATTTTTAATTCTTCCTTCACAGTGGGAGCTTTCTCCTTTAGTACCACTTGAATCGTTTGCATTCAAAAAACCTGTAATCTCTACACGGTCTCATGGTATTCCGTTTACCGTACAAGATGGAAAAAATGGAATTCTTGTGCAGCCTGAAAACTCAGATGAATTATCTAATGCTATAATAAAATTAGTTGTAGATGATGACTTGAGGGAAAAATTAGGGTTATCTGGATACAAATTTGTTCATGAAGAATGTAACTGTGTTTCAATGGCAAAAAATTCTTTGAAATTATATCAACAGGAATTAAAAAATTATGATAATAAATAAGAGATATTTGAGGTTGTAGTATGAAAAAAGATTTTTTTAAAGATTCTAAAATTAAATTCCCTGCTTATGAGCCATGGATTTCGGGAAATGATAAAAAAATCATCAATAAAACACTGTCACAAAGTATGTTAACACTTGGTCCACAATTGGAAAAATTTGAAGCAGATTTTTGTAAGTATTCTAAATCAAAATATGCAGTTGCTGTATCAAATTGTACTGCAGCATTACATCTTTCTTTAATGGCATTAGGAATTGGAAAAGATGATGAGGTGATTATTCCAGATCTTACATTTGTGGCAGATGCAAACGCAGTATTAGCTTGTAATGCAAAACCGGTGATTGCCGATATTAATAAAGAAAATTTCTTTTTGTCTATTTCAAATGTTAAGAAAAATATTACAAAAAAAACTAAAGCAATAATCCCAGTTCATATCTATGGGCAGGTTTGTAATATTGAGGAAATCCTAGATCTTGCAGAGGATCATAATCTAAAAGTTGTAGAGGATTGTGCACATGCAGTTGGAACTTTTCATAAATCAAAACATGTAGGAACGTTAGGAAATACCGGATGTTTCTCATTTTATCCAACCAAAAACATTACAACTGCTGAAGGAGGGATGGTTACTACAAATTCAAAAGAAGTTGCAGAAAGATTAAGGCAACTACGAAGTCATGGAATGACAAAATCTCTGAAAAGTCGTTATTCAAGTGAATATCCTTGGATTTTTGATATTGTTGAGCCTGGATACAATTATCGATTAGATGAAATCAGATCTGCATTAGGAATTACACAGTTAAAGAGAATTAAGAAGATTAATGAACTTCGTAAAAAGGCATCACTTTATTATCATAAGAACTTACAAAATATTCCTGGAATTATTTTACCTGATATGATTAATGACAAAAGTCATTCTTACCACCTCTACACAATTCGTGTAACAAAACCTTTCAAATTGTCAAGAAATCAG
>PBKP01000032.1 GCA_002721515.1 Nitrospina sp.
TATCTTAATCTTAAGATGTGTAAGAAGTTGGATGATACTACTATTATTGAATAATCTTTACCCAAGAAATAAAGCCGACGTTCTGGGGCAAGACATTGCCTTAGACGACTTAAAAAATGCACCAGGATTAAAAGATTTTTATTCTTACGGGAACGGCTTTTTTTCTACCGAAACAATTCCCTCTAACTTGATTAAGGCTCTAAAGAAAAAACAATACGACCTGGTGCTTGTACCTGTATCTAATAACCATCTTGAAGGATTCCAAAATGCCCTAGAAATAGCTCAAATTATCGAACCCAAAAACATTAGCCTCGTCTATCCAGAAGGGCAGATTGAGCCTTACGAAAATTTACCTATAAATGCTTAAACCAAATTTTTACTAACTGGTTTTTGCTTTGACAATATTTGGCTTAGGGTTGATCATATTTTTCTTAGTAAGAATATCGATCAAGTTTTTATCGCGGCAAGAAGTTGCAATATCAATCAAACCATCTCCATTAAAGTCGCCAACAGCAATTCCCTGCGGGTGCTCGTCAACTGGGTGATAAATAGGAGGGTAACTAAATGTGCCATCCCCCTTGCCCAAAGAAACTGATATCTGATCATCCGTAGCATTAGAAACTGCTATATCCTCCAACCCGTCACCAGTAAAGTCGGCAGCCACAACGAATTTGGGGAAGTTTCCTGAAGCAAAATCACGTAAAGTATTAAAAGTTTTATTCTTATTATTTATAAGAGTCGTCAGCGCGTGAAGAGAATTACTAGATGTTACAATATCCAAATATCCATCGTTATTAACATCAATGTTTACAACTGTGAGGGGTTGTTTGCCGCCCTTGAAAACTTTTGACTTGTCAAAATTACCATCCCCTTCTCCCCATAAAATCTGTACCCCGGTTTTTCCTGAACCTGCAAGTCCCACAGCGATATCCGTTTTTCCATTTTTGTTATAATCACCGATAATAATTCCTGTCGGCTGGCCGTTAACATCTATCTTAAGCGGTTCTTTGAAATATCCATTGCCCTTCCCTAAAATAATCATTACCTGATAATAGCGCATGGTAATCGCAAGATCAGAGTTTCCATCTTTATTAAAATCACCTGATATCATGTTAATTGGGATTTTACCCGGTTTTAATAATTGCTTCGTCTTCTGAAAACTTCCTAATCTAGTATTTAAAAATACTTGTACTGTTTGATCCGCATAATTAAGAACAGCAATATCCTTATAACCGTCATTATTAAAATCTCCAGAAGTTAGGCATATGGGATCCCGACCCGTTTTATACACAAGTTGATCATTAAAAGTTCCATCGCCCTTCCCTTTATAAAAAGAGAAGGAATGATCCCCGCTGTTAACTACAATCAAATCCAAAACTTTATCGCGGTTAAAATCATCGGTTATAAGGAAAGAAGGTTCTAATCCGGTTTCCAAAGTATTGCTCAATGAAAAAATGCGCGGCATTTTCTTTTGGGCTTTGGGAGGGGGGCAGCCAAATAATATAAAAACTAGCAGTACTGGAACTAAAATATGGAGTATTTTCATAAAGATCTCGATTTAACACTGAGAATAACATAGGAAAGCAATCGAAACAATTTTAACCAAATGCTCATATTTGATGTTTTTCTAAAGCACGTATGCTGAGTTTTTTGAAATGTTCCAGCATCCCTTTAAAAATATAGGAATGAAAATAGGAAAGAGCCAACCAATAGATATTTCCCCAAAAAGGTTTTGGTATGAAGTGCGCTCGTAACGTAAGTAGAGTANTGTTTCCATTTGCCGAGTTGAGCTGGAACTGCAACCAAGATAAACCTGGAGTGATCATCTCAGATCGTAATAGCAGTTCCTGATTTAACTCCAACTTTTCCACACGCCAGAAGTCAACAGAATCGCCTACCCTCAAACTGGACAAGTCTCTTCTGCCCCGGTGCAGACCTACGCCACCTAAAAATCTGTCCAGCCAACCACGAATTTCCCAGAGAAAGTTTGCGTGATTCCATCCATAGCCACCACCAACCTTACAAATTTCCCGAAACACATAACTGGCGCCTGTGGGAATCAGTATTTCATGCTCTTCAATTATAAAATCAGAAGATTCAAATTCGCACAAAGGTAGAAGAGTTGCCATATTTTCTGGGCGCACATCACTCCAATGAGAAAAAACCATCGATTTTTTTTCCTTTTCCTGAGCCCATTGGACAGCAGTATAAAAATCAACAGGCTCAAAGGAAAGAACCGATGTAATTTTATTATCAGTACAAACCACATCAGTTTTCAGGCTATTTAATAACAACGAAGTTATATTGATTGGGATGGAACTAAAAAAATGGAGCCAATACGCGTATACCCTGAACATGAATTTAACCGGAAATGGAATCCAAGAAACATCAACAAAACGNACATTNCTATTGAGAATTTTGGCAAATTTTTGAATCATTTCCTTATAAGTAAGGATATTTTTGCAACCAATNGGGTAAACAGAAGATTCTAAGTCTGGTGTTTCCAAGACCCCTATAAGACACTTAATTACATCTCTTATAGCAATTGGCTGGCATTGAGAATTAAATTTAGGCAAGAAAGGAATAAAACGATTATTTAAAATCAATGCCTTCAAGAGCTCATAAGAAGCACTACCTGTGCCTATTATAATTGCTGCACGAAGACGGATAACAGGGACACTTCCCTGTGATAAGATTTGACCTACCTCCCTGCGACTTTGAAGATGAGGTGACATACGATCACTTTTTTCTCCTAGTCCTCCAAGATAAATTATTTTTTTTACTCCGTAATGTTTCGCAACCTCGCGAAAATTTTTGGCCGCTATTTTATCCTTTTCTACGAACTCATCATTCTTCTCTCTCATACTGTGAATTAAATAATATGCGTAATGTACATCCNGCATNGCCAATTGAAGCTCCTCTGCATTTAAACAATCTGCATAGACTACTTCAATATTGGGATGGGATAAAATAGAAGGACAACTTTTATTCCGATACATACAGCGCACCCTGTAGCCTCGGAATATAAGTTCAGGGATTAGGCGATGCGCCACATAACCATTGGCACCTGTAACCAAAACTCTTGTGCCAACACGCAAAGGATTGGTATTAAGGTCATCAGTATAATGGTAATTTACCTTTTCCGGATCCATAACTGTAATATATTCTAAAACAGATGAATAACAAGTCTAAGAACTATAAAAAAAATACTCCAATACCTAAAAAAAGGAATAATTAATCTCACTTTATGAATTATGGTAGTTGCAATACAGGTGTGTAGTTACCTTTAAATTCTCTTTTCCACCAGTGGNCGGTTTTTTCTTTAGTTTCTAAATCAGTAAACCAATAGTCGTAGACTACGGCCTGAATATACTTAGGGGGCTTTTCTGGGAATGGGTTACTTTCTAATAAATCGATCACAGGTTGCGAACCTTGCAGAAGACGTGTCATAAAATGGATCAACCACGGGTTTCGTTTATAATTACTAAGTGCCGCAAACCACATTTGCCAATCCAGTCGCGGCTGATGTGGCGCAACAAAAGCAGGAGCCTTGTTTAATTTTTCTGGTTTCCATTTGAACTTATAAGTTTTCCATTCTTTACCATCAATACTACCTTTTATAAAAATTTCCGGGCGTGAAGTAGTCATCACTGCAAATAGACCATAACGGTTTACGATATGAAAAGGACGAATCATATTCATCGTTGAAATAAAAGTGGACGGATAACTCTCCCGACTAACAAAAAGAGGAACTATATATAAAAAAATACTTACAGCTAAAACCACTTGTCCTGTTAATTCAAGAAGCCACTTTTTCCATTCAGGTATACGGTTTCTGGTTTTTTTTAAAATTANTTCCCATTTCCCCANAAATAGCTTTTTGATTGCCCNATCATCAAAAAGTAAAAGGCAAAGCGCAATGGTAAGAATATTAAAAAAGCAATAATTTCCTGTTAATAAAATCAGCACTTGAAATAGAATNAAAACAGTAGCTGCAGCGTAGCGGATCCGACCAGGACCGAAGATAAAAAATGGCACCATTAACTGAATGAAGAAAACCGTAATTACCGAATATTCCTGAAACCATTGTGGTAGCTGATGCGCATACCAACCTATCCATGTAGGCAGGGGTTGTGTTTCGAAGTGATACAAAAGAGCTGATAAATTATTCCATGTAGGATCTCCACTGGCAAGTTTCATCCATCCGGAAGTAAACATGACACGAAAAAGCAGAAACCAAAAAAGGATTAATACCCAGGGGGACGGCGGTAATTCGTTTTCCAATTTTGATCGCCAATTCAAAGGGGCAAAAAAGATAGCTAAGAATCCCGTCTCGAGAAGCAATGCGTCCCATTGAAATCCGAGAAATTGCTGGCCCACATTAAAAAGAGATANGTAAAANAGCCACAANAAGAAAAGTCCAAAGACCTGAATGTAACCTGCTATTACTAGCAGAGAAATCACAGAACCGACCAGACAGATGTTTTTTAAAAACCTATCACTAGCATCAATCCAAAATAAAGTAGGTAATTTCCAAAATCGTTCTACATCTAATTGGGATTCCACTCCACGTAAATAGTTTTGGGCAGGAAGAATGCCTTCATTACCTATCAGCCCATCAATTTGTGTCCCAAATGATAAAAAAGCCGTGAAATAAATCAATCCTAATATAATAATGAATAAACGCCTGGTCAGATACCAAGTAGGACGACCTAGTTCACTTCCCCAAATCCACTGAGTCAACAGTCCAAAAAACTCTCTATTATTGGCGATTAAAGCATATACCCATTCTGATATATTGGCGAAGCCTGGCACTTTTTGATAGGCCCATAAAGGCATTTTGTGGATACTAGTGGCCAAAGCCTTAAAAACCCCTTGTGCACCAAAATAGTAGGAACCATCTGGATAAATAAGAAAAATTGAAGATTCAAATTTCTTTTCAGGGATTTGAGGATATTCTGAGGCAACCTTTTGAGAGACCTTATAAACCACTCTATCTTCAGTTATATGCTTCCATCTGCGGACCCAAAAGACGCAAAAACCGCATGCCCCATCATAAACCATAACCGGACGTTCATCCTTAATATTCAAGCTACCCCCAAATAAAGTTTTTATTATTATAACCTCTATTTCCCAATTAATTGGGGTATTGAACGACCCATTAAACTTGGATTTTAGAGAAAAAAAGATTGGTAGTTTTATTCGGTTCTGCTTGCGTTCCAAGCCAACCTGATATAGTTTCTTAAGTTCTATATATTATGATACAAGGCTTATTTTTTAAAAGACACCTAAACGTTGACCCAACTTTTCAGGAAATATTAAATGGCAGATTTTACACGTGAAGAAGTTGAAGCCGCTATAGAAGAATATGCATCTACTATTGCTGATGAAGAAGATGAGTTTATAGAAAATGATGAAGAAACTATAGATCCAGAAACAGAAAAGGATAAATCAACAGAATCTCTCGAAACTAATGAGCCTGAGCTTGAGCTCGAAGAAGAGGCAACCTCAGAAAGTATTTTTGAAGGTAAAGATCTATCAGGTTTAGATTTATCTGGTATTAAGTTTTTAGGCATAAGCTTAAAAAATACCAATTTGAAATCTACGGATTTATCCAACTCTGATCTTTCTAATTCGAATATGGATCAAACCAATTTGAATGAATCTAATCTAAGCAATGCTGAAATGGAAAATGTAAACTGCCTAGAAGCGACGGTTCAAAATGCAAATTTTGACTCTACAAACTTACAAGGGGCAAAATTTCTTGGAAGCAACCTTACTGGCTCCAAGCTTGAAAATGCAAATTTGAGAAAATCTGTCTTTCTAGAAGCAAATCTCTCAAAATGTAATTTGAATGAAGCAGACCTTAGTAACTCCGATTTTTCTAGAACTGATATGAGCCATGCCAGTGCAATAGAGAGCAACTTAAGCCGCGCCCGATTTAATGGAGCCAATCTAGAATCTGTTGATTTTACAGATTCTAGATTGAGCATGGCTGTTTTTTTTGAAGCAANCTTTAAAAATGCAAATTTGAATCGAGCCCAAATAAANGGTNCCAANCTAGCAANTGGTAACTTTGAAAATGCTGANTTGCTTAGAGCAGATATAACAGGAGCTGACCTGACAGACGCAAAATTTCACAACTCCAATCTAAGTCGCGCAAAATTAAATGGAGCTATTTTACGCAGAACAGATTTAAAGGGATCTGATCTATCAGAAGCAGATTTAAGCATTGCTGACTTAACAGGAGCCAGTTTAGTCGATGTCAAATTGATAGGAGCCAATCTAGAAAGGATCAAACTTAATCAAGCAAAACTACCAGGAGCGTATTTAAGTGGCGCGAAATTAAACAAAGGAAAATTAACAGAGGTCGATTTAACCAAAGCCGATCTTAGTGGAGCCAGCATGACAGGAGCAGATCTTACTGAATCTAATCTTGAAGGCTGCGATTTAAGTCGAGCCAATCTAACTGAGGCGATTTTAAAAAGAGCCAACCTGAAAAATACTTTTCTAATTGGCGCAAATTTAGCAAAAGCAGAGTTAGATGAAGCAAATTTAGAAAATGCGAATATTGCTGGCTCTAAACTACAAAAAACTAATTGCCTAAAAGCAAATATGAAAAATGTCAACCTTCAACGTTCCGATTTGGAACATGCCGACTTCACTCAAGCAGAACTTACAAAAGCAAACCTTACTGGTTCCAAGTTGGGCGAAGCCTGTTTTAAAAATGCAAATTTAACCGGAACAGATCTAACCCTTTCAGACAAAACGGATAGCGATTTCACTGGCGCTAGAGGTTATGATATTTGAGAAAATAAATACATGAAAACTAACTTGAGAGTTGATAGTATTGCAACCCAAATATTTCAAGTTCGCACTATTGCCTATAAATAAGACTTGAGAAAGCAAGTATATAAGCTAAAAAATATTTTCACGGATTATAAAAAGTCGAATTAAAAATATATTTAAAAAACTTTAAACCCTGAGACCTCAATAGTTTATTTGTATCTAATTAGCTAATACATATTGATGATGCAATTATGAAAAATTCACCAAAATTAAAACCATCTCTCCCAAAAAGCTTCCGCAATACCCAGCCATTATCTTTCAGAGAGGTTCTTCAATTAAGAGATGGAATAGAAATCCAAAGAAACGAGAACTTTAGGGTTTGTCATTTATCATCGCCAGATATTTTTAAAATTTTCAATTATCCAAACTCGCTAAATTAATTTTAATAAAATGGAAAAGCTTGAAGGAGTTCAAAAGGTATTAAGATTTAGCACTGCAATACGCGAATGGTGCATCAATGAATTTTCCGTTCATTTTGATGATTTTGACGAACAAAACGTAGATGATTATGAATCAGGAGGCTATGGTGACATTGCTGATGAAATTTTGGAACGGGGAATTGACGAACAAATTATTGAAGAAGGTGATTTAGATTAAACTCCAACCAACACCTTGCTCCATTGTTAAAAACCCAATCTTATTTGCTCTAATTAATTGATAGTAAGCGTTCATTTTTTTAAGTTTTTTACTTAATTATATTATTCTTTTAAGCTTATTATATTTTCATTTTTTTATTTCTATTGGACTACTCTACTATAGATTTTTAAATTTTATGAGATTGCAATGATCGCTTTTATTGAAGCATTTGCAGGTTTTATGTGGGGCCCTTGGCTTCTTCTCCTCTTATTGGGAACGGGTTCCTGGCTAACGATTCGACTTCGTGGAATTCAGTTTCGGTATCTTTATTATGCTCTTCGTCTTACCTTCTCCAAAGAGAAAGAAGGCAAAGGAGACATCTCTCATTTTGGTTCTTTAATGACCGCCTTGGCAGCAACAGTAGGCATTGGGAATATAGCGGGAGTTAGTACCGCTGTTGCACTGGGAGGACCTGGCGCTATTTTCTGGATGTGGATTACGGGTTTAGTCGGGATGGCAACTAAATACAGTGAAAGTTTTCTGGCTGTAAAGTTTCGCCGAATAAACGATCAGGGGAAAATATCTGGAGGACCAATGTACTACCTGGAAGAGGGGTTAAAAATAAAATGGCTTGGAATATGTTTTGCTATGTTCGGAGCTTTTGCTGCTTTTGGGATTGGTAATATGGTTCAGGCTAATACTACAGCTATTGCATTAGGCAACTCTACCGGCTTAAACAGTTTTACAATAGGAATATTTCTCGCAACTTTGACTGGGTTGGTAATAATTGGAGGAATTAAACGTATTGCCGAGGTAAGTTCTATTTTAGTGCCGTTCATGGTAGCAATTTATTTTTTGGGTGCTTTGATTGTTATTTTAAATCATATAGATCAATTGGGTTCGGGTATAAAACTAATTTTTGAGCATGCATTCACTGGAACTGCTGCTACAGGAGGTTTTGCTGGCGCTACCCTAGCCAATGGAATTCGCTACGGTGTCGCACGTGGGCTTTTTTCTAATGAGTCAGGAATGGGAAGTGCCCCTATTGTCGCGGCAGCAGCTAAAACCAATCATCCTTGCAAACAAGCTTTGGTCTCGATGACGGGCACCTTTTTGGACACTCTAATTGTTTGCTCAATTACAGCGATGGTGATCAGTGTGACGGGTGCCTGGACTTCAGGTGAAACAGGTGTAGCCCTAACCACACAAGCATTTTCAGCGGGACTTCCTGGGATTTGGGGAAAATTGCTAGTCACTATTGGAACCATAACCTTCGCTTTTTCTACCATCTTAGCTTGGGAATATTATGGTGAAAAATGTTTTGAATATCTATTTAGGGGGAAATATATTTCCTTGTATCAATACTCCTGGGTAGCTTTCGTATTTATAGGTACTCAAATTAAACTTGAAGTGGTCTGGAATCTTTCAGACGTTATGAACGCATTAATGGCGATACCTAATTTGATTGGGCTTGTCTTTTTAAGTAAAGTTCTTGTTCAGGAAACTGGGTTATATGAGCGAAATATTTTAGAGGGGTCAATAAATAAATATGATTAACCTATAAAATTTATATATACCCTCTGAGTTAAAAGAAATCTACCTAAGAAATCTAAAAAAACTTTGATGATTTATGAAATATTGTTGGTCACTACCAAAAAATGATCCATGGTCTACTCCTTTTGCGGAAACTTTATTGAATTATCTTGAAATTTGTCGAGGTGACCAAATTCTAGATATTGCTTCTGGTAGCGGTATTCCAGCATTTTATTTGGCCGAGCAAGTTGGCCCAAAAGGCTCCGTACTTGCTATTGACATAAACCAAAGACAGGTCTTGAAATCGCGTTCCACACAAGGAAACCATTTACCTTGGCTTAGGTTTGAAGTCGGGGATATGCGTTTTTTACCCGCTGACCTTCCTAAATTTGATCGTATTACAGGCAATTTGTCGTTTATGTTTTTCCGTCCAAACCGATTTGATGCTTTACAAAATCTTGTGCGTTTTCTCAAGCCAAGCGGTCAGATAGTATTAACGTTTCCATCTATGGGAACTTTTGATTCGCTTTGGAAATATGTAGACAAGGAAATGTCTGCCCAAGGCTTTGTAAATGAACGCAAGGCTCTTGATGAGTATATAAATGAAAGACCCTCTGCCTCCGAAGTTGAGAAATATTTAAAAATTTTAGGATTAGAAAAGATAATAGTGGGTGAGCAGCCTCTTGAGGTTGCAACGGGATCCGGAATTGAGTTTCTCGAACATCCTCTCTTGCGAGGTGGATTTCTTGATGATATTTATGAGTGCTTCCAGGATCAAGGTTTAGCAAATACTTTTATGGATAAGATCGCAGAAAAAGTTTCCCATTTTACCCCGCTTTATGCAATTCGCTGTGCGATGTCTGGATGGAAACCCAATGAATGATGATATGATGACAACATGAACAAAAATGACAAAGAGGAGCTTAAACAGAAAATTCGTGAAGAAATAAAAACACAAAAACATTTAATTGACAGCTTCATAAAAACTTCCAATACCGTTTCTCCTGATAATGCAATCGGGCGGCTTACACGAATGGAGGCAATTAGCAGTAAAGGTATCAGCGAAGCTTCATTGAATGCATCAAGAGCNAAGCTAGTTAAACTTAAAAAACCATTGAGAAAANTTGATTTTCCGGATTTTGGAATCTGCGTGAATTGTTCAACCGTCATTCCTTATNAGCGAATTATCCTGATACCAGAAAGCCAGATGTGTGTGGGCTGTGCGGAACAACCATTATTAAAGAATGGCTATAAATTTTAAAATCGAGGGATTTAAACTTGACAAGTTTGACTCAGAAACCCCAAGAATTTCCCATCGCTAAGGCAAGGGACCTTGTTAAAGATTTATATCTTCCAAACCCTTGGATATATTGGAGTGATTTTTTACTCAGCGCTGGGGTAGGTTGGGGAGCTTTTATTATTATTTTTAGAGTTCCCCAATTTTCATTTGAGCAGGGTTTTAGCTTTTTTATTGCAGTCTTGGCGCTTTATCGAGCCGCATTGTTTATCCATGAAATCGCTCATTTTAAAAAAGGGTCTTTTGTAGTTTTTCGAAAGGTTTGGAATCTAATATGTGGTTACCCGTTAATGATTCCAATATTTTTATATCAAAGCGTGCACTTTGACCATCATAAGCAAAACTTTTATGGAACCCAAAAAGATGGCGAGTATTTTCCTTTTGCATCAAAAGGAAGATTATTTATCGCTCTCCATATCGTTTTTTCTATTTTTATACCAATTATTTTTTTCTTTCGTTTTGTAGTATTAACACCTCTATCCTATTTACACTCTGGGTTAAGAAATTTTTTAATACAAAAAATTTCCTCCTTAAATATTGATCTAAATTATCAGCGTGCAAGATCCTCTTTAGCTCAAACTAAAGGCTGGCAAATCCAAGAGATTTTGACTTGTATTTATGGAATGAGCTTTATAGGCTTAATAAAATTTAAGATTATGCCTGCAAAGTCTTTGATCATATGGTACTGTTTATTAACTTCGGTATTTATTGTTAATTCTATTCGTACTTTAGCCGCTCATAGGTATTTAAATACAAACGAAAACGAATTGAGTTTCACAGATCAAATGTTGGATTCAATCAATAATCCAGGTAATCGTTGGATAACGCCTTTATGGGCTCCAGTAGGCCTTCGATACCATGCAACACATCATTTATTCCCGGATCTTCCCTACCATGTGCTGGGAAAAGCACATAGACGTTTATTGAAAAACCTAGGGAAGGACTCATTATACGGTAAAACAGTTTTTTCTGGATTATGGCCAGTTATTTCCCAGTTATGGAAATATTCTGGGAAACAAAAGCTAATTTGTTAATTAAAATAAAGGCCTAAAATATGACAAAACCTTTTTCGCTACTTAACGAATTTGAAAATGAAGATATAAATCCAGCTCATTTAAAAAGGAACAAGATTGTTTCTTTATTAAAAGAAAAATTTGATTTTGAAAATTCCCACTTAAGGCCACCAAGTAGTAAAGAAAATGGAATTCTTGCAAAATGTTTTGGTTACCTAGCTCCAGATCAAGCTAAGGAGCTCGGAATTTATCCCTATTTCAGAGAAATTGAAGAAATAGAAGGCAGTAAAGTAGTTATCAATGGCAAAGAAGCTATCTCAGTTTCAACTAATAATTACTTAGGCCTAGCGCAAGAACCTCGCGTTATAGAAGCAGCCAGAATGGCCCTTGAAAAGTTTGGTATTGGCTGTACCGGAAGCCGCTTCTTAAATGGAACTTTTAACCTACATAAAAATTTAGAGCGCGAAATATCTTCTTTTTTAAATCGCGAAGACACAATAGTAATGTCCACAGGCTTTCAGGCGAATCAAGGTACAATTTCATGCTTGCTTGGAAGAAAAGATGTTGCATTTTCAGATCGCGAAAATCATGCTAGCATCTATGAGGGGTGTGCTGTTGCTCCTGGAAAAACCGTACGTTATCAGCATAACGATATGGACCACCTTGAATATTGCTTAAAAAAACATTCAGATGTTGAGGGTAAAATAATTTTTACCGATACAGTTTTTAGCATGAGTGGCGATATAGCAAACCTTCCTGCGATTGTAAAATTAGCTAAAGATTATAAGGCTACCATAATGATTGATGAGGCTCATGGGTTGGGAGTAATGGGCGAACAAGGCAAAGGCGTCGCCAACTATTTTAATGTTGAAGACGAAATTGATTTATATATGGGTACATTTTCAAAAAGCCTTGGTTCCATTGGCGGCTTTATTTCTTCTAAATCAAAAGTTACGGAATATATTAGACATAAAGCTTCTGCATTTATTTTCACAGCTGCGCTACCACCGGCTTCCGTCGCAGGAGTGACAGCAGGTTTAGATATAATGATAAATGAACCCGAGCGCATGAATCGTTTACGCGATAATACAGCCTATATTAAAAGAGGATTTTTTGATATGGGATTTCAAGTTAACAACAATCCTATACCCATAGTCCCTATCAAAATAGGGGAAGAAGCTTTAACCCTTTATCTAAATCGTCTGCTTTTTGATGAAGGTATATTTGCAGGTGTAGCGGTTTCTCCTGTCGTCCCTCCTCTTAACGCGATGATCCGTACCAGCTATACTTCAGCGCATACACAGGAGAATCTCAAAAAGGTCCTTGAATCTTTCAAGAAGCTTGGCACAAAACTGGGTATTATTTCAAAAAAATAATGAGCCTCAAAATATTCGAGGCAAAAACCTCCNCCGATCTAGATCGGTTTATACGCTTACCTTGGGAAATCTATAAAACTTATCCCAATTGGGTTCCCCCTCTAGTTTCTGAACGTAAAAATTTTCTTAATCCAAAAATTAATCCTTTCTTTGACCATGCTGAAGTTAAATTTTTTCTGGTAGAGGATCCTAAAAATAATACTGTGGGTCGCATTGCATTAGTCCATGATCACATCTACCAAGAAAGATATTNTAAAAATACGGGCATTATTGGAATGTTTGAAAGTATTGACGATAAAAATGTTTCACAAATGCTATTCGATGAAGCAAAAACTTGGTGCCATAAAAATAGATTCGACAAACTTATTGGGCCGATGAATTTATCTATTAATCACGAATGTGGGTTAATGGTAGAAGGATTTGATCTTCCTCCTATGCTGGGAATTTCCTACAATCCCAATTACTATGAAAAACATTTTTTGGAGTGGGGGTTTAATAAATCAAAAGATTTGATTTCTCTTAAATTAGACCTTACTGGCATCCCAAAATATCTGCAAGATGCTGCAAAAAAATTAGAAAAAAGAGGTAGGTTTAGTGTACGCCCATTGAATATGACAAGATTTGAGGATGATCTAAAAGCCATTTGGGATATTTATAATTCTGCTTGGGATATGAATTGGGGTTCTGTCCCTATGACCCACAAAGAATTTTCCTATGCCGCAAGAGAAATGAAATCATTTGTAGACCCAGAGTTTTGCTTGATCGCAGAGGTAAAAGGGGAGCCTGTTGGTTTTGGGTTAGCACTTCCAGATATTAATCAAGTTCTAATTGAACTTGATGGGAAGCTTTTCCCCTTTGGCTGGGCGAAATTTCTTTGGAAAAAAAATAAGATTGATACTTACCGTGTATTAACACTTGGGATCAAGAAAAAATATCGCAAACTCGGTATTGACGCTTACATGTATTACGATATGTATAAAAATTTTATAGAAAAAGGTATAAAGTGGTGTGAGACGTCTTGGATGCTAGAAGATAATATTGATATTCTAGAACCCATTTTTAAATTGGGAGCAACTATTTATAAAAAACACCGCATCTATGAAAGAAATCTCTCATATTAAAGGCTCTAAAGTTCTAGTTACAGGAGCTAGTGGATTCATTGGCAGCCACTTAGTAGACAGGCTACTAACTTTAGGCTGCCAAGTTCATTGTATAGTCCGGAAAACTTCCAATTTAAGGTGGGTTCAATTAAAAAAAGTAACCTTGCACTTTGTAAACCTCGATGATTCAGGTTTTAAAATTCCAAGGTTGCATGATATTGACTATATTTTTCATTGTGCAGGTCTTACAAAAGCAAAAAGTCGAGAGGAGTATTTTGATATCAATGCCAGAGTTTGTGAAACCTTATATAAGCAATGCCTCAAATTTAAAGATCAAATAAAGGGCATCGTTCACTTAAGTAGCCTGGCCGCCACTGGACCCAGCAAAAACAACGTTATAATTGATGAAGATTCGCCATTGAACCCAATAACCTATTACGGAAAATCTAAAAAAGCTGGCGAGGAAATCGCTTTAAAATATTGCAAAGATCTACCCATTAAGATTCTTCGTCCGTCAGTTGTCTACGGTCCACGCGAGGAGAATCTTTTTACATTTCTCAAAATGGTTAAGAAAGGTTGGGCATTACAAATTGGCGAAACACCCAAAAAACTTTCCCTGATTTATGTCGCCGACCTAATTCAAGCCATGATAAAAGCCTGCATTAAATCTCCAACGAAAAATAATATTTATTTTATAACAGATGGGGAGTTTTATTCATGGGAGGACATTACAAAAAGCGCGTCAGATAAAATGAGCGTATCAGCTCGGGTTTTGAAGATACCTGAAACAATTTTATACCCCATAGGGATAATTTTTGAATTACTAGCGATATTCAGCTCAAAACCAGCACTATTTGATCGACAAAGGATGATAGATATTCGACAAAGTTCTTGGACGGCTTCACCAGTAAAATTTTTTCGTGATTTTGGCTTTAACCCTGAATTCGGNCTANCGGCTGGGTTATCTGATACTCTCGATTGGTATCATCGGGAGAAATGGCTATAGAAATGGTTGAAGAACCGGAGCATGTATTTAAAGATCTGGCAGAACCGGTAAATATATACATCCATGAGCCGATTGCAAAAAGATTGGTCTCGGTATTAAAAAACACATCTGTCACTCCAAATCAAGTTACCTATCTCTCTGTGCTGGTTGGTTTTGCTTCGGGCTACTCGTTTAGTCACGGAAATTGGGAAGCTAGTATCATGGGTGGAATCCTACTTGAGTTAACCCTAATTTTAGATTGTGTAGATGGNCAGCTTGCCCGAGCTAAAAATATGGCCAGTGATTTGGGTCGTCTTATCGATGGCATTGCCGGTTATTTCGCATACTTGGCGGTAGTCTTAGGAATTATTTTTGGATACCCAGATTTCCAAACTGCGTTAATTATCATAGCTGTTTTTACTATTCTACGTGCAATATCCTATGATTACTGCAAGCAAACCTTTGGAACAGTAATGTTGAAAGGATATGATGGAATGGAAAGAGAAATTCAAAATACGCTTGAAAAAATAAGCCATAAACCTTCTATGATTCTTGTTCTCTATTTTTATTATATGCAGACACAACAAATTATTTTTCGCGGTCAGTGGAATACTCTTGGCAGCATGAAAAACCTAAGNGAGATTGACAGCAAGATACTAGACCCTGACCAGCGTCAGGAATACTTTAATAAATTAAAAAATCTTATAAAAGTTTGGAGATGGAACGGACTTGATTTTCCTTTGTTCCTCATTGCCTTACTGGGCCTAATGTCTATGCCAGGTAATAGCCTTAATTTTCTTGCAGCAGTCATTGCTATCCAATATATTGTTACCTACCTCATCCATATATACTTATGCCGTAAGCTTTAAGTAGCGAATGACATTACTTCTAATTCCTGAGAATTTTTTTATTTTTATCAGTAATTATAAGGCTTATTTAAAGACGGCTCAAAACCCTAGCAACAGGCGTCGCTTTCGTTTGAATTTATTCCTTCCTGAACTGGAACTACACTACAGTCAAAAGGGCCGAAGTGCGTGGAAAAATCTCCAGTTACTTTAAAATGATCTGCGAAACGAGATTCGCTAATCATCTTATATGTATTTCCGCAAACAGGGGCAGGAATTTCTGTCTGAAAATAATGATGATCATCTAGGGTGAATCCATGAGGAAATTCAGGAATGGTTCCTTGGTAATATGCAACATGACCATAGTTCTCACATATATCTTCGAAGTCACATTTAAAAGTTCGTACGGTCATAGAGTAAAAATCGATCATACCAGCCTTTCGCTGAATATCTTGATTATTTAAAGTAATAGGTGTTTTAGAAATGGTACGAAAATCATAACACCCAACCTTGGCTAGCATACGCCTGAAGTCTTCAATGTAAAGTGCACCACCTAAACATTCTCCCAATAATACAGGGTCTATTTTGAGTGGGTCTGGAACCCGACGACCAGTAAAAACATCGGATAAATAAAGTTCTCCACCCGGTTTTAAGACTCGGAAAATTTCCCGAAATACACTTTCTTTGTCAGGAGATAGATTTACAACACAATTAGAGATAATGACATCTACAGAGTTATCCTCCAGATCAGCAGTAGCAAGATCTTCAATCCAACCTTTACGAAAATCCACGTTAGGTATTTTTAGATTAAACTTACTGGTGTGATAAGAAATATGTTTTCTGGCAACTGCCAATTGTTCATCGGTCATATCAATACCGATTACTAAACCGTTAGGGCCGACAACTTGCGCAAGAAGATAACAATCACGTCCCGAACCACAACCTAGATCTACCACGGTTTTTTCATATAAACCCGAAGGAAAAGTTGATGCACATCCATAAAAACGTGATTGAACTTCTTCATGTATATTATTTAAATAAGGCCGTAGATAAGCAGGCATGGCATCTGCAGCACAACAGGCACTGGTTTGTAAATCGTTTTTGGTTTTAAGAATTTTTCCATAATATTCCTGAACATCCTCGCGAACTTGTTTACTATTTTTCACAAATAATCTCCCGATTAATTAAGAAAAGATAAAAATATTCCTTTNATTTTTTATAAAACAANTNTTGTTTCATANTTNTTTTTTAANTANTCATTTTATATAAAANTTTTTCCATATATAGCATTAATTTTTNTAGCGATGCNGGAACTTTCTTTAAAATATTTTAAAAAAANCGATTGGATGGGCAGATNTAGCGNAATAAAGTTTTGATTTAGAAGGNNTTATCTGCTAGTTTGATCGGNTTCTTATTTTTACCCAGATGGAGCATTGAAATGGATGATGCATTCTGGATCATTTCAAAAATATTCTGGCTTTTGGCTTCGCCCAACACAAGTCTATTTTTGATCTTACTGGTTGGGGTTATTCTATTATTTCGTGGTCGTGAAAAACTTGGGAAAAAACTTATCGCAATTTCTACGGCTTTAATTTTTATTACCTCCTCATTACCAATTTACCAAATTTTATTGCTGCCNCTTGAAAACAGNTTCCCAATTCCNAAATCTCTNCCTGACAAGGTAGATGGAGTCATNGTTTTAGGAGGAGCAGAAATTCCAAAANTAACTCAATTGAGGGGGCANGTTAGCCTTACTGACTCTGTCGAGCGTTTGACAACTTTCGTAAACCTTGCAAATAAATTTCCCGATGCAAAGCTTGTTTATGCTGGGGGTCAAGGTGCAATAACAGAACAAGAATATAAAAGTGCTACTACAGCACGATTGTTTTTTGAACAAATGGGTCTTGATACTNGTCAAATAATTTTTGACCCTCAATCCCGAAACACTCAAGAAAATGCAGAAAACGCCTTACAACTTGCTCAGCCCAAAAAAGGGGAAAAATGGGTGCTGATCACTTCAGCCTGGCATATGACTCGGTCAGTAGGAATATTTAGAAAGTTGAACTGGCAGGTTATCCCCTATCCAGTGGATTTTAAAACAACCGGAAAACTAGAGATAAATATTCGTTTACCAAGATTCTCCTCAATAGCTTCAGTTTCAAATGTTGTCTACGAATGGGTAGGTCTGTTTTATTACTGGTTGATGGGTAGGACTTCTGAGTTATTTCCAGGGCCTATATGAACTAGCCTGTCCTATCCATAATAAAAAAATTCAGGAAGATTTTTTATTTCCAAATGGCCCGCCAAGAACTTACCTGCGGGCCATTTATTTAAACCCCAGTGGGAATTCGAATAACCACTCCCCCCTTATTTTTAAATAATTTAATGGCCTTTTTTCCTTTACTTATTACCATTTAGGACCGAAATAGCTTTAGAGGAAAAAATTGCCATAAATATATATTTAGTACTAAAAATCTTTTGGCAGTATATGAAACCTAACGCAACCACTTTTTGTTTTAAATGATTTGATCCATAAAGCAATAGATATCTTTATGCCAGTAAAAACAAAATTATTAATTGTATTATTTTTGNTCTTGTCAGGGACACCTGTTCTTGCAAACGAAACTCAAGAAGCCTTAAATGCTATTAATAGGGGTGACTACAAGACAGCAGTAAACATTTGGAAAAATCTTGCCAATCATGGAAATAATGCGGCCCAATTCAACCTTGGGTTAATGTACTTAAAAGGGGATGGATTTAAACAAAACTTTTCTAAAGCTGCTAAATGGTTTCGTTTGGCAGCGATACAAGGTAATGCGGAGGCCCAGCTTAAACTGGGAGAAATGTATTTTAACGGCAAGGGTGTTCCTAGAGACTATAAAAGAGCTGCAAAGTGGTACCTTTACTCTTCTAAACAAGGAAATATGGATGCCCAGTTTAATTTAGGATCGATGCTCGAAAAGGGAGAGGGAATAACCAAAAATAATGATAAAGCTATTCAATGGTTCAAGCGCTCCGCAAACCATGGGCATTCGGGTGCACAATATNAATTAGGGGCAATGTACGACAAAAGAAATACAAATAAAAAAGAATTTAAAAAAGCTCTTAAGTGGTATTTAAAATCCGGAAAAAATGGAAATTCTGATGCGCAGTTCAAAATTGGGGAAATATTTGACCAGGGGAAAAAACATAAAAAAGATAAAAGAAAGGCATTTAAATGGTATTCATTGGCCGCGGAAAAGGGACACCCTAAAGCTCAATTTCATCTAGGATACCTCTATGAAAATGGGAGCGGAATTGAAAGAAATCTGGAAAAGGCTGCAAAATGGTATCTTTTATCCGCAAAACAAAACCACGTGCCAGCTCAGAAAAACTTGGCTTGGATGTATGTNAATGGTATAGGCGTCGAAGAAGATTTNAATGAAGCTGGNAAATGGTATAGACAAGCAGANANTTTGGAAAATCAACCAATAGATGAAAACTCAAAAACTATAAAAGCTGAACTACATACTGAAAAAATAAAAACCAAGAAAAGTGATAAAAAATCGAGCGAAGAGTATGGTCTATATGAATCTATCAACTCAAAAGAAAAAGATTGGCTCTTTAAAAATCATAAACTATCTCTCGCAATAGGTACTTGGTTCAGCACAGGAGAAACAAGTTGGANTCACGATGCGTCTAGAACCAGCTCAATCGCAGGGAATCCCACTTCAGAATTAATTTATGAAAACCTGGAATCTAAAATCATCGAAATCCAAGGGGAAATTAAGCTGCCTCATAAAGTTTTTCTTCGAACTCAATTTGGATTTGGAACTATAAATGATGGTCGTTTAGTTGATAGCGATTTTGTAAGCGCTGCNGGAGCAGCAAGCTTTAATGCTNGNCAATCTGGACCCCACCGAATTTCTAAATCCCNNAGTAATATTGATGATGACAATNTGTGGTACCTTAACCTTGACCTAGGNTACAAATTNTGGNCNTCAAAAAATAATGACCACTTTACGAGAGTATTTATNGGATACCANCACTGGCAGGAGAAAGTTGTTGCTNCTGGAGAAGAACAAATTGAATGTACTTCGTTTGGAGGTGGAAATCCATTTTGTAACAGCCCAGGAACAATTACGAATGTGGGAAAAAAGATTATAACTAATAAAGTGCGTTGGGACTCACTAAGAATTGGGTTGGAAAATTCTTTTCGCTATAGCAAAAAATTCTGGTTTGATCTCGACTTAGCTTATATTCCTATTTCAGGATTATTAAACCAGGACATCCATCATTTGCGAACAGATTTACAGCAAGACCCTTCTTTCGAAATGGATGGAACGGGCAGTGGTTATAATTTAGAAGCAAACTTAAAATATTCTTTAACAAAAAAGTTGTTCTTATCTGCAGGTTACAAGTATTGGAAAATTAAAGTAAGTGATGGAACCTGGAAAAATCTCCCTGTTGTGGGCACACAAACTGTAGCTAATTTAAATGACCTTTCTTCCTCCCGGCAAGGGGTTACAGCTCAATTAGAATACTTATTTTAGCCCTACTTTATTTTTTTAATTTAACATAATTAAGCCTACTTTCTATTATAAAGCGATTAAAATACAGTTATTACAAATAGCTTTACTTAAAACTTCTAAAAGAACTATAATCCAGCGAATTGCCAAATAACCCACAAACTAGACTGATTTTTTAAACATTAGTTGTTTAATAATGTCCCTATTATTAAAGAATTTTACTTCAATTAAGCTTAGTTTATTAATATGTATCAGCCTAGCAGGATGCCTATTGCTAGCAGGTTGTGCAATGAACCTAAATCATTGGAAAGGTCAAAAAAAATCTAAGTTAGTATCCACTTGGGGATCGCCTAAAAAGACCATTTCTGACAATAAAGGTGGAAAGATATACGTTTATGATAGAAGTCCCTGGGAAACAAGGACAAATTATCTAGGAAACAATACAGGTCCAACTCGATTAATTGGTTTCTATATTAACAAAAGAGGGGTCATATATGGTTGGAAAGAGTTACCTTTGGGAAAATCTCTTTATAAGTAAACCCATCTTTTTCATTATTTTCAGTATATTTTACTTGCTCAACGTTGGTTACGTGAGCGGAGATGCAGAAACCAAATTACTTATCAAGTACGAGAAATCACTTCTGTCTGCAGATATCCAAGGAGCAAACTTATCTGATGTAGTCAAAGAATTAAATAATAAAACTGGTGTCGAATTTAATTACAGATCCCTTCCAGACCAAACTATTTATTTAAGTTTTACAAATCTATCACTTAAAAATGGAATCAAACAAACTATTCCCTATGGCACCATTTTTGTCTCGGATCAAACGGTCTCAGGAAATGAAACTATAAAGTCTGTATATATTCTTACTTCCTTGGGATTAACTCAAGACAATTTACAACGAGNACAATCACCGGTGAATAATTCCCCTATTCCTTTTATAGCAACCACCCCTCAAAAAGGAATTGAGTACTTAGCTTGGCAGGCCAAAGATGCTGCAATGGCCTATCAATGGCTACTTAAATTACAAGAAGAAGATCCTGAGAAACGGCTAGAAGCAATAAAAAAATTAGGCGCACTAGGATCAAACTTTTTCTCTGTTAAGGGTCTCTACCTCGCACTTAACGATAAAAATAATAAAATAAGGAAGGCCGCCTCAGAAAACCTAAAAAGACTGGATGAAAATAACGTTTTCAAATCATTGACCGAGGAATTACAACAAAATAAACCCATCATTCAAAAGCATGCTTTAGACGTTATAAAACTTCAAAAAGGAACCAAATGGGAGGTGTTACTACGTCAGGCAATTNAGTCTAATCAAATAGATACCTCTTTACGAAAAACTGCTGAAGAGGTTCTATTGAAACTGCAAACTAAATCCAACATAAATTAACGTCTACGTCTTCTTTTTCTTTTACCCTTACTTTTCTTTTTTTCTGCCTTTTTAATTTTAACCGGAGGATTTGCAGGGTCGTTAGTTACTCTCCAAACCTTACCATTTTCAAGATACATTCTTTGCTGATCTTCTAAACTCAATGGCGTCGATCCCAACCTTCCAAATANACTNANCTGNTTACCACTTTCGTCNATCGCACGGTCACGGTCTAAACCCTTCGANAGAGTTAACGCACGACCGCNAAGTTGTTTAGAAGCTANCAATTTAGGTTTTGGTAAAGGACTAAATCCAAAATGTGCTACTCCTGATTCAGCATCTCCCGGTGAACTTAATTGGATAACTCGGAGCCCATTATTCCCATCAGCGACAAAGGCAAACAAACTGGAGGAAACAGAACCTACCTTGACTCCATGCACATCGTTCATCTTTCCTTCTCCATCGAACGCAAGGGCAATTTCAGGTTTCTCAGGGTTTTCTATATCAACTATTATCAATCCTTTCTTACCGCCTGCAACATATGCATATGTTCTGGCCACATAAACATCATAAGCCTCTGACAAAGGAATAATAGCACCTTCAACAAGTTTTGGTTTATCTTGAATGGTTATATCAAAAATTTTCAATCCCTCATCGTCGACAACAAATCCATAACGAAATTGTATAGCTACGGTCNTAGGGTTTTTAAGACCTTTTAGTTCAGNAACCAGNTTCGGTTTTAAAGGNTNATCNAAATTTANAACCTGGATCTTATCCNGGCAACTGATATAAGCATAAACACCGGCNAAGGTAATAGCCTCGGCATCTTTTAGCANCCCNTCNGGNTTGAACGTNAAAGCACGTTCAATAAAGTTATTTTTAGGGTTCCCATCAAGAAATGTTGTCACATCAACACCAATCAAACCTTCATAACGATCTGTGAAAAAAGCATACTTATAAATNGGNTGCATTGGGGCTTCTTCATTTTCTGGGAGANCTTTACGATTNGCATCAACNGGCATATTTGTTGGTAAAGCTAAAGAGGTAGCAAATTTGGAAACAATTCTTGGTGATTGACCTAATGACGAGAATGGAGATTGGACAATCCGTTGGGAGTAACCTTTGTTATCAATATTGGCAACATCATAAACCCAGAAACCTGCTTTACCTTGAGCTACATAAAGGTATTCCCCTCTCAGCTGGAGACTTCGCACTCCTTGACCGTATTTGCTATTACCATAGGAATTATCCAATTCTTTTCCATTAGCCAGGTGTTTAGCAAATTCAGCAGGGTAGGCATATTTGTGCGTGTGTGAACCGATCACTGTTTGAGGCTCTTCGGTTTCTGTAACGGCAACAGCTTCCATCCCGCGTTCAAGCCCAAGGTAAATATATTTTCCGAAAAAGTTGACGAAATTAGTGCCATGCAAAAATAGCGAAGCCATCCATGCGTTGTTATCATTTTTTTCTGACACATGACAATCATCACATTTCTTGGTTTCTTTTTTACGAACATTATGAGGGTAATGTGGATTAAAAGCTTGGCTACTGTACCCAGAAGAAGAAATGGGTGGTTGCTGAAGGTAGGTCATTTCCCGATCTCCATTCAATGCACTCATTATCACAGCGCTTGAGGAACGAGCTGGCGCAATTTTTTTGTTTTTCACCTTACCCCAACGAGCCAACATATAACTATCATCTCTTAAAACCTGAGGATTATATGTAGTAAATACTTTACTTTTAGTGCCCTCAAAATGGCGCATTTCTTCTTTAAAGTTTTGTTTTAAAGGAAGATGACAGCCAAAACAATTCGTAACGAATCCTGTATGACAAGTATAGCAAGCCATTTTTGTACTGGAATGCGCTAGCTTCTTTTTATCTTCAGGAACAGCACCCCAAGTTTTATGGTCACTTTGAATTGTTTTAGCGTACCTAGCTTTTTCGTTAAAGTTTTTGCTTTCCGGGTTGATGAAATCCTTAACTTGAGGCACTTCCCATTCTCTGTCAGGGTACATCATGGACCGTTGAAAAACTTTTTTCCCTCGTTTAAAAAAACGTTTTTTACCAAAGGAGGTTTTACCGGTTCGCAAATCTCCTTCTCCATTAGCAGCAGGACCACTTGGAACTAAACTGGCCAAAGTATCCACATCTCCGTGACAATCAACACATTGGATTTCTAAAGCATCTTTATAAGCACCATACAACTTACCATCCCCATGTGAATCCTGTGAAAAATGACAGTCGACGCAGTGCATCCCTTTTTCAACATGTACATCCTTTAAGTGCACAGCTTTTTCCCAGAAATCAGGTTGGTCCAAAGAAACAATTTTTCCATCTTTATCCAAGAGGTTGCCTTTTCTATCCTTTTTAAACACACCACGGAACATCCAACCGTGTCCATGATAATCAGCCATTTGTGTATGCTTAAGCTTAGAATTCATTTCACTCGATTCTTCAAGAAATTTTTCATTCCTCCACAAACCCCTGTTAACCGCACCTTCAGGGTTGGTCTGGTAACCTTCGGCTAATTCATCGGGAGTCAAAATAGGTGTCTTTTTAGGATACATAAATTTTGCATCTGTTTCATAGTCCCACATTGTGTAACCCAGGTAGGTATTAACAAAAGAATTGGGTTGATGCATATGGCATATCAAACACTGACTATTTGGAATCGCGTTGGTGAACCTGTGACTAATAGGATGACCTCTTTCATCCTTAGGAATAGTAGGATCTTTAGAAAAACTGAGTCCCCGGTGACCAAACTTCGAATAAGGTCCAGAACCATCTTCATCTCTACTGTTGGCATAAACAACATGGCAACTACTGCATCCACTAGAACGAAAATCACCGGGATGGTCATTCGTACCTAAAAACCAAAGCAAAGGATCATTCAGTCGGGTTTTATGAATATTCAATGTTGGGGTATCAATCCGAAGTTGAGTTCCTAGACCTCGATCTCCTGTTTTCATATCAGGCTTACCTGGTTCTGCAAAAATACTCAAAGTATTCAGTAAACCAGGGACACCCACCTCAGAAGGGTTAGCGCGAGGAACCCTCCCCCCTCTCTCAAAAGATCGAAATATATTTCCAGGCTTGGTAATTTCCCAGCGAGGCAGTGGAATTATAGTTGGGATGGCTCCTTTGGCTTTTTCTTGTTCGGTCAGTTCCCGATAGTAGGTTTTTCCTTCTTCGTCAGTAACTGCAGCACCCAAGGCCTGAGCTGGTTTTCCGTCGTTTGTGTAATACTCGCCTAAAATATAATTTTTAAAAGGAAGAATTCCATTATTATAAGTTGCGCCTCCAAATAACATAGCGCCAGTAGACATAATGCTCCTCGGTACGTTTGCTACATATTGCTGATGACAAAATGACCCGCCACAAGTCGTCTCTGCTACCCGTAAATCGCCAGGATTCACAAAACGTATAAACTCCCTGCTTTCCTTATTCAGCAAAGTATAAGAACGAACGGGATTCGCAGATGTAGGCCATTTCCCTGGATATTTAGGTTGAATATGAGACTTTTTCTTAGTTGTAAGATATTTTTCCGATTTAGGATCTAGACCCTTTTCTATGGCAAACCCTGCATTACCACCATGGCAATCTGTGCACCCTAATTTTATTTTTTCATCGACGTGCATTTTCTCAACACCTAGGTGACAACTATTACAACCGAAACTTTTCTTTTCCACCTCTTCTTTAGATTGTTTTCCTATATCCGTGTCACCAATGGGTGCCCAAGGATCTTTGGGTGCTTTGGCTATGGACGTTTTATCCTCCAACTTTTTATTGTCGGTTTCTTTTATGTTTTTATCTGTTTTATCGTTCTCACTTACCTGATCCTTTTTCTCGATAGTTTTAGATTCAACAGATGGCATTGTCTTTTTCGAAATAGTTTTTTGGTTCGTTGCTTGACCCTTTTTAACTGTATTACCCTCAAGCGTTGGCACAATGCCAACAAACCAAACCATTACTATAAAAACCATGATACGCAATAGACTTGTTACTTTGATCGACATCATTTTTTTCGATGAGTCCCGCACGTTAAATTTTAGTAAGTAAAAATAAGCCTTGATGTTACAGAATAGAGATTCCCCTCTGTTAGGATATCTTTAAACCCTTCACCAGGAAAAAGAACATTGGTCCCTACGTCCACAATAACGTTATTATTTAGCCAGGGTCTCCACTCAGTTCCCAAACTTAAATCAAAACCTATATCTTTAGCAATATTAGCTTGGTTTAAAACTAGTTCCAGAGCATCAGTTTTGGAAAAACTGAGTTTGCTTAAATTCAGAGTACTTCGAATCTTTGGAGTGAGGTTTAAATCCATTCCAATATTAAAAATATTGATACCAGGATTAACAAAATTTGCCTGCCCTTGAACTTTGCTGCTGCGAAGACTTGGGAAAACACTGTCCTGATTGACCATTTGAACTCCTGTTCCCGCAAGGGGTATAGCCTGCGCAATCCAATAAGTATTTCGCCCACCAACAAAATTAGGATTAGGCAAGATAGCATCAAACCCTTCTGCCTTATTATCTTCAGGGTCACCATCTCCCGATCCATGCAGCCAACTAAATCGATAGCGAACCCAATCATCGTCTATAGATAATTCTAAACCAACGGCAAATGCCTCAATATCAACCTCTCTACCAGCAATATTATTTAAACTGTCATTTCCAAAGGCATAATAAAAAAAATGACTGACGTTCAATCTACCCCAATGGCCCTCGCCAGCAAACCCTATATATTTTGCATCAACCTCATGCTCGGCAGCATCACCAATTGCATCTGGGCGTGCAAGAAAAAGGTTTTTATCATATTCAATCGAAGGACCATCATTATTATAATGAAAACTTAGTTGAGCTGTGTAGCCCTTAATCCCAAAGTCTTGAGCAAAAATATTGGCAATAAAAACCTCTTGATGTCGATCATTAAAAGTATTTAATAAGCTATTCGTATCCTTCTCCAACATCTCAAAGTATAAAATATTAAATTGATAAATATTATTATTTAAAGTTCCTAGAAGTCGACCACCTAGATTTGTATCTTCAAAAATAATTCCTCTAAAATCTGAATTAAACTTTTGTATACCTCCCTTGAAAGACACAAAGTCATAAAATCGATTTAAATCGAGAAGGTGATACTCAACAGAAGCCTCTTCTAAAGCGTAGTCATTGGTTGTTCGAACCGTTCCCTTGCGAACATCTCGAGAAAGGATTCCATTTTCAGCAGCGTTTATGTGAAAAAGGTTTATGGCAGGTGTCAGACGAATTTCCCAATCTCGCGGACGAAAAGAGGTGTTTGCTTTGAACAACTCGAAGGTAAATCTAAAATCTTGAATATACGCATTCTTACGATTACCGCCAAAAAACTCTTCGGCGATTGGATCGGCAGCACTTACACCGGCAGGTGTGGGAACCGTTCCAAAAAACTCAAACCGACTGATACTATCAAACCTTGCAGTAAAAAAGATATCATCGCCTAAGACAGGGCGATCCCCTTTTAGTATGTTTTGATTATAGGGATCAACAAGGTTTTCCTTATAAAGAATTCTCCAGCGGTCTTCAAAAGGCTTAACACCTTCAATAGTTTTTATCTTAGTCTCATCCTGGTATTCTTTTTTTTCGGAATGTTTTACTGGTTCAGGTTTTCCTCTTCTTCGGCGCCTGCGTTTTCTTTTAGTTTTTTTTGAGGACTTAGCATTTGGAGAAGATATTTTTTTCTCGATATTTTTTTGTTCAGAAATTTTGTTCTGCTTAGGGGCGCGCCTCCGACGACGTTTTCGTCTTTCAGCAACAATTTCTTCAGCGCTCTCATATCTTTTGTTTTCCTGCGAATAAAGGTAATTTGATGACGTTCTGCTTATCGGTTTGGAGTAAACCAATCCAGATGAAAAGAACAAAAAGCTTAAAAATATTGAGGCAACCCAAATCAATGTTGTACATCTTGAGCTAGAGTTTTTCATTCTTTAGAATGCTCTCGTAATTTAGTTACCCAAATTTTTTGGATTTCTTGGGTACTTTAGATAAGGCATACGAACATCAGAAATTTTATATTGATCTGAGCGTATGCCAGCAGGAGGTTCAAAACCAACTGCCCCAGCCGCTGCAACCAAATCATCCTGCTCAACACCATCACCACTGACTCCCAAACCACCAATCAAGGCCCCATTCTTGTATAATGGAACACTACCCGGAAAAAACACAATTCCACTTTGATTGGCAGTATTGTTTGTATCTCGTCCCTGTGTACAGGGATTGGCTGCATCATTTGTAAAAACATTCCTATACGGACCTGGATCTGCAAAATCAAGACCAGACGGAAAAAAACGCTGGCTCCCAAAGCTTATCGTACGATTCGTTACAGCCGTTCCAACCGGCATGGCTACTTGATCTGCGGCATTAACATTGCTTCCACTAAAGTAGGTCACGTTTCGAGCTTTTGTCACAGCAACATCGAGACTAAAAACTGTCGAATCTGATTGGCGGTAAACAGCAAGGATATTTCCATTAATATCGCCAATAGCAAAAACCATTCTTGCTGTTTCTGTATAAGGTAGGCGAATAGCTCCTCGGGTTAGTTTTGCTTCTGCGCGGGCTTGGTTAATAATTTTATTCAAGTCAGCTACAGTGAAAGCACCACCCGCTGTGGGTCCTACTAAAAACCCTGACGGTACAGAAGTACTGCCAGCTGCAGTTCCATTTGCCGCAGCAACAGTTCTAAAGGCACCATTTGCAAAGCCATTAGCATCATTTGAAAAACCTGNGGGACGGGTGGTCTGTTTAACACCNGGNAAGCGAATACCATCAATAAATATTCCTCCACCACTAAACTGGGGAGGTTCGAAACCAACAGCTCCTGAAACGGCTGCAAATTCTGCCGCTTCATAACCAGTTCCCAGCTTTCTTAAACCTCCTTGAGGGTCATCAGTTAATGCAGGACCAATTCCGAAAACACCAATACCTCCTACTAAAGTATTTCCNTTATACAAGGGNAAAGANCCAGGAATGGTCATAATTCCTTGACCACANCCAGTGGTGGTACCGTTTTCACATGTACCACCCGCAGCNCTAAGAGCCTGTGGNAAGCTTTGNCCACCCAANTANGTCATATTNANATCNCAACCACGATTATTATGTTCAATGCCAAAAAGGGCACCATTGGGAGTAAATTTAATACCAGGAGGAAAATGTTCTCCACTAATAAAACGAACCGTACGGGAAGTTATAGCCGCCTGGTTATGGGAAAAAAATGCAGCTGTACGCGCTAAGGCCACGGCAGTATTTTCACTATTAGCAGTTAACCCTCCTGCCTTAGAGAAAGTGCCAAGAATAGTTCCTTGCCGATCAACAACTGCCACATGCATATTGTCTGAGTTATTTAAAGAGTTAGCTGCATTAGTAACTATACTAGTGACTTCCCCGGAAGTAAGTGCAGCAGCAGTTTTAGAGTTTCCTGGCGGGAAAAAGGTCCTCGCAAAAACTACGTTCTTCCCAGACTGAGCCTTAGAAGTCATAGAACCAAAAGCTGCAACCTCTTGAAAAGAAATTATTGGCGGTGAAACTTTCACGGGAGCCGGGCTCACTGGTTTAAATGTAGGTGCCAGTTGAGGCGAAACTTTAACAGGAACTGACTGAACTTTGTTGGGTGATGAAGCTACTGCGGCTAAAGTTTTAACAGGAGACGATTTCGCTATTTTGGGTGAAGTAACCGCTGCGGGCAATTCTTTTATGGGCGCCGGTGAGGCCTTACTATTTGAAGCTAAAGTTTTGGAGGCAATAGAGACTACGGTAGAGGGTGTTTTTCCTATTACCTTATCTAAGGTAGCCGAAAACCAAGATTTTAAGGAAGAAAACCAGCCAGTGGGTTTCGTTATTGAATCTGCGTACTTTGCGCCATACTTGCTATCTAAAATAATGGCATTTGGAAATAATTGCTGAACCGCCTTTGCCAAGGGCAAGCCGTCAAATTTTAAATTGATAACATCTTCTTTTGATAGATCATCAAATTGCACATCTATCTCTACAACTTTATTTAGTTCTTCGATTACCTCTGGTAAGTTTGCTCCCTGAATATCAACAGAAAGCAGGGATTCCTCAAGTTGGATTGAAATCTTCCCAACCTTCTCTGCATTAACCAAATGTGGGAGAAAACATGTCAGCGTGAAAATCAAAAAAAAACAGAATTTTTTCAACGACATCAGCGCCTCTATTATTTGACCATACCTGCTACCTTAGCCAAGTTTTGGCCAAATGCTTTAGCCTCATAAGCTGGTGGTTCTTGCCCCTTCTCTTCAGCGAACAAACCAAAATATAATTCATCAATTGCGGCAAGAAGTGACTCGTCCGGATCGACGGAAAGGCCATCAACAATCATGAAAGCCTGTATAGCATCTTCTCTGCTAGGAGATGATGTAAAATGGCTGTCGCTGGCTACAGCCTTAACAATTTTACTAACTTGGCCAGCATCATATTTAGCCTGCAGCATTTTATTAAATAAGCTGTCAGCCTGACCGGCCAATTTTTCTGCTTTGGAAGCTAAAACCCCAGCATCCCCAATTGCCTTGGACAAATCACTTAACCCCGCCTCAATGCCTTTACTGTCAGTAATACCAACACCAGAAATGACACGCAATACATTTCCATGGCTCTGCGCCTGCCTAAGACCGTCATTAAGTATATCTTTTCCAAGCTTGGCTTTTGCTGCACCCTTCAAGTTTAAAAGGGATTCTCTTAGGGAAATAGCCTGACTTGCGGCCATCATTTTTGCAGGAAAACCATCACCTTTATCGGGGGTTTCTTCCCAATGCACCGGCATTGTTTTTTGAAAATATCCCATCTCAAACTTCAAGGAGGGGTGCCCTGCTTTAACCATATTACCATTTATCTGATAATGGCAGAAAACACAGGTTTCAAGGCGCGTCTTTGGGTCCTTTGCGTCCCACATACCTTGCTTTACTGACTGCACATGGCGTTCAGCTCTCTTAGCTATTAACTCGGCACCTGTCACACCTTTTGGCTCATAAGGTTTGGCATGCGGTTCTAAATATTGCTCTGCAGGACCATGGCATAATTCGCAGGTCACACCTTCGTTGACATCGTATTTTTCGCCTTTTAGGTCTGGCTTATCCTCAATGCTTAAAGTATGGCAAACCGTACATTCCTTACTTTCTTCTGGTTTTCCCTTAAGGCCAAAATCTTTTCCTATTTTCTGCGAGTCCTCTTCAAAAAGAACACTATAACCCGCCGAGTGAACCTCTGCCTTCGCCCAAGTTGTATATTCGTTTGCTCTTGGTTTGCTTTTATGACCATGGCATTTTGCCTGGTTACAACTTCCGGCGCCAGTAAACTTCAATGGAGAGTCAACTTTTGGAGGAAATGCTCGCCCAGCCATAGTTATATCTTGAGCCCAAGAAAAAGAGCTTGAACAAAATAAAACCAAAAAACAGACACCGGTAAACCTTAAAAATTGAAAACATTTTGAAGTCATGAACTTAATCTCCTTCACCACACCAGATTTAAATATTTTTAAATTAAAAAACTCTAAAAACTAGAGGAAAACGCCAGCTTACCAAGTTCAATTTGGAGGCCATTTAGTCATAGAAATCAATCGTTTTCAACTATTTTTAACAGGTAATTGAATGAGCCTACCTTATATTAAGGAAGCTCTTGTTTTAAAAGGTGGTACCCAAGTGGTGATTCTTCATTTACTGCCATTTTCCCAGAATTATATCCACGCTCATTATTCGGATGATAGTTATGACAATAGACACAATCATTCAAAGCAGCCTGAGATTTTTCATGACAATTTTTACAGGTTTGAATGGAAGGCAAAGACACATCCAAGGTAGAAATACTCTTTTCCATCGATTCATGACAAACTTTGCACTCCAAAAATTCATGCTTCAAATGGTTGACCCCTTTAAATGCGAAACCTCTTGGACTTTTGGTTGGTAAAGTTTCGGGTAATCTTAAATAGCTTTTATTTGTTTCTTCCTCATCGTCCACTAAGGCAGGCTCTCCATGTCTTAAGGATTTTTTTTGCTCTTTTGATACATCCCAAACAATTGCAACATTATTTAAAGCTGCAGAAATAACCTTAGAACTGTCCTTATTAAAAAATGTAAATGAAACTTGATTTTCATGCCCTTTAAGTTCCTTTAGCATTTCTCCTGTTTCAGTTTTCCATAATCGAACTAACTTGTCACTGGATCCTGTAGCAACCTGAGAGCCATCATT
>PBKP01000033.1 GCA_002721515.1 Nitrospina sp.
TTATTNAGAAAGTNGTAATANTTTTCGAAAGANTGGAAGTAGGAAACTCCNTGAATATTGCAGGGGCTCCCTTTTCCTCCTGTAATCATTGAGATATTTTTATCTATTTTATNTCTTAAGCTAACGAGCAGTTTTTCACTTGTTGTNAAATCGAATGTATGCGATATGCTCATCGNAATAATTTCNGGCTTGTATTTTTCNGANGTNCCNACAATTTCTTCTATAGGNTTANNNGCACCCATATAAATCACCTTGGCATTGGTNGCNCAAGTNACCGCAGCACACATNAAAATTCCAAGGGTATAACCNTCTCCNGGNAATGTGGTTATTANGACTAAAGGNCCNGTNTTTCTAACATTCAATTGCCGCCATTTTTCANTCAGGAAACTCACCANACATTCAGAAGCAAAATGCTCGTGAGAAATTGTCAACTCTCCNGTTTCCCANCCCTTNCCAATTCTTTCNAATAAAGGCGTCGCNAAATTCAAAATAAAATTNAATGGNCCATGACGTCCCCATTGCTCATGAAGTCCATGTANAAGNGNATCGTCATTACAGGCAACAACCATTTCAATCCAACTCTCGAGCAGCATTTTGTTGGATGTGAGTTGGTCTTTTTCTATGCTTTGAGTATCTTGTTTTTCTTTATTAAAGGTTGCCAANCCCATCAANCCCTGCAATTCTTCCATGGTAGCGGTNACAACCTTGCTGGCACGGTAACCNGATTCGAGTGCANTGGCTATGGCTCTNAGGCGAGGGACTTCNTCCTTNGGATACCTNCTGTGACCGGAAGGAAGACGCTGAGANAGNGGTGCCCCGTATCTTTTTTCCCATACCCTCAGCGTATGCACTCCTATTCCGGTNAGNTTAGAAAGCTCNCCTATCGAAAGGTAATCTTCTATTTTAATTATTTCATCAGTCATTGATTTTTATTTTTTAAGTTTTATATTATTTTTTCTTGGTAGGGTTTAATTTGTGCGCTGTATTTTTGAAGTTAAAATTTAAAATCGTATTCGAATGTTATCTATACTTTAGNTTAGTTTTTATATCACAGTTATTTTGAAATAGATGCTTGGCTTTCAAGAATCTGGTCATTTTATTTGCCGTAATTTGGCTGCNACGCTTTTCTAATATTTTACAAATTTTCTCAGTTTAAACGCTTATGTACTTGATTTTATTAGATTAATCAATTAACTTATAGAAGGATTAATGTAAAAAGAGTGCTATTTGATTATCTTTCTACGTAACTAGCTATTTTCTGAAGGAGATTTCTGTATGTCAGGTTTGAAAAGTTCATGGGAGCTAAGCCTTGAAAGATCGGATGACCTAGTTCCAGAATTAAAATCCAAAAAAAAACTGACCAAAAAGCAGAAAGAACAAATTGCGGAAATTCGAAAAGAGTATGCCGCTAAAATTGCAGATATCGATGTCACGATACAGGATAAAATTCGCAAACTCCCAGACCGTGTACCTCCGGAAGAAATTTCAGAAGCAAAAAACAAATTAGAAATTCAATTTCGAGAGGAAAAAGCTTCTCTCAATGAAGAAATGGAAAAGGAAATTGAATCGATTCGTAACTCAAAAAATTAAACATACCTTTAAGGAACTATTCATATTTCTATAATCTCACCCAATAAACCAATTACTGCCCTAAGAATGAAAAAAGCCATTAAAGAAATAATTAATTGTGCCTTAGAGAAAGCCAAGAGCTTAGGAGAGTTGGAGCTTGCAGAGGTTCCTGATATTGTTATTGAAACACCTAAAGATGAAAAGATGGGTGATTTTGCAACAAATGTTGCGATGACCTTAGCGCGCAGTGAACGTAAAAACCCAAAAGCCATCGCAGAAATTATTCGTTGTCATATTGATGATGAAGCGGGGGAACTAGATTCAGTAGAGATTGCCGGGCCTGGATTTCTAAATATTAAAATGTTGCCCAGTTTTTTTCTTTCCCGATTTATCGGAGCTGTTCAACAACGTAATGATTTTGGAAACTCAGATATTGGTCAAGGAACCAAAGTGTTGATTGAATTTGTAAGTGCCAATCCTACCGGGCCATTACATATTGGTCATGGGCGAGGAGCTGCCGTTGGCGACGCATTAGCAAGAATTCTTAGAAAAGCAGGTTTCGATTTAAGTACTGAATACTATGTTAACGATGTTGGAAACCAGATGAATGTTTTGGGGCGTTCCACCTGGTTGCGTTATTTAGAATTGCTAGGGAAAGGGGGCGAATTTCCTGAAGATCATTATCGCGGAGAATATATAAAAGAAATTTCTCAAACTGTCATTGATAAACACGGAAATGAATTTATTGATAAACCGGAAGAAAAATGTGTTCCCTTTTTTAAGGACGTTGCCAAGAATAATATTCTTGAAGGAATAAAAAAAGATTTATCCAAATTTCGTGTGACGTTTGACAACTGGTTTAGCGAGCAATCTTTGTATGATGATAACTTGGTAGAAGGTGCGATTGAGTGGTTACGAGATAAAGGTCATATTTATGATAAGGATGGTGCGGTATGGTTGAAATCTTCTGCTTTTGATGATGATAAGGACCGGGTAATTATAAAACAATCTGGTGAAAAAACTTATTTTTGTTCAGACATTGCCTACCATCAAAATAAAATAAAACGGGGTTTTAAAAAACTCATCAATTTGATGGGTGCGGATCATCATGGTTACGTGCCTCGAATGGAAGCAGTTTTGCAGGCANTGGGCTATGATAAAAGTATTTTTAAGATATTGCTGATTCAATTTGTAAGTCTTCTAAGGGGTGGTAAAAAGGTATCTATGTCGACACGGTCTGGAGAGTTTGAAACGCTTTCCGACGTTGTAAATGAAGTTGGGGTGGATGCTGCGCGCTATTATTTTCTTATGCGAAGCTCTGAGGCGCATCTAGAATTTGATTTGGAACTAGCAAAGCAGGAAACTCCTGAGAACCCCGTTTTTTACATTCAATATGCCCATGCTAGAATTTGCAGTATTTTTCGAGGTGCTGAAGAAAAGGGGATCTTGACTTCGAGTAATGGAAAAATTGATCTTTCTCCTTTAGTTGAGGATGAGGAATTCTCAATTGTAAAANCGATTTTGGCATTTCCAGAAGTTGTCGAGAAAAGTGCTATGGCTTTAGAAGTACATAGAATTTCACATTATTTGTTAGATTTAGTATCGCGTTTTCATGGTTATTATAGCCGTCACAGAGTAATCTCTGACGATATTGCACTTACCCAGGCGCGCCTTTATTTGTTGGATGGGTTAAGAATTACAATAAGAAACGGATTTGAGTTAATGGGAATTTCAACACCTGAGAAGATGTAAGCTTGGTCTTGGTTAAAATATTATGCGTCTAATTTCTCTAGTTTNTTTTATATTAGCAACNTTCTCTGTCTTTTATTTTGAAGATGGNTTAGGAGCAGATTTTTTTCAAAANTGGAGTAAACAACAACCGGTACGGAAAAAAATAAGTGCTGTCAAACCAAAATTTCTTGTTAATAAAGCCGAAGACCTAAAGCCTGTCTCTCCTAAATTTACTTTCTTTGAAACTTTAAAAGATAAGACTATGACGAAGTATATTGGTTTGAATGGTGAAGTTCTTCCCTTATCTTTACCTAGTAAACCCAGAAGTTTTAGAGAAAAAAAGCTTGTTAAGATAAAAATACAACCTAATGAGTTACGACAAGTTGAAGAAAATATCAAGATACAAAAAAAGACCGAAGGAAAAGCATCTAAGTTCGCTCTGCAAGTCAGTTCTTTTCGCAATGAAAAGAAAGCGGGCTTGTTAAAAACGGATTTACAGAAAAAAGGATTTGATGCTTTTCTGAGGGTAGCGGAATTGCCAAACCATGGTGGCAAGTGGTATAGGGTATTTTTAGGTCAATATAGTGATAAAGATTTAGCACGAAAAGATGCAGAGCGAGCTAGGCGGGAGCACAAGCTCAATTCAGTTATCGTAAGAAGCTCTATCGAATAGCGGATATATCATTCCGAACAAATATGATTTTTATCACATAAGACCTGCAATTCTTCAATTGGATCATCTATTCTTGGGCCACCATAAAACTTTTTTTTGCTATCAAACCAAGTATTAAACCGGTAGCCTTCGATGTCATTTTGATATAGTTTTCTTCTTTCATCTTTCCCATTGAACTCAAAATCAATTCTCGTTTCATTAGAGGCTGAAATGGTAACCCTGCCTTTTTTTTNNGGAATATAAGTNTGCCACGCGANGACTTCGTAAGTTCCAGGCGGGATATCATTAATGGAAAAATTACCCTTTGAGTCTGTCACCGCATAGTAGGGGTTTTCCACGATATAACCGTGAGTTTGTAAGAAAGGATGGAGGTTACATTTTATAGTAAACTCCTCGGCATCTTGTCTTACAAATGCAGTTCTAATCTGGCTAGATTTTGGGATGACTGGTCTATTGGTCGTTTGATTAGAGTAAATGTTTCTCACTTCATAAGTAGCTATCTCATGTTGAACAGGNTCTATATTTTCGATNAAAATATTTTCACTATTTTTTATGCCAATGACATAGTTNTTTGCTCGACATCTATCTATGTGGAATATTTGCATGTCTTGGGAAAACGGTTTTCCTTTTTTTATATTGGTCAAGGCAATGATCGTATCTTTTAATCCTCTGTTTTGTGATACCGTAAAATCAAATAGAAGTCGGTGACCTTTTCCGTCCGAAATACGAGAGCAAAATTCAATGTTTGGAGCATTTATAAGGTGGAAGGACCGGGCTTTTGGGATGGGGCCTGCTAAAGTAACCTGCCCCTTAAGAGTACCTCCATTATCTACTGTTATCACTTTATAATCGGGGGTAATTTGATCAAATAGTTTTTTTGCCAGTTTTTTATTACGTTTAAAAAGAATGTTAACTTTTTCTTNGGCTTTTNTTTTATTACCTTGACGGTTATATAAAACTCCAAGNTCATAATCAGCTTTTACCATTCTTTGATCAAGACTTAATGCCTTTTCAAGTTCAATTATAGCCTCATTTATCATTTCCAACCTGGCGAAGGAAATGCCCCGGTTATAGCGGAGCCCAGAAGAGTCATAGCCAAGCTTTAATGCCTTGTCGAATGAAAAAAGTGCTTCTTTGAACATCCTAATTTGGCTTAAAGCAACTCCAAGATTTGCGTGAACCAATCCCTTCTTTGGTAAAAGCTTGGTTGCCTTAATGAANTCTGGAATGGCATCTTTCCATANTTTTTGTTGGCTAAGTTTCANTGCTCTCTGNTANTGAAACTCCCCTTTTAGCGATTGATTGGAGGCATTCGCAGAGGAAGTAAAAAGAAAAATTACCAAAAAAGGTAATGCTATAGATTGCATTAGAATNTTTGAAGTTATTAGTGAATTATAGTTATTGCGATCTGTGTAGTTTATTATCAATTTACCAATACCATAATAAGGTGTCAATAAACTACCTGTCTATAAAGAAACTGGTATTCAAAAATATTACAAATACATTCAAAGCATATCAATTTATTTAAAAATTTTAATGAAAATAATGTGCTTTAGGAGAATGACAATTGAAGTTCGATGATTTAATTAATTCTTTTGTCCCCCACACTCTTTTACGCGGTGGAATAATTCAAACCATTGTTGGTTCCCAATTTCCAGGAAAGTCAATGATACCTACGGGCAGGGTCACACATATTATTGATCTTGAGAAAAATTCAAAATCAATTTTGTATGAAATAACTGCAAAGGATAAAACAAAGCCTGCTGTATTGTTGGCTCACGGGATGGGGGGATGTTCTGAATCAGGCTATATAAAAAGAATTGCCGGAAAACTCTGGTCTCAAGGTTATGGAGTATTCATGGTTAACCATCGTGGCAGTGGGGCTGGTATGGGTCTTAGCTCAAGGCTTTGGAATGGTGGTTCGAGTGATGATTTGAGTGAAATGGTAAATTTTATTTTGAAAAAATATCCTCGTCTAATTTTAATCGGATTTTCTTTAAGTGGAAATATATTGCTTAAATATCTTGGGGAAGGTCGATTTATTCCTTCTGGGGTAGTTGGTGCCTTGTCGGTAAACCCTCCAATAGACTTGCGATTAGCAAGTCAAACTCTTTCGACATCTCCTTCATGCTGGTTGTTTAATAAATATTATATGAAATTAATCAAAAATCAAATNCGNGTCTTGAAAAAAAACTTTCCTAGTTGTGTTGAACAGAGTATTGATTTCAGCACCATCTGGAATTTTGATGTGAGCTATACGGCACCCATTGGAGGTTATGAAAATGTAGATGACTATTACGATAAATGCAGTGGTAAAAAGTTTTTAAATAACATTAAGACTCCAACTGCTATTCTATGCTCTATAGATGATCCATTTGTTCCTCCAAAAATTTTNCAAGACCTTTCTCNCGNGGTTACAATTTATNAGCCAAAAGGGGGTGGGCATATGGGTTATGTTTCGGCAAAGCAAACTCCTTTTGGAGATTATCGCTGGATGGATTATGCGATTATAAATTGGGTCCAAGAAATATGTGAGAAGGGATCTTCACATTGGAGTTAGGGGGGAACTTTTTTGTATTTTATTTGGCTGTTGTGAAGAATAATATCTAAATAGATAAGCTCTAAAGTGTGTAATAGTCTTAAATTTTGTATTTCTTTTAATGAGAGATTTCTTTTTAGAGCTATTGCCCGAAATGATATCCCTATTTGTTATAATTTGATCCTGTTTTATATGTNCAGTTGATAAGGTATAAATAANAAATGGATTTGTTTCCTGAATTTACTGATTTGACCAGTAGTGTGACTAAACAGCCCCTTGCTGCAAGGATGCGCCCAAAGACCTTGAAAGAATATTTTGGGCAGGAACATCTGATTGGGAAGGGTCTTCCTCTTCGTGAGTTGATTGGCACCAAATCGGAGCTTTCTTTTATACTTTGGGGGCCTCCAGGTACTGGTAAAACAACTCTAGCTAGGATTGCTGCAAAATTAACCAAAAGCAATTTCCATGAAATAAGTGCTGTAAATGCAGGTGTTGCGGACATTAGAAAAATTGTTCAATCCTCAATTAAGGTTAAGAAAATAGGAGGAAACAGAACCATTTTATTTATAGATGAAATTCATCGCTTCAATAAAGCCCAGCAAGATGCGGTGCTACCTTATGTCGAAAATGGGACTATCAGATTGGTTGGTAGTACTACCGAAAACCCGTCCTTTGAGGTAATTCCAGCTTTGCGATCAAGATGTCAAGTTTTCCGTCTTGAAATTTTGGATAGAGAATCAATTCGTAAAATTATATCTAGCGCATTAAGTGACAAAGAAAAAGGTTTGGGGTTATCCAATATTACATTCAATGAGGATGCTAGAGATTTAATAGTTGCTCACGCAAATGGGGATGCCCGCAGAGCTTTAAATGTGCTTGAAGCCGCACATGATTTGGCTATTATTAAACAAAAATTGGAGGTTTTTTTAGCTGACGTAGAAGGAATCATTCAGCGGTCGGCTACCCTTTATGATAAAAAAGGGACAGAGCATTACGACCATGCTTCGGCTTTTCAAAAAAGTTTAAGAGGGTCAGATCCTGATGCAGCTATTTACTGGCTTGCAAAAATGATAGCAGGAGGGGAGGATCCTCGGTTCATTGTTAGACGTTTGCTTGTAACGGCTTCTGAGGATGTTGGTAATGCTGACCCCCAGGCATTATCAATAGCGGTAGCTGCCGCACAATGCGTTGAAAGACTGGGATTTCCGGAAGCACGTATTCCTTTAGCTCAGGCAGTAATTTATATAGCTAAAGCTCCCAAAGATAATACCGCAATTTGTGCAATTGATGAGGCTTTACATGATATCCAGAAAAAAGGTTATTCTTACCCGGTTCCNGACCATCTTAAAGATACTCACTATAANGATGCTAAGGCAGTTTATGGATATGGAACGGACTATAAATACCCACATGATTATAAAGAAAACTATGTTCAACAGGACTATATGCCTGAACCTTTAAAAAACCGAAAGTATATTGAGGGTTCAAGGCAAGGTGAAAAAAAATGACTCGGTTGCCGTTTTGCAACATTTCATGCTATAGGTTTTGGCTAAGAATGCGGGGTTAATTTAAATTAGAGGGTCAACATGGATGAAGGTACAAGGTTTGAAAATGTAGATATGATTTTTGAAGGTCGTATACGTGGTAATCAATTGATGCTTAGCGGAAAACATCTTACAGCAGAAGAAGCAAGATTGCTTTGGAATTCNCCCAGAATGAAAGAAGTCAGTTGGTTAGATTTAGATGATAATAAATTAGGGGATGAAGGAATTCAGGANCTAGCAANCTGTCCTTTACTTGAAAACATTCAATATTTGAATCTCAATAAAAATGGGATTAGTGATAAAGGNCTTGAGATTTTATCAACGNCAAAGTTTTTAGGAAATTTAAAACGTCTACATTTAAAGGAAAATCCGATTGAAGGTANAGGGGTGNTCTCGCTATTTAATTCAGAAACTTTGNNTAGTTTGTCAACATTTCAGATCAATGATGGTTGGACTTGTAAAAAAAGGGAAGGATGGCGGTATAAGCCGCAAGGTTGACTTATGTCCAAAGCCTCTTTGCACATTCAAATAACAGCGCATGACCGCCCTGGGATTCTGGCCGAGATACTTGCGTTCATAGTAAAATTTGGCTGGAATGTGATGGACATCAAACAGTTTGTTTTTAATGGGATGCTTAATCTCTCTATATTGCTTGATGAAGACGATAATAGTTTGATCTCTCCGTTAAAAGAATCCCTTTCAAAATATGTTGAAGAAAGAGGCTATAAGTTAGCCATTTATCCTTGGGAAGTTGAATCCAATTTGGAAGCTTTCTATCCTTATAGGTCTGTTGTTACTCTGCTTTGCTCCACCTTTTCTCCAAAGGCCTTCTTGGAAATAACGAAAACATTTGCGGATTTGGATATTAATATTCTTAGGATTGAACAATTAGATTCGGGAGATATACATGTTCTTGAATTTATTATTGGAACACGTAAAGCTCATTCGGCAGAAGATGTTTTAAATGCTTTAGTGCTTTTCAAAGAAAACTATCGAGTAGATATTGCAGTTCAGGAGGAAACTTACTTCCGGCGTAATAAAAGGTTGATTGTTTTTGACGCCGATATGACTTTTTTACAATGTGAAGTAATAGATGAATTGGGTAAATTAACGGGACAAGGGGAAAAAATATCCAGTATTACACGTCAGGCAATGAGTGGAGAAATGGATTTTCAATCTGCTCTTAGAAAAAGGGTGGCCTGTCTAAAGGGTTTGTCCGTTGAGGTGCTAGCCGAACTTTCTGAAAAACTCCCCCTTACTTCGGGTGCTGAGAATCTGGTTCGTATTTTAAAACATTTAGGTTACAAAATTGCTTTAGTAAGTGGAGGATTTGATTATTTTATCAATAAACTGTGTCATCGCTATGATCTTGATTATGGTATTGCCAATCAATTAAAAATTGAAAATGGTGTTGTAACCGGCGAGTTGGGGGGTGAAATCATTGATGCGCAGGCTAAGGAAAATGCCTTGGTCTCATTAGCTGACAAAGAAGGGTTTTCACTTCGACAAGTGGTGGCAGTTGGTGATGGTGCTAATGATATTAAAATGTTGGCTAAAGCAGGCTTAGGAATTGCTTTTAATGCTAAGCCGATTGTGCAACGCCAGGCTCAGGCCAGTATCAATTTGCATGATTTAAAACTTATTCTATACTTTTTAGGAATAAATGGTACAGACCTTCAAGAGTTAAATGAAACTGTAGAGAAAGGCATCATGCAAACTTGGCCNNAAAAATAAAACCTGACTAAATGATTCTGNTTTTTGGCAGCGNATTTAATTTNGTGAGATAAANTTTTTATTGATTTATATATGNTTTCTTATTTTCGATTTATTTTATTGCTCCAGANCCTTCCCTTATTGNTAAAACAGTAAAAGATGAGAAATGAAATTTCCATTTAGAGCAATTGGCTTTGATTGGGCTTATACATTGGTTGACCTTGGAAGTGAAGATGATCGAAAGCCATTGCAAAAGGTTTTTAATTATTTAAGTCGAGAAAATATTTCTTTGCCTGATTTTGAAGAATTTCTAGGCAGATCAAGAAAAATATTTTATCCAATGATTGAAGATGCGCGCAAAACAAATCAAGAGGCACGCTACGAAGTTGTATTGCAGAAGCTGATCAATGATTTTGAAATCCCATTAAATGAGAAGGTTTCTTTAAAAAACCTTCTTGAGATCTATTATTTTGAGGTCTATTCAGAAAGAAAGGTCTATCCGGAAGTCGTAGAAGTGCTGAATTGCTTTAAGGAAATAGGGGTGCGAATGGGGATTGTTTCCAATACAACCAACCCAAAGTTTATGAAAGATAGAGAAATGCAAATCTTAGGTTTGAATCCGTACTTTGAATTTGCAATATATTCATCCGCTACACCTTTCAGAAAACCGCATCCTTCAATTTTCAATTTAGCGATCAATAGTTTTGGAATGGAACCACAAGATATTCTTTTTGTAGGGGATAATTTTTCGATCGATGTAGTCGGCGCTAAAAAGGTGGGGATGAAGAGTGCGTGGGTAAACAGAGATCGTAAAAATATTTTTAAAGCTATAGAATCTGATTATGAGTTACATTCACTGGATGGTTTATTACGTATTGGCGAGCTAGCACATTAAATGCATCAATTTTTTATAGATAAAAATGACATTGAAAAAGGTTCTATATTTATACAAGGTTCGGATGCCACACATATTTGTACTGTGCTTCGTTTGCATTATGGAGATGTGATAAAAGTTTTTGATGGGAAAGGTATGTCTTACTTGGTTAGGCTTGAAGATGTTAAAAGCAAATTGGTAAGAGGTGAGGTAATTCTTTCCGAAAAAACTGACTCGGAATCACCTTTAAAGATTCACTTAGGCCAATCGTTAATTAAAGGTAAAAGCTTTGATGTTGTTTTGAGAAAGTCTGTGGAGTTGGGTGTTCAAACTATTACCCCGTTATTGACAGATCGCACTATTTTAAAAGGTGATAATGAAAAAAAAATTTCTCGCTGGAAAAAGATTGTGGAAGAAAGTTCTAAGCAATGCGGGATTAGTAAAGTTCCACAATTGTCAGAAGCAGTTTTAAAATTTGATGTTTATTGCCAGCAGGCAAAGGACTCTGGTTTAAAACTCATGTTTTGGGAGTTGGAAAAGGAGAAAGGTTTAAAGGATATTAATCCAATTGATACTCCAAATACTGTGAGCGTATTGATTGGACCAGAAGGTGGTTTCACAATAGAGGAAGTGGAGAAGGCACGGAGTTATGGTTTCCAGACCTTGGGGTTAGGGCCTAGAATTCTTAGGGCGGAAACTGCTCCTTTGGTGGTTTTAGCTTTATTGCAATCCAAGTGGGGAGATATTAGATAAACTATATTTGTTAATAATACAATTCCGAAATCAAGTGTATTAAATAATAAATCATCATATAATAAGGCAGTTTTAATTTAATCGGTTGTGGAAATGGTATATCAATGCAAACTTAAAATTTTTGAAGGTCCACTGGACCTCTTGCTTCATCTTTTAAAAGAGCAAAAGATGGATATTTGTGATATCCAAATTGCTGAAATAAGTAGGCAATACATGGCCTACCTTGAGTTAATGCAGGAGATGAATTTAGAGTTGGTGGGAGAGTATTTAGTGATGGCGGCAGAATTGGCTAGGATAAAATCTAAAACATTATTGCCGACTCCAGAAATGGATGAGGAAAATGAATTTGCAGGAGGGGAGGATCCTCGTGCCGAATTGATGCGCCGCCTACGTGAATATCAACGTTATCGTGATGCAGCATTTGAACTTCGAATGAAAGAACACGATAGACAACAGGTTTTTTCAAGAGGTGGTGAAATTGAAATTGAAGAAAGTTCAGAAAACAGAGAATTAATAGAAGCTTCTGTTTTTGATCTTTTTAAGGCCTACCAAAAAGTATTGGATACNAAATCTTTTGAAAAAGATTATGAAATTGAAATTACGGAAATGTCGGTAACTGACCGTATTCAGTATATTCTTGATATCTTAAACTCTTCGGATAGCGTTACATTTGAATCATTTTTCACCGTTTTAAATAGAAAGCAGGAAATAATAGTTACTTTTTTGGCTATTCTTGAGTTAATGCGCTTAAAGCTATTGCGGGTGCAACAAAGTCAACACTTTGAAGCGATTCGTATTTATAAGTCAACTGATCAAAAGACGCAGGACGCCATCCTTAAAGAATACCAAAGCACCCTTGATTCAGAAGTGTCATAANAAAGTATTATTCTCGNCAATTTAAATATATTGTTTTTTTAAAAAGCAGGTTTATTGAGTTTTGACTTTTTTAAGAATTGGTTTTTTTCCCAAACTAGCAAAAAATTACTTTAAGAAATTTTATTGAGAGTTTGGGTTCGTAATCTTGATCAAATTTATTCACCTCCCTTGATAAAAACAGCTTTCGATTGTTTTTTAAAATTTTAATTTAGAAGCATTGCGTCTGGGCTAATCTAAGCTATAATATAAAGATAAACAATAGCTTAATAGTATTTCGCCATGATGCTTCGACAAATAAAAGAAGATATTGCTGTTGCCTTAGAAAAGGATCCTGCGGCAAGGAATGCTTTAGAGGTTTTTATTCTATATCCAGGTGTGCATGCATTAGTCGCATATCGTTTTAANCATTGGCTTTGGNGTATTGGGTTAAAGTTTATAGCAAGGNCCCTATCTCAATTTGCTCGCTGGATTACTGGAATTGAAATTCATCCTGCCGCAAAAATTGGAAAGCGCTTTTTTATTGATCATGGTATGGGCGTTGTTATTGGTGAGACATCAGAAGTGGGAAATAATGTATTTGTTTATCAGGGGGTTACTTTGGGAGGTCTGGCTACTAAAAAAGGTAAACGCCATCCTACGATTTCAGATGATGTTGTAATTGGGGCTGGAGCAAAGGTTTTAGGGCCTATTAAAATTGGTTGTAATACCAAAATTGGATCTGGGTCTGTGGTATTGCAGGATGTCCCTGAATACTCGACTGTGATTGGAGTCCCGGGTAGAGTCGTGTTTTCTGGTGTTTCTTCTGAGATGGAAGATGAAGATGGACCAGAGTCTTTTCCAGATCCCGTGGCTAGAGCCATCGAATGCATGTTGGACCGTTTGCCGGAAATGGAAAAAGAAATTCGTCAACTAAAAGAGACTTTAAAGAAAAATGGAATTGGCGATTCCCCCGTAATTAAANAAGCAACTAGAAAAAAAAATATTGGCTAAATCATCTTAAGAATTATATTTCCGCATATTTACTCCCAGCCATTTTATTCTTGGTGGCATCTATTTTTTAACTATATTCCTTATTTGTATGGAAAAGATTTATTTAGACCATAATGCAACGACACCATTGCACCCTGAAGTATTGGAGGCTATGCTGCCTGCATTTCGTGAAAACTTTGGAAATCCCTCTAGTATTCATTCCTTTGGGAGGACTGTCAGGGTACAGCTTGATGAAGCACGAGAAAAGGTAGCAGGACTTATAGGTGCTCAATCTTCTGAAATTATTTTTACAAGTGGTGGTACCGAAGCAAATAACCTTGCTCTTTTAGGAATGTCGCTAAAGGATACTAATAAAAATATAATAACCAGTAAAATTGAACACCCCTCTNTTCTAAACCCTTGCCGGCAATTAGAAGAGCAGGGAGTTGAAGTTTTTTATCTTGGTGTGGACTGTGATGGGCGAATAGACATAAATGAATTAGACGCTAAGTTAACTGAATCCACCGCCTTAATATCTTTGCAGCATGCCAACAGTGAAACGGGAGTGTTGCAGGATATAAAACGAGTCAGTGAAATAGCTAAGAATAAAGGTATTCTCTTTCATACAGATGCTGTTCAAAGTATTGCTAAGGTTCCATTCAACTTAAAAGATTTTTCTGTTGATATGTTATCTATATCTGCACATAAATTTAATGGACCAAAAGGGGTTGGAGCTTTATATCTTAAAAAAGGCACACCTTCTCTTTTTTCTACTGTTTGCGGAGGAAATCAGGAAAAGAAAAGAAGGGGTGGCACTGAAAATGTCCCTGGAATTATTGGATTTGGAAAGGCCTGTGAGCTAGTTTCCTTGAAAGTGGGAAAAAAAAATCAGATTGCTGATTTGAGAGACTATTTCCTAAATAGAATTTATAAAATGATACCAGGGGCACAATTATTTGGGGACAAGAAAAATAGATTGCCAAATACACTAAACATAGGATTTGATGGGTTGCAGGGCGATACGCTTTTGGTTGCTTTAGATTTGGATGGTGTAGCAGTTTCAACGGGTTCAGCGTGTAGTTCTGGTACAGGTTTGCCATCTCATGTACTTCAGGCGATGTGTATTCCAGATGAAACAATTAATGGTTCAATCCGTTTCAGTTTGGGTGAGAAAACTTCAAAATCAGAGCTCGACACAGTACTAGAAGCATTAGTTAAAGTTGTAGAGCTCAATAAAACAGTAATTTTGTAAAGAGAAAACTAATGGTAATGGGGCAATATTTCGATAAATAAGTAAAGGTCATTGAGTATTGGGGCTTAGATAATTGTATTGACAAAAATCAGGCAAACCAATATAATCCATTGATTATTAAGGGATAACAGTATCCCCACCGAATTTGTATGGAGAAAAACATGCCACAAGTCACCTTAATAACACGACTCTTACTAGTCAGCTTTTTATCATTTCCTTTATTTTTAAATGGTTGTAGCTATCTACCTTGGGCAGGGGATGAGGAAGACGATCTTGCATTTGAAGAGGATTTTCCCTTTGAAGATGAAGAGTTTGTAGATGAACGAAGTGGCAAAGACAAAAAACCCAGCAAGACTGATAGCGAAAGAAGTATTGAGGATGATTTTTTTGCTGAAGATAATTCTTTTTCAAATTTAGACGAAGCTAAGGAAGAAGATGTGTTCGGTACTGAGGATCCAGATGGTTTTGCAAGTGTTGACCAGACCACGGATAAAGCTGAACTAAAAGGCGATGTTGAAAACTTGCAGAGTCAACAGGAGGCTCTTATTAGTAAAGTGCGAGAATTAGAGGAGGTGCTCAGTACATTAGAACCCAAAATAGATGCTGCTACTGAAAGACTTGAGGGCAGTGTTTCTTCAGCCACGGATTCGTCAGATTTTCTTGAACCGGAAGTTGAGGATCTTAAGTCTCAAGTAGCGAGATTAAATGAAGAAATCTCACGGATTAAAATGCAAAAGTCCAGAGGGGTAAAAAAGAGTGGCGCAAAAAAGCATCGTTTAAAAGTTAGAACTCCTCCAGAATATGATAAGGCATTATCTGCTTACCGTAGTAAAAACTATGATGAGTCTATCTTATTATTTCAGAATTTGTCCCTTAACAACCCTCCTAGGCAGTTAAAAGATAATATTGCGTTTTGGATAGGAAGCAACTATTACGCGCTTGAAATGTTTGATGACGCGATATTGCAATTTGAGACTGTTTTAAATAAATATCCTCGTGGTAATAAGGTTCACGATTCTCGCTATATGCTTGGGGTAACATATTCCAAAAAAGGGGAAACCAGTAAAGCAATTGAAATTTTAGAAGGTGCTTTGAAGAGAAACCCCACTGCCGAAGTACGCGGCAAGATATTGGCTCAATTAAATCAAATTCAGTAGGGTGTGGGCTAAAATCAGTGTTTAGTCGCTTATATTTGCGGTTGAAGCGAACGCAGAATTGGGTTATCCTCCATCAATTAAAGCTGTTTCAGACAGGCTGAATTGTGTCTGTTTTTATTTTATCCTCCGGCTGTAATTTTCCCGGTTCTTCCATTGAGGGCTCCAAAAAATTTAGAGCAACTCGGTCAGTTTGATTTCCTCATAATTTTAATTTGTTTAACTCATGTTGATAGTAGGTTTTTTTAAATCAAAATAGGGTTTCACTATGAGCATGATAAGAAAACATAGCCAGCTCTATTCAACGGCAATATTGGTTTTTAATAGTTTTGCTGTTGCCTTTGCATGGTTGTTTGCATATTTAACTAGATTTGAATTAGAAATTATTTGGGCTGCCGGTGGTGTACCTGTCGAAAATATGTATTTGTATGCACTTGTACCGGTTTTGGTTATATTTTATATAAATAGCAGGATATTGGGGCATGATAAACCAATCAGCATGCACCCTCCGACCATTGAGTATTTTTCTATTCTAAAATTAACCTCTTTATCTGTTCTGTTATTGACTGCCATCACCTTCTTTTACCGCGAAATATCTTTTTCTCGAATCATGGCAGTTTATTTTTGGATTTTTGCTAATATTTTTTTATTTATATCTTATAGGTTGGTTCGATTATTAGTTAAGAAAATTCATAGTCGTGGTATAGGATTGCAAAAAGTTTTGGTGGTTGGTGCGGGTGAGTTAGGGCAGAAAATTGTTGAGAAAATTAATCTACATCCTGAAATTGGTTTTTCCGTCATGGGTTATTTATCGAGCCAACCCGAAAAAGTGGGAAAAGAATTTTTAGGGCATAAAGTTTTGGGATTATATGAAGATTTGAAACAATGCATAGAAGAATATGGAGTGAGCCAGTTATTTATTGCTCTTCCTTTAAATGCCCATGATCAATTAAAGATAATTTTGGCAAATCTAGAGTTCGAGACAGTCGATATTAAACTTGTACCTGATTTNTTNCGTTATATGGATCTGCAATCGGGAATTGAGGATTTGGATGGAATGCCAATTATTAATTTAACGGAATCTCCTCTNTANGGNTGGAATACTGTNTTNAAAAGAGGCTCCGATATTNTTCTTTCGGGATTAGCTATTATTATTACTTTTCCTATTATGATTTTAATTTCCCTAGCTATTAAACTAACATCACGAGGACCTTTATTTTACAAGCAAGAGAGAATGGGATTGGATAGAGCTGTTTTCATGATGTATAAATTTAGATCAATGAAAATTGGAGCGGAAGCTGAAACTGGTCCTGTTTGGGCTAAAGAAAAGGATGAAAGAAGAACTCCTATTGGAGCATTTTTAAGAGGTACTAGCCTTGATGAGTTGCCGCAGTTGTTTAATGTATTTATGGGNCAGATGAGNCTTGTCGGNCCTCGACCAGAAAGGCCGGTATTTGTAGACGAATTTAAAAAGTCCATTCCCTTTTATATGCTCAGANTNAAGATGAAGGCAGGTTTAACNGGNTGGGCACAGGTAAACGGTTGGCGTGGAAATACNTCATTAGAAAAAAGAATAGAGTTCGACCTCTATTATATTAAAAACTGGTCATTGTTATTTGATATTAAAATTATATTATTAACTATTTGGAAAGGGCTAATAAATCGACATGCTTACTGAGCCGAGAATTATAGCNATTATTCCGGCTCGTTGGNNTTCAACTCGGTTTCCTGGNAAACCACTTGCAAATATTGCCGGGATACCGATGATCCAAAGAGTTGTCCAGCAGACTCAAAAGGCAAAATGTATCAAGGANGTGATTGTTGCTACTGATGATTCTCGCATTTTTGATGTGGTGCGTCAAAACGGCGGAAATGCAATTATGACGTCTGCCAAACACCAATCGGGCACCGATAGGATTGCTGAAGTGGCTCGTGAATGTGACTGTGATATTGTGGTAAATGTACAAGGTGATGAACCCTTGATACCGCCTCAAAATATTGAAAAGGTAGTAAAACCTTTAATTAAAGATTCTTTGATTTCAGTAACTAGTTTGAGAACATTAATTAAAAAGCCAAAGGATCTTGATAATCAGAATATTACTAAAGTAGTGGTTGATAAATTTGATTCTGCTTTATATTTTTCTAAAGCTCCGATTCCATGGGATCGAGATAACTGGCCAGTGAACTTGGAAGAGGTTTCGAATTTATCCATACCAGTTTGGTTTAAGCATATTGGGCTTTACGCCTATCGAAAACAATTCTTGATGGAATATTCGACATTACCAANATCCCCTCTTGAAAANATCGAAAAGTTAGAGCAATTAAGAATTTTAGAAAACGGATTTTCTATTAAAGTGCTTGAGACTAACTTGGATTCAATGGGAGTGGATTCTGAAACGGATATTGAATTAATTGAACAGCAGCTGGCTCTTTCCCCTGAAAATTAAATCGTTGAGGAAATTAAGTGAGTAAAAAGAATAATAGTAAAAAGGTTAAATATATATTTGTCACAGGAGGCGTACTATCTTCTCTGGGAAAAGGAATTGCAGCTTCCTCGATAGGGAGTCTCCTTGAGTGTTCAGGGCTCAAAATAACTATTCTTAAGCTTGATCCTTATATTAACGTTGACCCTGGAACCATGAATCCGTTTCAGCATGGAGAAGTTTATGTCACCGATGATGGTGCGGAAACCGATCTTGATTTAGGGCATTATGAGAGATTCACGCATGCTAAGATGCGCCGAGCTAATAATGTTACGGCAGGAAAAATTTATCATAATGTTATTCAAAAGGAACGAAAAGGAGACTATTTAGGGGTTACGGTTCAGGTTATTCCACATATTACTGATGAAATAAAAAAGCATATTAAGAACGTTCGAGAGGGAGTAGATGTGGTGATTTGTGAAATTGGTGGAACTGTGGGTGATATAGAAAGTCTTCCGTTTCTTGAAGCGATACGCCAATTCCGATTTGAGGTTAAGGCCAAGGATGTTTTGTATGTTCATTTGACATTGGTTCCATATATTAAAACTTCTGATGAATTAAAAACGAAACCCACTCAACACAGTGTTCAAAAATTAAGAGAAATTGGTATCCAGCCAGATATTTTACTTTGCCGTACCGAAAAGCAGTTGTCAAAATCTATGAAAGATAAAATTGCTTTATTTTGTAATGTTGATAGTAACTCTGTTATACCGGCGATGGATGTTAATTCTATTTATGAAGTTCCATTGAGCCTGGAAAAAGAAGGTTTGAGAGAAATCATTCTTGAAAAACTTGGGATGAAAATTAATCAACCTGATTTGGAAAGATGGAAAAAAGTTAATAAAATTTTGAAAAAGCCCACAGGGCAAGTCAATATTGGTATTGTTGGAAAATATGTGGACCTTAAAGAATCCTACAAAAGTCTTACCGAGGCTTTGATTCATGGCGGGATAGGAAATAATGTTGGTGTTAAATTTAATTGGGTTGATGCAGAAGATGTTGAAAGTGAAGATGGATTAAAACAACTATCAGAATGTGATGGAGTTTTGGTCCCAGGCGGATTTGGGGATAGAGGAATTGAAGGAAAGATTAGCGCAGTAAAGTTTGCGAGAGAAAATAAAGTTCCTTACTTTGGGATTTGTCTGGGAATGCATTGCGCGGCTATTGAGTTTGCGAGGCATGTAGTAAACCTTAAAAATGCAAATAGCGCAGAATTCTCTAAAACTTCTCCTTATCTGGTTATTGATCTTCTACCCGATCAAAATGGTCAGGTAGATATGGGAGGGACCATGAGGCTAGGAGAGTACCCATGTCAATTGAGAAAAAAATCGAATGCCTACAAAGCCTATGGAAAAAGGGAAATAGAAGAAAGACATCGCCATCGCTATGAATTTAATAATATGTATCGTATTCAGATGGAAGAGGCAGGGTTAAAGTTTAGCGGTTTATCTCCGAATGGCAATCTTGTCGAAATAATTGAACTGGAGGATCATCCTTGGTTTTTGGCAGGACAATTTCACCCTGAATTCAAGTCTTCACCAATGAACCCACACCCTTTATTTCGTGATTTTATTTCTTCAGCCTTGAAATACCACAAGAAAAATAACAAAAATTGATGTTTGCTTATGTAGTATTTTCCATCTAGTTTGTTGTGTTGTTTAATATTTTTTTAAAAACTTGATAATGATTTAAATTTGAAGCCTTTAAAACAATATCAATTTTATTTTGATATTTTTTGGTGATCTTTTTGCTGGAGCACCTTTTTTAAAAAACCTTGTTACCGTCTCATAAATAGTAAGTAATATATCAATTCCTTTATCCAAAGCTTTGAATTGTTGTTCCTTTTGCATTTTATAGCTGGAGTATAGAACAGTAATTAATAAAATTATATTTGGAATCCATACCGAGGTGTAAGAATCTATTTCGCCAATCCTTCCTAGATTTTGAGTCATAATTAATAAAATATAGTAGAGTAGTATGACTATTATAGTAATACCAAAACCGCCGGATTTTCCTGAGCGGCTGGATTTGATGCCTAGTGGTGCCCCTAAAAAAGCAAATAATAAACAAGCAAACGGAAGGGAAAATTTTTTGCTTATTTCCACTTCGGCTCCTGCTGTGGGCAATCCCTGTTTTTTAAGTTCGATTATTTTTTCTTTTATTTTATTTAGAGATAGTTCCTTGTTTCCAGCTAATGCTTTTCTTTCAAGTTTTTCTGTTTCAGGTAATTTAAGAGTGATGTCATAACGATCAAAGTTCAGAGTCTGATATTTGTCTCTATCCTTACTTAATTCATGTATAGTTCCATTATTTAGTTTTAATTGTATTTTTAATGTTTCAGGATTGG
>PBKP01000034.1 GCA_002721515.1 Nitrospina sp.
TTCAAGCCTTAGTACTTTGGGTAAAATATTTTACCCACCAAAAAAGGAGTTATGGCGAGCTTCACCAAACTCCTTATAAGTAATGGTGCCGAGGGCCGGACTCGAACCGGCACGAGGTTACCCTCGAGGGATTTTAAGTCCCTTGCGTCTACCAATTCCGCCACCCCGGCTTGGCTTGTATATTTAAATAGTTCCAGCTTAAAATGAAGGTTACTAGAACCGGGTGGATGTTAACAGGTTCGGTCTAAAATTCCAAGTAATGCTTGCAAGCCATTTTAAAATAATTCAAAAATGAGAGATCCAAAACGTATCTTAAATAAACTTGTTGGAGCCCAAATTGAGATCAAACACTTTGAAGCTACAGGTGAGTCTTTAGAGCAGGTTGTCGAGACGTTTCGTGATGTGATCCGATGTCGAAAAGTACGTGATTTTTTAAAAACCAACCTGGATATTGATCTTGCCATTTCTCCTAAAACTTTTTATCAGCTTCTGGAAATTGGGCCCATTAATTATATAGAAACCACACAAAGAGATTTGGAGGTAGAAATTTTATCTCTTAAAGAAACGCGTAATCCAAATGACCCTGTAAGCATCGGTAACTTGAATTCTGTTTTACGCGAGTTTTATAAGGATTTGAAATTATTGCAAGAGAGGCTTAATAAGGATTTTAGCAATGCTTTATTAATCCGTGACATGAGGTCCGATTTAATTGACTGCTGCCTTGAATTTGTAGGTAAGTTGGAAAGCATGCATGGTAAATGGTCACTACTTAAAGGTAGAAAGATACGTGAAATCGAAAACGAGTTTGTTTTACTCTTTCCAAACTCTCCTAATGCATTATCTTTAGAAAGTAAATTTCCTTTGATAAAATACGAAATGGAACTGTATCAAAGTGTTTTGCGCACGGAAAAAAAATGGCAGGCGTTAAACCCTGATCTCTTTGCTATTTTAAGGANAAATGATGTTCAAGGGCTTAATTTATTATTACAAAACACACANGAANTTGGCAACCGACTTTGGCAAATAATCTACCAAAGTTCTAAAATAAAACAATGCGTGGAGCTTTTGGGAATCGACTTTGGTGATATCNATACNCTTTTTGATGATCAGACNGTTTACTTAAATACCAAAGCCCTCTAGCTAATNGGAGAAATTCNGTAAAGTTTATTTTGATAGTTTGAAANTCNTACTATTAATTAATAGAAACAATTTGTTGACTTTCTACTCATTAAGATTAGCTTTTGACCTGAAATCCTTCNACCTTATCTAAAAGCAAGTGTTTCAAGGAGGATATTTTTTGCGCTTCTTTCAGGGCATTTTTACCATCTTCTTTTATGCGATTGAGACGCAAATCTAGTCGAACAAGATTTGTGAAAAGAGGCAAAAATTTAGCCAGAGTGATAGCCCCTTCATCTGTTATTTCGTTATCTGTAAGTACCAAGTTTTGTAGGCTCAAAAGATTGTCTGAGACAGCGATATATTTGACTCCTTCATTACCAATTTTATTATAGAACATGTTAAGGGAGGTTAGGTTGACCAGCACTTGAGACTGTGCTAGCCATTTAGCACCTTTTGGGCCACAAAGATTAGTACCGAAGGCCAAATTTGTCAAAGGGCGTAGTAATTCCATTTGAGAAATATCTTTTGCCCCGTATTCTTTCAAATAAGTGGCTGTTAGATCAAGGGTTTTTCCGTCTTTGCTCAAATTCATTTTGACCATGGATTCTGTTTCCGAAATTGGTCGGTCTTGCCCCATGGCTGCTTTATTACCGCTATAATCCATTCTTTTTTAACTCCTAAGCAATTATAAAATTGCCATTTAACCAATTCACTTGATTTGTTTTAATATAATTTCTGAGTAATCTTAATTATACACTTCTTAGCCTTAATCCCTCAAGAGCTACTTGAGCAATAAATTACAAAAACTTACTAAAAAGGTGTATGCTCGGGGTTTGTTTTTTTCGTAAAAATATTTTAATATACAACATCAATTATTCTCANGGAGCAGTTAAATGGCTGGATTATATAGAACTGAAACTGAAATGAGTCTGGGTAACAACGTAATTGTTACGCAGATGACCCAGGCCATCAACTGGGCACGTAAATATTCTTTTTTTATCTATCCCTTTATTACCGCCTGCTGCGGTATGGAGTTTATGTCAGTGGCTGGCCCCAGATACGATCTAGATCGGATGGGTGCAGCGTTTCCTCGATTCTCACCTCGGCAAGCTGATCTACTTATGGTAGTAGGAACAATAAGTCATAAGCAGGCACCAATCTTGGTTAAAGTATATAACCAGATGACAGAGCCTAAATGGGTAGTGGCCTATGGAGTGTGCACAGTTTCAGGCGGATTTTATGATAATTACTCAACAGTTATGGGAATTGATACTTTGATCCCAGTAGACGTTTATATTCCAGGTTGCCCGCCCCGACCTGAAATGGTCATCGATGCATTGATGAAATTGCAGGATAAGGTTCAAGGTGAAACCTTGGAAGACCATGTAAAAGGTCCGGCGCTTGTTACCCCAGCAAGTAAACTGTAGCTTATCTTAAAGAACCTGTGACTTTTTTTTTAAAGGAACAAGCCATTATTACATCTTTGTTGCCTTAAGCATTCTTTTTGCTCCTTGGCGCTCGATCTCAGTAAAATTTTTTGATTTCATCATTCGGTTTACTTGAGATTGTTTTTCCTTGATAAATTTTCTTAAATCTTCTTCGTCAGTTATTTTTAAATCGACTTCACCGTTTTTTCCAATATATCGGTTTTTTAAAAAATGGAAATAAAGCTTCATTCGCTGTTTTGGGTCCTTGATATTCATTTTATAAGTCAGAAGCATCAAAGCCTCCCGCTTTCTATCTACCTTATAACCTAGCCGGGTGTTATCCAACTTGTTAAACTGTTGTTCCAGAATNGAGAATGCTTTTTCGCTCTCTCTTTGCATCTCTTTTAAGTCTGGTAATTTTAATAATTTTGCAGCCGCAATATCAATTANTAATGATTTATCTAGGGTTTGTTCACCTAGGTAGGCCGCTTTAATAGGGAACTGGCGATTTAATCTTTCTTCCTCTTTTAAAATTGGCTCCATATTTTTTATTTGCTCTTTAATTTGTTTCAGATCTTTTTCATTAAAAGGCATTAAAAACCATTGTACTTCTTTTGGGATATTCAAATTGTCTCGGGTGGGCCTTGCGAAAAATTTTTCAAGAATATTTGGAAATTCTGGTAAAAAAAAGGTTGTAACCATATCCGCAAAATAAGGAAACTTTAGAATTAAGAACCTTGGATCGGAGCGAATATTTAGTCCATAAGCTTCTAACTCATTTGCAACACCAAGAAAGGGTTGCGTTAAGTGAAGNGATTCATGAAGGTGTGTTGCGTTTCCATAGACAAGGCTGTCTATAAGAATGGCCGCTGGAGAAATTCTTATAGAATCGAAAGTTGTGTGAGCAAACTGCCAGGGCTGTAATAACTCGCCAGACCAGGATTGAATAATAAACTGTTTAAGAGGTACTGAATTAAGGTTGGGAAAAATAGTTTTTAAACGTTTTAGTGTATGTCTCATCCGACTTGCGGAGCGTTCAATTAAGTTGTCGGAATTGTGACATTTCCCGCAACCATAGGTCTTAAAGCCAGGAATAGAGAAAACAGTTAAATCACCTTTTTTTTGAAGTGGAACATTTCTTTTAGGGCCAATGTTTGGATTAAAATCTAAAGCTGGTTTTTGTGGTTTGTGGATTTTTATAAGTCGATCTAACTCCCCCATCCCTATTTTTTCTTCAGCGAAAAGATAGGAGGTTAGAAAAAAGAAATAGATTAGGCAAAATGCTACAATTTTTAAAATACGAATTTGGTTTAGCAAACGTCCCTGCCAATTTATTTTAGGAAGTTATAAATTTTCTTCAACTCTGAAATGGGGTAAGGATAACGAAGTAAAGTTATTCGGGCTTTTTAATATTAAAACGCTGCCAAACGCTGATAACTTTACGGCCATTTCGGTCTTCTTTTACACCGTCCCATACNGCAAAAGCAACCAAGGCAGGATCNATGCGATTGGCAAAATCTACATCCCATTTTCCTGTTTTTGGCATATCTCTGATAAAGACGACAGTCCACGTGTCGTCTTTCCATTCCCCTTGTCCTTCAACGTTTTGGTTTGCAGGAGGCTGTGGAGTTATGGTACCGAATCCTTCTGCATTTAATTCCTCAACAGGATTTTCTCCAGTAGGATTCAGTTTAGAAACGGGGTTAGACATTATGCCGCCATAGATAAGTGCATCCATATCGACACCACCACCAGCATATTCGAGATCATCTTCTGCTTCCAAAGCTTCATCGAGTCCGGCCTTCCAATGCCAAATATTCACGGGCTTATTGCGGTTCCCCATTCCAAAAAAGGGTTCGTTGTGTCCATGGGTGTGAAGTGTTACAGCTCCCAATGCGAACTGGACGGCAACACCATCCCGAAAAATATCTGAATGCAACTCAGAGAATGCGTCATGGGTAGGATCACTCCATTTAATGCGAATTGCCAACTGCTCACCGTTGTTTATAGAGGCTACATTGACAATTTCAACAGCGTTACGTCGAGCTGAAAGGGGTCGCAAAACCAAATTCGTTGTTTTAACTCCATCCCACACAGAACTGTAAGGGTCGGTATTTAACTCTACTCCTACAGGAAATGAGACAATATCTGTTTCAAATTCTGCTTTTTTAAATTCTTTTACAAATTTTGAACGTATAAAATGAACTAAGGCCCAACGATCTGTTTCAGGAATATCGATGTAAGACCGCATAGGGGTTCCATCTAGGCCAGCAGTGATTGTTCGAAAAATATCATCTGGTTTATGGCCACCTTTAAGAGCTTGTGGATTGGTAATATCGTGAACAAAGACGGCGTGCTTCCATGCATCCATTAAAGACTCAGAAAGTTCGCCATCCCCTTTTAGTGAATCTCCGTGGCAACGGTTACATTTTAGTTCTTTATAAACTATTTTCCCTCTGGAAATTAACTCTGCAGAGGATTCTGGGCGAGTTGTTGGGATTATTTGCTCTCCCTGTTTTTCTTTTTTAAATCGCTTGGAAAAATTTTTGATGTGATAAATCAACGCCCAGGTATCTTCTGGGGTCAAAGCGTCTTGCCATGCAGGCATTGAAGTTCCTGGGACCCCCTTGACGATAGTGCGATACAAATCTTCGTCTCGGGGCAGGGTTCCGGTAGGAGTAGTGCGAAATTTAAAAATACCAGCACGAAAATCTCTCGGCCAGGGATAAAGATATTCAGTTGCCTTACCACCGCCATTACCATCTTTTCCATGGCAGAAAACGCACATATGTAAATAAATATTGCGACCACGTGCCTGAAGAGCCTTTTCGCTAAAATCTTTGGGCTTTGACATGCCTAGGTCATCGTGTGCGCCCAAGGTTCGGAAAACACTGCCGTCGCTTTTTCCATGGTCCATGTGCCCATGATCCATTTCTTGCTCAGGTTCGGTACGGTATTCATTTCCAGAATTTACTGGAGGAGTGTGCCCTATTGAGCCATGGCTCATTTTTCCATGGTCCATAGATTGATGATCTATTAGATTGTCTTCAGAAAAAGCGGTGGTAGCGACCCAGCATAATCCTAACCATAAAACGAATACCAAGAGATAATAATTTCTGTTCGGTTTCATGTTTTACTCCTTTAAGACCTCGGGCTCTGCCCGGTGGGAAAAGATGTTGGCTGCCAACCAAACCACTTTATAAGATCTTTAATAGTTCGTTAATATTACCTTCTTTTTCTAAGGGATTTTATCTGAACGAACCATTTTTACACCTTGTTCCAAATCTGCTAAATCTTTTAAATTAAAATAATTTTCTTTTTGCCCTAGTCCAAAATACCAAGCNTGNTCTAGACCNCGTTCTTCACNAGTCCAGATATAGTAACTTCCTCCNCCTTGAAATTCAGCGGGCAAACCCAGGNTTTCATCATCTTTGCTTTTTACGCTTCCAGTGGTTTGCCACAGATTATTTAATTCAGTAAGAGTAGGTAAACGCCAATCGTTATGCCCTGCAAATTTTTCTGAATTTTTTAAGGTTATATATTCAAGGGCATCATACCAATTAAGCCCATTTTTAATATCGTGAAAGGAATCGCCTTTTTGCCAGATCAATCCCGTATTTTTATCTGTAACTGTACCGTTATTATTGTCAATGAAGGTATTAGCACAAATTGGATTCGTGAAGTAAAATAAAACACAAAAGATAGAGGAAAAAAAACACTCTATAATTTTTTTCAAGATTAAAACCTCCCTTTTATTTTCATNGATTACCTAATTATACCATTATTCGTGGTCTTGANAAAAATGCAAAACCNATTAATTTTTGAGTGTTTTTATCCATTTTATAGACCTATAGTTTTATTAATTACAATCAGATAATAAGAATGCTAAGGATTAAATAAGAAGAGTGTAGAGATTTGGAGGGCTAAATTTTATTTCTTAACTAGTCATTGCGAATCAGTTCATGCTTGGGTATGCTGGCTTTAAGATAAACGACTATTAAGGAAATTATTTTGGAATCACTTTTTATATCGATAGAAAGTTTTCTTATTAGCATACCCCCGTTGCTACAATTACTTCTTGGCGTTTTTGTGATGATTGGGTTGATTAAGCTTTTCATGCTCACAGTGGATGTTATCGAAGATCGCCGGGAAGGGAAAAAATAAATTTAAAGATTCCTTAAAGGTAGAATTGCATAAGGTCGCGTGCTAAAACTAATTCGCCTTTATAATTTTTCTGGATTGTTTTGCGTATATTTTTTAGATCGCAAGGTGGGTAAAAGTGAGTCAGGCATAGTTTTTTACAATTCGCCTCTGCTGCTAACTTTCCTGCTAAAGTTGGNCCTAAATGGCCGTCCGTTTTTTCTTCGTCTGGCCATGCGCATTCCAAAATCATCAAATCTGCGTTCCGTCCGAGTTCAACCATGCCTTGACAATAATCTGTATCACCAGAAAATGAGACGGATTTTCCTTTGCTATTGGTGAAGCGAAAACCCCTGCTCATAGCAATATGTTTTACTTTCCCTATCTTAACATTCATTTCCTCGAACTCTTTTGTTCCTTCATCGATTTCTATAATTTTCAATTTGTATTCTGTCGGCTTTAGCCAGTGTTTGAAAGCAAGCATAAGTTTGTCGAAGAAGTCTTGAAATCCAGGACCAGTAATAATTTCTAATTCTTTTTTTCGAGAGTCTGGTTGATAACGCGAGGCAAATAAAAAAGGGATTAGGTCACACATATGGTCGGGATGATTATGCGTAAAGAAAATNCGATCAATATCGTGATATGTGATCCCTAAACTTAGAAGTTGCTTGAGATTTCCGTAACCGAAATCAATTAAGGTATTGACTTTAGCGTTTTGTAAAAGGAATCCAGAGGAATTACGCTGTAAAGATGGTACTGCCGTTCCCGAACCCAGAATTGTAATTTTCACTCGATTTATTCAGTAAGCCGATTTTATCGCATCCAGTATGGGTGCTTCCAAATTACCCCAGCTGGCTTCAGGTTTTTTTGTGACAGAAATAAAATCGGCCATTAAAAATACTTGATTTACTCCATCAATGGCAAATAATGCTTTTGCAACTGGAGAATCTTCAGCCGCCTCGGCGTTAGCGTATGTTTTATGACCAGAATCAATTGCATTACAATTTAATGTATATTTCATTGCGTTTTCGTTAGGGGTGNTTGAGACTCTTACTTCAATGCCCATATANTTTCCTTTCTATAAGCTAGNTTCAATTTGATTTTCTGAAGATACCAAAAGAACTAGTATAACCATGCAAGAATGTTGTATTTCCCACAGGGCCTATTTCGCCATTACAGAAAAAACCTCCCAAAGGAATTTTTCCTAGTTTATTGCAGAACATGTTTGAATCATGGTTTGCTTCACCATAAAGATATTTCCCTCTTCCAAGGCAGGAAAACAACAATGCACCGCTGGCATTTTCAGTCTGGTTGTGAGATAGATATCGTGTGAGCATCACATCTAGATCTTCTGCGGATAATTTTTTATCGCGCAGGTGAAATTGGACCAGTTGNCCAGTTCTTAAAAGAGCACCAATAGCTAGTGCTCCGGATTCCCGATCGACCCCCATCAGATTGCGAATGAGAAAATCTCCTTGTTTAGGGTCATCTTTCATGGGATCCATTTCAATTCCTAGAAACAGCGATGTTTGCAGGAGTTTTTTGTCGTAATCAGACAGGGTCTCGTTGAGATCTTGTAAAATTTCTAATGGAGGTTTTCCTTCAAGTTCCTTCAGTAGATTTTCTTGGCAGTCGGTAATTTTCATGGGTTTACCAATAGGGCGGCAACCCTGTGCCACGATAGTATCTACCTCTATATTACCGCTTAAGGCAATGCCAATTAAACCTCTATCGTAAATTTTATCTTTCAAGTAAAGTGCGTTTCCACCTAAGGCCTGAGCACCGCTGGCTAATCCGCCTACCTTTTTACTATTGGGATAAGCGAAGTCAATTCCAGCTAGGAATTCTTCTCCTCGGAAAGAGAAAGGATCTGCAAGGAAAAGAAAATGCGGTTGATCTTCAATATTTATATTGAGCCAATCACGCCAAACAGAAGGAGAAGTATCTTGATTGGGCAGTTCTTTTGTCTCAGAATAAAATGGTTGNATTTTTACTCCTGGCATTTTNGAACAGGTAATACTGACTGCAGCCTCCTGNTCTACTTCTTCGCCATTGCCAATAATGCCACCTCCCGAACATCCAAAAAGTACCCCGGGCGTAAGGTATCGATTTATTAGACCAGGGATCTTGTTATAAAATTCTTTATATTGAGGAGCAATAAATATTATTGTCAGATCAGCATCTTTGCTGTCTAATTTATGGATGATTTCTTCAGTGGCTTCCTGGATTGCTGCATCGATATCTTCTTGTTTGGATAGGGCAGAGACCCATTTCATGATTCGCTCCTTTTATTTTCTTAGAGAATAAATATACTAAATACTACACCAGCTGCGGGGATTTACCGTTTAAAAACTTTAGGGCAGATTCGGCTGCCAAAGTTCCATTTTGAATGCAATCCGGAATGCCAATACCGCGATAAGCACTCCCTGCGAGAAATAATCCTGGAAAATTGTTTAAATCTTCCATTATTGCGTCTATTTTAGCAGAGTGGTCCACATGATATTGAACATTCGATTTGTGATTTTTAAAAACCTTACAAAAAATCGGAGTCTCTGTAATACCCATTATCTGATGTAAATCTTTTCTTACCAAATTTTCCAAGGTTTTAGGGTCTTTTTCTGCGATGTCTTCTTGAAGGGCACCACCCACATAACAACGCAGCATTACATAACCTTTTGGCGCACGATGAGGAAATTTAGAAGAAGTCCAAGTACAGGCTAGAATACTTCGTCCTTCAGTTTTTGGGACCACAAACCCAAATCCGTCTAAAGAGTGAGAGAAACCTTCTTTTTTAAACCCCAAGGTTATTGTTGCAGTTGAAACGTAATGAATACTGTTTAATAATTCTGCGGTATCGGGAGCTATATTTTGCAGAAGTTTTGCTGTGACCGACCCAGGCGTAGCAACGACAAGAGCATCGGCTTGACTCTCCCAGCCATCATCAAGTTTCACATTCCATCCTTCTTTTTGTTTTCCAATGTAGCTAACTTTTGCCCCGGATTTAAATTGAATGTTGGGTGATTTTTTTATGGAGGCATCGACCATTTCACCAAGACCATCTTTCAAAGTCATGAATAAGGAATAAGGGTTGGTTGGGCGTTTACTAGAATTCATAAGCATGGCTTTTTTTCGAGCCAGCATCCCAAGAATCAGTGAACGGTATTTTTTTTCTGTTTCTACGAACATAGGGAAGGTGCTGGAAATACTCATTTTTTCGGGATCACTAGCATAGATACCTGCTAGCATGGGTTCTGCCATTTTACTAAGAGCTTCTTCTCCCATTCTTCGGCGAACAAATGAGGCTAAACTTTCGTCTGAATTGTCTAGTTTTTTTGGGATTAACAGGTCGAAAGCCATTCGTATTTTACCAGGTAAGCTGAATAAAGGTGTCATTGCAAATGGCAAGAATTTTGTTGGGATCATTAGACTTAGTCCATCTGGCATTGTGACCAACTTTCCACCAGTATAAACAAAAGTACTGGGTGCACCAGGATTGGTTCCAGTTAATCGATCTTCCAAGCCAAGTCGCTTACATAACTGAATCGCGGCAGGTTTTTGAGAGATGAATGAGTCGGGTCCGCGTTCGATCACAAATCCGTCTGATTTTTCTGTGGAGATTTTACCGCCAAAATGATCGGTTCCCTCCAGTAATATACATTCAAGGTTGGAACCTTCATTGATTTCACTTTGGATGCGAAATGCAGTTGCCAATCCGGCAATGCCACCACCGATGATAATTATTTTTTTCATGTTTTCATTATGTCAGGTTTTGTCGACAAAAAAAAGTTGCTTTAGTTTTTCGTCAGCAAGAAACCGTTACCTGTTCGTAGTTGCTCTTATTAGAAAAGCTATTTTAATGAACCAGCAATTTTTTTCACAAGACCCTTTGTTTTTGACTGGTAAAAAATTTTAATTTTTTAAAGTTAAAAATTCATAGTATTTGTAAAATAGGAATAGGTCGAAGCCTAGAGGTTTTATTTTTTAGATTTATTTTTATTGTGTTTTAAATTGTCAGACTATAAATATATTAAGCCTTAGGAATTTAGAAGATAGAAACTGATAATTTGGAAGATAAGATCGATTTAATTTTCCTTGTAAATATATTTTACTTTTTCAATTTCTGGGAATTCGGTTTTTAGGTTTTCCAATAATAATGTTAGTGCAATGGATTGAGAATCTTCTAAATCATGTCTGGAACCAATCACACAAATTCCTAAGCTTGTTTCATCGAATTCGGAATAATGCGCTCCTATTTTTGATGCATGCCTGCCCATTAGAATCTGCCCCTGAGCATCAATAATATAATGAAACCCAATTTCAGGTTGACCTTGATCAAGGTGATCCTGCTTAATTTCATCATAAGTAACCGATGAGTCACCGGTAAAGTGAACCAAGGTAAAAAATGTGGTGTCTCTTTTTTCCAATTTTCAAAAAATTATTGTAGAAATTGATGTTAGAGCTAAATTAACCTTAAATGTTTTCTTCATAACTTTAGAATCTAGTCGAATTTATTAGTTTTTGTCAATATTTAGCACTGCAAGTCCTTTAGTTTATTAACTTTCCACCGATAAGTAGTTGTTATTGTGTGTGCAAAATAAGATTAATATTTAGGGCTTAAATTCGCCCTTTGCCTAAAAGGGAATTTCTTCGTGTTAAAGAAGCTTTGTTTAAGTGGGTTTTTAACAATAAATATTTTTTCATTACTCAGTTTGCTTGTGGTGAAAACCTATGTTTTGGAAGCAGCATCAATGGAAGACGATTCTTTGGGTGCTCTTCGACCTTATCTCTTTTTTTCTCCAAAAAATACTGATGATATCGAAGCTAGACATGCCCCAACTATTGTCCGTTCTCGTTTTGTGGAGATAGACTTTAGTCTTCTATCTAATCCTCAAGAAAATTTTGCTGCAGAACCTGACCGTGAAATTCCTTTAGTTTTAAACCTTTTTCGATCGACAGAATTCTCAGCTCTGATTTATAAAATATCAAAAAACAGATCTGGTAGTTATTCCTGGTATGGAAAGTTGAAAGACGTTCCAATGAGTCAAGTTGTGTTAGTAGTAAAGGATGGCAAAGTTTATGGAAATATATCAAAACCGAACTTTACTTATCAGATACGCCATATTAGCGGCGGGATTCATGCTATTTACGAAATAGATCCTTCTAAATTCCCTCCCGACGGAGAGCCAATTATTCCAATATTAAAACCAAGTTCTTCTTCATTACCTTCTGATAAAAAAAAGAAAAATGAAAAGATAACCAATAAAACTAAGAATAAAAATCAAACCCAAAATTCATCCAATGTGAAATTTGGTTATGATTCTAATGGTGATTTGTTTATGGGTAATGTGACAGGTTCAGATTTTATTGCTCACCCATCTGATTCAAACTCATTTCCTACTACCCAATCTGATGATGGAAGTGTGATTGACTTATTGGTTGTTTACACTCCCGAAGCCAGAGTTCAAGAAGGGGGAACCAGTGCCATGGAAAGCCTAATTGACTTGGCAGAGTCAGAAACCAATGCCGCATATGCAAATAGCGGTGTTACTCATGTTGTTGATGTAGTTGCTAAACAAGAAATAAGTTTTTCAGAATCCGGTTTAGGTTTTAGCGGGATGTTATCTTCAGCTCAAAATGGTTCTATCACAGGGCTCCATGATTTAAGAGATACACATGGTGCAGATCTAGTTGTTGTTTTGGTAAAGGGAGATGGTAGTTTGTGTGGGTTAGGTTATTTAATGCAAACAGTATCTTCTTCTTTTGCGCCTTTTGGATATTCCGTAACAGCCACTAGTTGTGCCACAGGTAATTATACTTTCGGTCACGAAATTGGACATAATATGGCTGCACGTCATGACCGAGCTAATGATAATACCGATGGAGCACCATTTAATTACAACCATGGTTATGTAAATACTATACAAAACTTTAAAACCATTATGGGTACAGGTTCCAATACTCGCATTCAACATTTTTCGAATCCCGATGTAAGTTTTTTAGGAGCTCCAACAGGAATTGCTGAAGGAAATGCTCTTGCTGCGGATAATCGGAAAGCTTTTAATAATGTTGCTCTTACTACTTCAAATTTCAGAGAGAGCAATCAACAGGTTGCTTCAATTGACGAACGAAATGCTCACAGGGTGATCGCCCCTTATTGGCAGTCTGATAGCTCCTCTTATTCCTTTATTGCAGCTACCCATCCGAATCTTGAAGGTTTGGCTCCACAAATAGGTGTTGTCGTTAAAGCTGTAACAAACAATGGAATGCTATTTGGTTCCGCGAAAACATTTACTATTGATAAAGGTGCTACAAAGCGAATTTTTATCGTTCGAAATGGTCATCCCTCTATTAATAGTACTAATTTAACAGATGTAGAGTTAATTACAGGAACGTCAAGTTTTAAGAACGGTTTTGTTCATATAGCCCCTGTAGCCAGTAATCCGGAAGTTTCATCTGAAGGATTTAGGGATGTTACGATGCTTAGTTATTGGGGAGCTGTTGTCATTGAGGCAAATACCACGGGATTTGCAATGGAGTTTATTGGAGACATTCAAGATAGTGCTGCAACACCCTCCATGGATAATATGGCAGGAGTTAGTGGAGTGAATTAATTTTTACCGATCAGGATTGCGATATTTTTACAATAATTAGTAACGGAAAATTAAGTAAAATTAAATGAAGACACAAAAATTTCTTCATATATTTTTTGGGATCCTATTTGGTTTTCTTTGGCTCGATAATTCTAACTCGGTATGGGCATATGATAATAAAAGCCGAGTTATTTCTGGATATTGGCAGTCTGATCCGAGGAGTTATACTTTTATGTCAGTCACACATGCATCCTTAGAAGGTTTAGCGACTCAAATTGGGTTGGTTGTAAATGCTATAAAAGATGATAAGACAGCCTTCGGTAGTGCCCTAACATTTACAATTTCCTCACGGGAAACAAAAAGGATATTTATAGCCAGAACTAATCATTCATTTCTTTCAAGTACAAATATTCCAAGCGCTTCTTTTATTATTGGGCCGTCTGATTTTGCACATGGGCATATAAGAATAGATCCTGTTGCCAGCAATCCTGAGATCCAATCACCATCAGGATCTGGTTTTAGAGATGTTACGATGCTTAGTTTTTGGGGAGCTGTTGTAATTGAAGCAAATACTACAGGATTTGCGATGGAATTTATTGGGGATATGCATGACAGTGGAGCCACACCCAGTATGAATAACTCTGCTCCTGTTAGTGGGGTAAATTAGATTATGAATATTAATAGTCTTAGGATAGAAAAAATTATTTGCAACAGCTTCAAAGGAATATCATTCCTGCTATTTTTGTTTGTTAGCCAAGTTCAGGCGCAGGTAGTTACAGTACCCGAAACAAATGCTAAATCACGAGTAGTGATTTCTCCATACGCACAAGCTGTGCCAAACAATAGTTATACCTTTATTTCAGTGAGTCACCCCTCATTAGATTCAGCGTTGACACAAATTGGAGTAGGCTTAGAGGTGGTTGGTATGTCAACCGTTGTAAATACTGCTGCTGGTCGAGCAAGTATTTTCACTATTGATGCGGGGACAACTCACCGTATTTTCGTGGCAAACAATTCGCACTCATCGCTTACTTCATCTCTTGCAGATTCTAAAACACACATAATATTTACACAGGATTCAGCTCAATTTGGAAGTATAAGAGCTGTTAGCCTAAATGAAGACCCGACTACTGCTACCACTGTTAAGGGGATTAAAAAATTCAATAATCTGTCACAATTAGATTTTTGGGGAGTGGTGTACGTTGAATCTAGTGGTACTGGTTTCCCGATGGAATTTCTTGGTGATGCGCATGACTCAACCATAGGTAGAAATTTTCACACCAGTGTTTTAGGAGGTGTTTCGGGAAAATCAACAGGAGTCGCTCGAGGAGTAAATTAAATCCTTATAATAATTAAAATTGGTAGAAAGAGTATGGGAACTTACTAAAAAGTTGGTTGGAATATATTAAACGCAGTACATTAAGTATAGGTATGCACTTTGATATTGGGATCGAGTTGAAATTTAAGGTGATTTTCTATAGCCCTTAAAGTTCCTCCCGTAGAGCTGGGACAACCACCACAGGCACCTTGGTAGCGAATCCTAACAATAGAGCCTTCCACTTCAATTACTTCCAAGCCCCCGCCATCGTTTGCTAATGCAGGTCGAATAGATGAATCCAAAATAGCTTCGACAATAATAACTTTTTCTTCATCGGATAGCTCTGGATATTTTTCCTTATCAAACTCATCAAGTATAGAAGAAGAAATTTCCTCATCTCCCTCTTCATATTTTTGTAAATCTGCTTCGATGATATTTTTGATTCTATCTTTAAAAATTACCCATAGGTCGGGGGATTGAAGAGTAATTGATACAAAATTTTCTCGGCAATAAATAAGATCAACAATTTCCAAGGCAAAAATGTTAGTGGCAAAAGTGTCTGAATCCAAATAGCCGCCTTCTTCAATTGTTTTTGACCCAGAGTCCAAGACACTCTGGTTTAAAATAAATTTAACCGCCCGCGGGTTTGGGGTGAGTTCAATTTCTNTTACTTGATAGGCTTCTTTCATCTGTTTCNTTTTCAAAAAGGGTTTATTAACTTTTTAAATAGTTTTAGTTGTTATTATAAGTTCTACATTTTAATAATTAATTGTATCAGTTTCATTTTTAAACAATAAAGAAAAATATCTTTTTGTCTTTAAATTTGGTTCTAAAAAATTAATATTTTCCACGTATCGCAGATGCTACTTTTTGATTATAAAAATGATTCAGAGTCTTATGCAAAGCTGGGGTTAAAATAGGTAAATCACTAGCTTCACAATTATGCCGAACCTGTTCCGGGGTCTTTGAGCCAGGAATTACTACAGAAACAGCTTCAAAATCCAAAATCCATCTTAAAGCAGTTAAGTTTAAGGATGTATCCCTTTGAGTTATTTCTTCTAATTGATTAACAAGTTCCAGCCCTTTTTCATAAGAAATTCCAGAGAAAGTTTCACCAACATTAAAATGTTCCCCGTTTCTATTATAGTTTCTATGGTCACTGGAAGTGAAAGAGGTTGTTTTTCTAAAATTCCCAGAGAGTAGTCCGGATGCCAGAGGTAGTCGCACGATGATTGCCACCTTTTTTTCTAAAGCTAATTTAAATATAGTTTCGATTGGCTTTTGCCGAAAAACATTAAAAATTATTTGCAGGGATGCGATCCCTTCCTGTTTAAGGCAAAGCTCTGCTTCTTCCATAGACTCAACACTAAAACCAAACTGTTTGATTTTTCCTTCTTTTTTTAAAGTGCGAAGCCAATCAAACACTTCTCCTTGTTTAATTATTTCAGTCGGAGGACAATGAACTTGAGTGAGATCGAGACAGTTCACTCCCAGTCTCTTCAGGGATGCTTCCGTATGCTTGCGAAACTGNTCGATAGAGAAGTTATCTGTGCCACCAGGTTTTGGAAACCTGCCCAGTTTGGTAGCTATATAAACCTTTTCTGANGAATTTTTAAANAAATTGCCCAATCTTNTTTCCGAAAGTCCTTCNCCATAGCAATCGGCGGTGTCAAAAAAGTTGACCCCAGAATCTACTGCAGCAGCGAGAACATTTTCTGCTGTTGCATCGTCAACTTGACCCCAATCTGCACCCAATTGCCAGGTCCCCAAACTAATTTCTGATATTTGCCAATCTGTATTACCAAACTTTCTATAATTCATTCTTGCCTCAAAAAAGTGTTACATTAAACAAATGACCTGCAATTTATTTAAGTCCATTCTGTTAGATGTCTTCTATAAAAACAAGAGGNGTTTTTGTTTTTGGGAAAANNTGTGTAGTTCTNTTTTTCTGATCTTGATTTTTGGGACTCCAGTTTGGGGAGGAGAAACCGATTTTAAAACTTTCCTCAGATCGGCAAAGAAAGAAATTCAATTTCATAAAGAAATTATAGAACAGGACCCATTGGATTTTCTTTCCTATTTTGAATTGGGTTTGGCATATTTGAGGCTTGGTCGGCATAAAGAAGAGATATTGGCTTATAAAGAAGCTTTAATCCTTAATCCTAAATCTGCGCAAATTCATTATAATTTAGGAATAGCCTATGACCATTTGCATTTTGGAACTAAAGCCATTCATCATATGCAAGTCGCCCANGATTTATNTNTTGTCCAGAGAAATCACAGAAAAATTCGGACTACTCAACGACAATTAAAACGGTTTTATTTAAAGTATCCGGAAAAATTAAGGGCCTTAAGTAGAGTGAACAAATAAAATTAAATGTTGTGAAAATTTTGGAGGATTGTGCTTATAGGTTTTATTTCTTGTATTGTTTGAGGTGTTATTGATATATTTTTCGAACCTAATCCTNTATTTGAACCAATAACAATAAGAGAAGATTATACAATGGAAAAAGATTTTGAACCTTTAAAAGCCCGGCTTCACATAATTTGTGATCGTCTAGATGAAGATGAACAACAATATTTTCGTCCGCTAATTGAGAACTTTAAAGGTCAAACGCAAGAATTTCAGAGAATAATGCGCGATCTTGGCAAATTTGGAGAAAAAATTAGTGATGGCAGTAAGTTTAAGGTATATCGCGAAGTACAGCATTTATTTGACGATGCCTTTAGGAAATAAAGCTGGTCTCCAGCAATGCTAGAAGCTGCCCATATCAAGATTCATGGTCGTGTTCAAGGGGTGTGGTTTCGTGCGGGGACCAAAGAAAGAGCCGAAGAGTTGGGTTTGGCCGGTTGGGTAGTGAACCAGCCCGATGGTACTGTTGAAATCCATGCTCAAGGTGAAAAATTACAACTCGAGAAATTTATCGCCTGGTGCCATCAAGGAACCCCTGCCTCGAAAGTTACCTCCCTCTCCATCAACAGAGTACAAGCTAAATCAGAGNTTACAATATTTGAAATTCAATCATGACCTGAACAATTACCCTATGATCTTAAATGCGGGATTGTCCAAAAGACCTTTTAATTTATTCCTTAAACACTACTTTCATTTTTAATTCTCTTTTGCCACGAAGAAGATCGAAAGTAGATTGGTCGTTGAACTTTTTGCTTTGTAGTTTTTCCAATACTTCCTCAACGCGAGAAATTTTTTGGTCATCCATGCGAATTAACAAATCACCTTTTAGCATTCCTGATCTTTCAGCGTTGGTATTTTTCATTACTTCCAATATCATTATTCCTTTTTTATTTTCCGCCAATCTTACTCCTAGGCTTACATTATCTGGGACTTTGTATTCAACTTTCCAAGCATAATCAGCTGCATAAAGCGGGATAGATACCTTTTCTACTTCCATTTCCCTACCTTTTAACTTTTCTGGGACATGAGTGACAGTCGGTTGGATGATAGAATAAGAATGCGGTAACCGACGAAAGGCGCGTTTTGGGATTCCGAAGCCATATTGAATATGGAACCCTCCACTCAAGACGACTAGCTTGGTCTTTTTATATTTTGGGTTCATTAAAAAACCGGCGACCGTTTGTGCCATGGTTTCTTCCCATAAAAGTAGCATTTGATAAGGTTTTTCCAGTGCTTTTTTGGTTCCGCGGTGGCCTCCAAAAGCAGCCATAGAAAAGGCTTTGTGAAAGGGGTCTTTTTCATTCATTTCAGGATAAAATGTGCCATCTGGTGCTGGATCGCCGGCACGAAAACTGTTTTCAACTTTACGTGTTGATTTTAGTCCGATCAGGGGTAATTTATGAGTATGGGCAAAATCAAAAATTGGTTGATAAAGTTGATAACCTTTACCCCAGTTTGAATAGAACAGTTTTTTAAATTCTTTAACAGAGAGTTTNCCTGAATTCCATCGGTCTAATTTTTCCTGAGCTGAGCGACGAAACATTTCTAGCCCAATTGCTACTGGATAAAGCTCAGATAATCTTTTAATAATTTGCAGNTGGGCTTTATGAGCTTCTATATTATCGTGAGTNTCTCCGACATAAATCACNCGAGATGTAGCAACGGACTCCATCATTTGGGAAAAATTGACGGTAAGGCCAGTAGGAATATGTAGAATCTGGCCAGTTTGTAGGTTCCCCAAACTTAGATAGGGAGAACCTGAGTTTGGAACGGCAAATTCTTCGGTTNTGCCTTTCTTGACCAATATTAATGACNAAAATATAAAGGATAATGTAAGAAAAATTCGAAAGGTTTGGATGACTGTATTTGGTTTCATCATTTTTCAGCTATTGACTTTATAAGTNTTTTTGTTGATAATCCCTAGCTTCATGCTAAAGCAGGATACTAATTCTGTTTTTTNTGGGGAAATAATTTTAAAATTGATTCNCCNCGAAATATCTAAGGGTTCGTGACATTAATTTAACTAGGAGGTAAAGGTTTTTGGAAGTAACAGTTTACCAAAATCAGGTTGAAAAAGCTTTAAAAGTACTAAAAAGACAAATGACTAAAGAGGGGCTATTAAAAGAACTCAAACGTCGTCGTTTCTATGAAAAACCCTCTGTNAAGAAAAAGCGTAAACAGAAAGAAGCGAAGAAAAAAAGAAAGGCCGCAATACGACGAATGAGGTCATACAATCGAATGTANTTTNGTNCTTTCTCCTCGATTAAAACCCATTCTAAATTTGTAATCCCAATCAATAATTGGACTAATGTAGGTAGCCATATTGTTCTTTAAATTTGGTTGCAAATGTATATTAGTCATTCATTCACTGTCTGAATTTTTTTGTCGCAAGACCTCGTAGAAGATCACGGCCGCCGCTGCAGATGCATTCAATGATCCTAATGAACCTTCCATCGGTATTTTCAGTGTGGAATCNCAGGATTTTTTTAGTAAGGGGCGAATCCCTTTTTCTTCACCTCCTATAATTAAAACTNTTGGCGCATCAAATTTATATTGATAACAGTGAGTGCTACCATCTGGGATTACCCCAACAATCCAAAAGCCAGCTTCTTTTAATTGTTCTATTCCGCGGACTAAGTTTGTGGTTGTCGAAATTAGAAGATGTTCAATTGCTCCTGATGAGCATTTTGCAACNGTTTCATTTAGAGTTGAAGTGCGATTTTTNGGTAAGATCATTCCCTGGATNCCNAATGCNTCAGCGGATCGTATTATGGCNCCAAGGTTTTGNGGGTCTTGAATGCTNTCGATGGCTACNAGAACTGGTAANCGAGAGTTTTTAAAAGNAATTTCAATAAGNTCTTTTAGCGCCAAAGTTTGAATAACCGAAAAAATTCCCACTACTCCTTGGTGATTATGATTGCGGTATTTTTTTTGAAAAATTGTTTTTGGAATGGTTTCAATGTGTACTTTATTTTCATGCGCTAATTTGATCAATGCTTGCAAACGAGTCTGGTTNTTCCCATGTTCAATGACNAGTTTATAGCAGCGACGCTTACGAGCTTTGAAAGCCTCGAATACTGGGTTAAGCCCATAAATAATAGAGTTGTCTACTGATTTCATATTCTATTAAATTTATTAGCCTTAATAGAGGCCTAAAACGCGTTGGAATTTTATAGACTCGAGCTTTTAAATCATCTATAAATATATGAAAATAATGGATTTATTTTTCAAAAAAGGTTAAGGCAAATCATTTTCCATATATTAATCTTATAGCTTGGCCGTTTACAGAACAAATTTAGGTTATTGTAACCTTTTTCATCCATCCTCTATATGCCGATTTCAAAAAAAAGGGTAATTTTTTATTCTTTCTTTGTACTCATTCTTTTTATTATATCTATTTTTTCTCTGGCCTTTTACCAGCTTCAAAACCTAGGAGAGATAAAAAAAATTGCTGTTGAAAAAATAAAGGAATTAACAGGGAGAGAGGTTTCGATTGGTGATGCAGAGATTGATTTTGTTAGGGGATTAAACATTCTTTTAAAGGATGTTTCTGTCAAATCTCGTTGGGATTCAGAGACGGAATTAGAAGCTCGTGAGGTAAAAGTTACGGTCAAACTCCTTCCACTTTTGGATAAAAAACTTGAAGTTAAACAGATCGTAATCCTAGGATCATCGCTTAGAATTGTGAGAAATGCTTCAGGGGAATTCAGTGTCGGGGAAGTCCACAAATGGATTTCAAAGCCTACAGATAGTAAATTATTTAAGCTGTTNAAAGTGAGCTTAACNAATCAGATNAGNGTGGAAGNTTCCTCATTNTATTTTCTNGATTTTTTANACCAACCAAGTGATAAACCGCTTTCATTCGAATTCGATCATATTCATTTCTCACTTAAGAAAAGCCTACTAAAATTTCCATTTCAATTCACATTGAAAGGTGAAATTCCAAACAGTGGACCGTCTACTGTTTTTCAAATTAACGGAGCTTTTGATAATTTTTTCCAAACATCTCGTTTTAAAAGTCCTTCCATTGATGGAAATATTCGATTAAAAGAATTGAANATTTCCAAGTTTCAGCCGTATTTAAAAAAANTTATAGGAANTACTCCTGTGAATAGTCAGTTGTCGATTGATTCAAGTTTTTCNGGCAATTTAGGTGGNACTTTNAAAGCCGAAGGCATTTTGAAATATTCTTCGTACANGCGAAAAATGCGCGCNGTGATCAGGGATTCAGAAGTTCCTGCTNGGGGTGGAATTAAGTATAAGCTTTCGGTAAGTAAAGATTCTATCAGTTTTGAAGAATTAAAAGCAGAAACAGGTCCATTTCAATTTAGGGCAAGTGGTTCCCTTAAAAATATTTTTTCAAAAGATCCTGCTATTTTTATNCAGCTGCAAACGGNTTTTTTTAGGGTTAATAGANTAGNTGATTATCTTCCTATAAAAATTTTTTCAAAAACATATGTTTCTGAAGTTCAAAAAGTATTCAAGAATGGATGGCTTAAATTTAATTCATTTAAATTTGATGGAACATTGAATCAACTGAAGGAAATATCTAAACCTGTAAATGGAAAAAAGATTGCTGGTGAAATAGAAATGAAAAAAGTGGATTGGCAGAATCCTCTCCCTCCCATAGAAAAAGTTACGGGCATTTTTAAGGTCCGTAATGGTAATAGCAGTTTTAATATTAAAAAGTCCCATTATAACAATCAGTCTTTAATTAATTTAAACGGAACCATTGACAACTTTCTGACGAACCCTGTTGTTAACATGTCTTTAGAGAATAAAGTGGAAATGGAACAGCTACATTTTACCTTGAAAAAGGCATTTAATGGGGACCCTGTGTATGATGAACTATCGATGTATTCTGACCTTAAGGGTTGGGCGGATATAAGGTTNGATGCCAAGGGNCCACTAAAGGATTTTGACAATNTATNGGTAAAAGGTGAAATCGTTTTTCAGGATGTATCTCTCAAAGGAAAAAAGTTTAAGTCTAAAATTGAAAACCTAAATGGAAAAATAGTTTATACGCATACTCCGAAACTGGAACAGAGAAAAAACGAACCNTGGANNGGNATTCTGAAATATAAAAANCTTTCTGGAAANTTTTCGCANAGNAAGTTTACCAATTTAAATGGAGANCTGGGNTACAAAAACGAAGAACTCCTAGAGAAGGCTACAGTTNTATATCATTTNGATGCTAGNGATTTAAATTGGATTATGAAGNNAGAATCNGATGGCAGNCTTTTGGAATTACAACAGGGACTTATCTATAANTCTGGAAATGTNTTNATNAAATATCGTTTTGAGNAAAANCCTGAAAAGCCAGAGANGNNAAAAGAATGGAGCGAGGTNGAANTAAAAAANCTCTCGATAAAATATCAGGATCNATTGCGNNTATTNAAANGNTTGAGAGGAAAGCTCTATTACGNTAAGAANAAAATTCGNTTGGAAAATNTTNCAGGTTTTTATGGGGNCTCNCCNTTATTTCTCGAGGGTGAAATTGATCGTNCTAGCCGATCNNANCCCCAATTTTCTNTNCANTTNAAGCTTCCTGAGCTTTTAAAANCAGATTTAANAANCATTCCAATTTTTANTNATTTTAATTATTCNGGNCTNGCAAATATTTCAATAAATATNAATGGTACGCCTANAAATATTAAATTTGAGCAANAGGCAGATCTAACAACTACANANTATGAAGATTNCTNGCTTNATTCAGAAAAANGAAAATANTCTTAATCAGTTTAANGCTAAAGGGANNTTCTCTGGCAAAGATGGTTTANATATCGANAATTGGNTCTACCNATTAGGTGGCAACAAAATTTCCGGNTCGATTAAAATNCCTAATTTGGATAACCCGAATTTTGTTGTCAANTTAGAATCANAAGAATTTAAGGNTGATGCATCNNATCANCTTTNTAAATCTTGGACANCTGGNGGNCATATAGANTTNGTTATCTATGGAGAAGGAAACCTNNATAATNTANAANATTCNGATCTTGAAGGGAAAATAAACTTAGTCAACTTAAAGNTCAAGCCTGAAAAAATATCTTCCGATCTNACTCTCAATGCTNANNTACGTTTTAAAGAAAATAGGTTTGATATTCGATCAGCNAATGTNNCTNTNGCTGANAGCNANTTTAATTTTAGTGGTATTTATGAGAGAAGTGATGNCCCNAATTTNGAAATAAAACTTACAGGTAAAAAACTAGATATTAATGAANTAATNNANGANTCNCANCAAAAAGATGNNAAGGTATTNGATTTNTTTACCAAGACGGATTTTTTCAAGAANGCTAAAGGNCAGATCCTTTTTGATGTNGGGCAATTNNATTTCCGAATGTTGCNGNTAAATAANGNTAAAGGAAAAATTTCNNTAAAGGATAAGAATCTNCAACTTTCAGATTGGAANATTGGAACGAACCCATTAGTAAAAAGCTCTGGAAATTTTCGCGTTGATGAGATGGGAGTCAATACCTTTNGTNTAAAAATAGCTGCGAAGAATGTCAAAACGGAAAACGTATTTAGCCTTTTTGGTGATACTTTTAAGGAAGGATTAAGTGGAGATGTTAAAAAATTTTATGCCATTATAAAGGGAAAAGGAAAAAATTGGGCTGAAATATGTGACTCATTAAGAGGGAAAATTTCTCTGAATATCCAATCTGGCAGGATGGATAAGACAAAGCTTAAACATGGAGTAGACAAGCTTTTCGCGCCCGATACCAGTTCATTTTCTACAAAAGAAGATAAAAGCGAGCCTTTTCCATTTAAGCAACTATCAGGTGATTTTATTCCCAAGAATGGAATTGTTCAAACACAAAATCTTATATTAGAAACTATTGATCGTCGAACAACTATCGTTGGGACTTTCGATTTAGGTAAAAAGCAAATGGATACGGTGGTAGGAGTTGCGCCTATGGCTGGATTAGATAGGTTGCTAACAAAAATTCCAGTGGTTGGAAAAATTATAACAGGGGGCGATGAGAAGAGCTTCTTGAAAACTTATTACAAGGTTAAGGGGGATTTTTACAACCCAGATATTTCGGCGATTCCCTTTACCTCTTTAAGTAAGAAGTTAATGGGTGTATTCCAGGGTATAGTGCAAGCCCCTATTGAAATTATTGGTTCCTTACCTAAAACTAAAAATCCTAAGGGTATTTCCTCAGATACAGAAGATATTCTAAAAGAGGATAATGCTTACCAAGGACGATAGCGCGAATGCAAAGCTGACCGAATAGGGTTAATACATTTGTATATTAACAATCCTGAACTCGTCAGGTTTTTTGCCCATATGGGCTGCAAGGGTGGCTGTTATGGCCGCAACCTGATCATCTTGTTCTGCTGCTGTTGTTGACCTTCCAATAGTATTTCTCGCTGGAGCTGCGATAGGTGGTGCCTGGTAAGGCATGAGTTTTACCAAAGCTTTAATGGTAAATATAAGAATAATGAGCACCATAAAAATAACGGACATGGCGAGAATAGAAACATTTACGGCTGCTGAAACACTAACTTCCATTTCAAAAATTTCCTTTATTGTTTAATCGCATCCACAACTGTGGCAAGCGCTCGAACACCTGGTTCTGGGTTGCCAATTACTGGTGCCAAAGCCGCATGTGTATCTACTGCTCCTCCTACATCTCCAAAAAGGGAAACAAATACACCTGCTGCAACTGCGCTACCTATTACACCAGCTACGTTAGGCCCCATGGCGTGCATCAATAAAAAGTTGGAAGAATCGGCATCGGCTCCCACTTTTTGAGAGACCCGAGCGGCCATCGGAACGGCGGATACTCCCGCAGAACCGATTAAGGGGTTAACTTTTCCACCTGACATTTTGCACATGATTTTTCCAAAAATCAGGCCGCCTGCTGTGGCGCACCCAAAAGCCAGCAATCCCAGTACAATTATTTTAATGGTTTCAAGCCGCAAAAAGGATTCGGCTGTCATGGATGAGCCTACCGATAGAGCAAGCATTATCGTCACGATATTGATCAAATGGGTTTCTGTAGTTTCATGAAGACGAGCAGTTACCCCAGACTCTCGAAAAAGATTTCCCAACATAAACATTCCAAGAAGCGGTGTTACGCCTGGCAACAAGAGACAACATACAATAGTGACCACTACTGGGAAAAGGATTTTTACCTTTTGTGAAATGGGCTTTAACTGTTCCATTTTAATTTTCCGCTCTTCTTCGGTTGTAAGAAGTTTCATGATTGGCGGTTGAATTAAAGGNACCAGTGACATATATGAATANGCTGCTACGGCTATGGGTCCAAGTAAGTGAGGCGCGAGTTTACTTGCGATAAAAATTGAGGTGGGGCCATCTGCACCACCAATAATTCCGATTGCGGCGGCCTCCTGCATATTGAATCCAAGAAACACAGCCCCAACCAGAGTTGTGTATACTCCAATTTGCGCCGCAGCGCCTAATAAAAGTGTTGTAGGGTTTGCTAGCAAGGGNCCAAAATCGGTNANAGCCCCAACCCCCATAAAAATAATTGGTGGCAGAATTTCGTGTTTTACACCTTGGTAGAAAAAGTTTAGCAACCCACCGGAATCTGTACTAGCCATCATGCTTAGTGGGAGGTTTGCTAGCAGGCAACCAAAGCCCATGGGAAGCAGTAAAAGAGGTTCAAACTTTTTCCAGATGGCAAGATAGACTAATATGCAGCCGACTCCGATCATTAGTATGTCGCCGCTAGCCAAACCGGAAAAACCGGTGCTATGAATAATTTTTGAAGCGGATGAACTGAAGCTGAATTCCATTAGCCTATGATTACCAACTGGTCGCCAGTTTGAACATTATCACCTTCTTTTACAAGAATCGATTGGATGGTTCCAGATTGATGGGCTTTAACCTCACTTTCCATTTTCATCGACTCCATTACTAAAACGGTATCACCCTCGTTAACAGCATCGCCAACATTACACTTTAAGGAGAAAATAGATCCTGGTAAAGGTGCTGTAAGTGGAGATCCGCCCCCACTGCTTGTGGGAGAAGNGGTAGAGGNTGCTGATGCTGTGGTAGGTGCTGCGGTAANGGGTGCAGGTGCAGGAGTCATTGCCCCTGCTCCTCCCATGGCTACCTCTACAGTGAAATCTTTTCCATTTACCCGAACTTGATAAACTGAAGACCCACTTTGTGCTGCAGCAGGTGTCTGTTCAGCAGGCTTTTGACCAGATGCTGGTTTTGCCGTTGTTGGTTTTTCTGGTAAAGGCTTTCCTCGCGTTTCAAAAAACTTTAACGCAACTTTCTCAAACAGGGCATAGGTTAATCGGTCTTCCTCACTAGTGTATTTGTCTCCTAGTTCTTTACATACTCCGTCCCATTCTGGTTCCAACAAATCGGCAGGACGGCAGTCCGTAATTTCCTTGTCGCCTGCCACTTTTTTTAGTAGTTCCTCATCAATAGCTGCAGGCAACTTACCGTAATTTCCCATTACGCATTGACGTGTTTCTTTAGTTATAATTTTATAGCGTTCGCCAGTCAAAACATTCAGGGTTGCCTGTGAACCAACAATCTGGCTTGTCGGTGTTACTAATGGTGGGTANCCCATATCTTTTCTAACACGAGGNACTTCNTCTAAAACCTCTCCGAGTTTTTCAATAGCATTTTGTTCCTTTAACTGGCTTTCCATATTTGAAATCATGCCGCCTGGAATTTGTGATTTGAGAATGTTTACATCNACTCCTTTAAAATCACTTTCAAATTCGGCATAATTTTTCTTAACCTCTTTAAANTAGTCATTAATTTCTTCAAGGAGGTTTAAATCCAGNCCNGTATCTCTTGGTGTCCCTTTTAGTGCTGCCACGATGCATTCAGTTGCGTAATGAGAGGTTCCCATAGATAGCGTGGAAATAGCCGTGTCGATCATATCCACACCTGCCTCGATAGCACATTGCATGTTCATTCCAACCAGGCCCGTTGTTGCGTGTGTGTGTAAATGGATGGGAAGTTTGATATTTTTTTTCAATTCTGTGATTAGATTTTTTGTCACGTCAGGTGTTAAAAGTCCAGCCATATCTTTTATACAAAGGATGTCTGAACCCAGGTTTTCAAGGTCCTTACCCATTTTTACGTAAAGTTCTAAGTTGTGGACTGGACTTACGGTGTAACTGATACAACCTTCTATAGTTTCCCCACAATTCTTAACTGTTTTGACGGCAGTTTCTATATTACGGAAATCATTCAGGGCATCGAAAATACGAAAAATATTTATTCCAACTTCCACAGATTGTTTTACAAACCTTTCAACTACATCGTCTGCATAATGCCGGTAACCTACAGCATTCTGTCCCCGCAATAACATTTGAAAGGGAGTGTTGGGCATTTTTTTCTTTAGTGCTCTTGCTCTTTCCCACGGGTCTTCATTTAAAAAACGAATACATGTGTCGAATGTGGCACCGCCCCACATTTCTAGCGAGAAAAAACCCACCTTGTCGAGTTTTTCAGCTATAGGAAGCATATCTTCCGTTTTCATTCGAGTCGCAAGAAGGGATTGATGTGCGTCTCTAAGTACCAACTCGGTAATTTTTAGAGGTTTGGTTTCCATTTCCTTAAAATTCCTTAAAAAATTAGATTTGAATTTCGATATGCTAGAAATTCATGATAACTCTAATTAAAGGTTATTAAATTAGGTAAGTGGGCGAAATTTTAATTTATTGTATTTGCAAAATCAAATCTTATTTGCGCCAGGCTATGGGCAAAAATAGTAGCAAAATACCGTAAATTTCAAGTCTTCCCAATAACATGCAGGAAATGAGAATTCCCTTCCCCATGGCAGGAATAGTAGCGTAATTTCCCATGGCTCCAACAGCTCCAAGGCCAGGACCGATATTAAAAAGAGAAGCAATGGATGCAGAGATTGCAGTAGTCAAATCAACTCCCATAAATGAAAGCATTATGGCACTGAGGGAGGAGATGCCTATAAATAAAAATGTCAGAGCAGCTACATTCGAAAGGTCGTCGGGGCTGATGGTTTTTTCGCCTACTTTAACGTGGAAAATGGCTCGCGGGTGGACCAACTTTGTGAGTTCCCTTAAAATTATTTTGATAAGGATTATAAATCGAATTATTTTGAACGAACCACTGGTAGAACCTGAACAACCACCAATCATCATAATTCCTAGCACCAAAAGTTTTAAATATTCTGGCCAAAGATTAAAATCATCGGTTACAAAACCAGTGGTTGTTTGTATTGATACTATTGTAAATGCAGCATTTCTAAATGCCTCACCTGCATTCCCGTCAGGAGATATTCTGGTTAACCCCCAAGTAACTAGTAGAATGCCGATTATCAAAATGGAACAATAGCTACGAAATTCTGGGTTTTTTAAAGCACCCGCAAAGTTTCCCCGAACAATCTGAGAATGTAGGGCAAAATTGATTCCGCCGAAAAACATGAATAAAATTATAATTGCCTCTATATAGATATTGTTGAATATACCGACGCTGCCGTTATGTGGGGAAAACCCACCTGTGGCGACGGTAGAAAATGTATGGCAAACAGCATCGAATAAATTTAATCCAGCAAAAAGCAGGGCAATAATTTCAATGATTGTNAAAGCGAGATAAGTTTTCCAAAGAATTTTTGCAGTTTCAGCTAGCCTTGGTTGCATTTGCTCCACGGTAGAGCCGCCAGGAATTTCTGCTTTGAATAAATGAAAACTACCGATTCCTAACATTGGAAAAATTGCCAGGGAAAGCAGTATGATCCCCATCCNGCCAACCCACTGCATCAAGTTTCTACAAAAAAGAATCCCATGAGGCACTGCATCAATATCAACTAAGATTGATGCCCCTGTAGTAGTGAAACCACTGGTACTTTCGAATAATGCATCAATATAATTAGGGCAAACTCCGGTAAGGTAAAAGGGGATTGCCCCAAAGGCTGACATAACTATCCACGATGCGGCCACAATGGCAAAACCTTCACGGTCCCTTAATTTTTCAATACCTGATGGAAATAGTTTCCATAAGATGAGACCTGTTAAGAGACTAATAGTAAAAGTAATACTGAATGCAGAAGTTTCTGAGATATAACCTTCGAGAGGCAGATCGGCATAATAAAACGAAACTCCAAGTGGAGCTAAAAGAAGACCGGAAAGAAGAATTAGCATTACCCCAACAACATTTAATATTGCCTGGATATTCATCGGAAGGGAAGGAATGAACGTTTCCGGTCAAAGAGCTTTTCAATATTTTCAATTGCCCCTGGTAATGCAACCAAAATTACAGAGTCTCCTGCTTCCAGAATAATTTCATCAGTCGGAATGAGCATCTCTCCTTTTCTAAGAATGGCCCCGATAATAGCTTCTTTTGGAAATTTTATTTTCGAAATTTTTTGGTCCACAATTGAGGAGTCTGGTTCCACACCAATTTCTATGACCTCTGCATCTTCAATAAGCTTAAATACAGACATCACTCGACCTTTTCGTAAATGTTTCAATATAGCACTGACAGTTATCAGCCGTGGGTTGATGGTGATGTCTATACCGATGGAATCTAGGATNGGTAGATATTCTGGATCATTGGTAATTACTAGAGTNCGCTTGGCNCCATACTTTTTTGCTAATAAAGCTGAGAGGATATTATTTTCGTCATCATCAGAGACAGCTAAGAAAAAATCTGCTTCTTTCATGTTAATTTCATTAAATAAGTCCATATCAGTTCCGCTGCCGTGCATCACCACAGCTCTTTTTAGTGCATCTGCAGCGCCATGAGCTTTATCTCTCGAAGGTTCAATAATTCGCACATCACGGGCCTCTTCTTCCATAACTTTAGCGAGATGCAATGCCATTGGTGTAGCGCCATAGATTATAATTTTTTCAACTTCATCCAAAGTTTTGTTCAGCATGGGGAGTAAAAAAGGAAGAAATTCTTTGTCAACTAAAGTATAAAACCTGTCGCCCACATGAATAATATCTTCGTCCTTTGGTATTACTAGGTCTCCACTCCTAACAATGGCAACAATTACTAACGAATCCATTTGGGTAATACTGCGGATATCTTGAATAGATTTCCCAGAAATAGGTGCGTTTTCTGGAACATCAAATTCGCGCAAAAGAACATCACCATCAGCAAATTCGGCTACATTGACAACACCTGGAGTTTCCAAGAACTTCAGTATTGTTTCGACCATGATCTGCGGCGGGNTGATTGCNTGNTCGACAAACAGANTCTGTGGGGNAATAACCGCGTCTTTTGCGGTAAATTCCATATCACGNAGTCTGGCAAATCGGTTGGGTACTTCAAAACGAGAGGCAAGAAAACAAGCTAGGAGGTTGATTTCATCTTTTTCTGTAACGGCAATCAACATTTCAGTCGATTTGATACCGGCTTTAACTAAAACGCTNGGTAAACAGGCGTTACCTTGGACAACCATTACATCAAGGGTGTCTGAGATTCGTCTTGTGCAATCCGGATCTTTGTCCACGATGACCACATCGTGCCCTTCTTGCGATAATTCTTGCGCAAGGTTAAACCCAACTATCCCCGCTCCAACGATGATTATTCTCATGCGACCTTATAGAAAAAGAGTCTCACTAATATAATAAGTGGTTATAGGTTTTTTTTCCACCCTTATAGGGCAACAGGTTATTTAGATTTATTAAGGAAATCCAGAAAATCGGAATCCTCAGACATTAGGAGAGTAGTGTCGGTTTTTAAAGATTTTTTATAGGCTTCCATAGATCTCATAAAGGAATAGAACTTGGGGTCTTTATTAAAAGCATCGGCGTAAATTTTTGTAGACATTCCATCTCCTTCCCCCCGAATAGCCTGTTCCTGTTTGTAGGCTTCAGCAACAAGAATAGTTTTTTCTTTATCCGTTTCAGCCCGAATTTTAGTAGCCTCTTCCTTGCCTTCGGACCGATATTCCATAGCGATTCTTTCACGTTCTGTCCGCATTCGATTGAATATGGAATTAGCAATTTCAGGAGGAAGATCTGTGCGTTTAATTCTTACTTCGACAACTTCAAGCCCATACTCTGCGGCTTTTTTGTTTGATTCTTTAGTCACTTTATCCATGATGGCATCGCGGGTTCCAGTCACAATACTTGTCAAGTTNTGTTGACCGATTTCAACACGNAATTCAGAATAAACAATATCGTCTAATCTTGCGCGTGCNCCTTGCTCGCCACGAACCGTTTCCAGAAATTTNAAAGGATCGGTGATACGAAACATGGTGAAATTATCAATCAATAAATTTTTCTTNTCTTTGGTGATNACNTCTGCAGGGGAAGAATCGTTATCCANTAATTGGTTAGGAAAATATTTAACTCGTTGGAAAAATGGAATTTTAAAATANAGNCCTGGNNCNGTAATAATTTCTTTAGGCTTCTGAAGTTCCAGTACNATTACGCTTTGGGTCATGTGCACTGTAAACATAGATGAAGANAGNATNACGATTGCAATGATGCCNGAGATAATNAAAGAATTTTGTTTCATGGTTATTTTNTATTTCCTCCCAATATTGAATTNNTACCTAAGGGAAGAATTGGAAGTACCCCNCTGCCTTTTTTNNTTTCCATGACAAATTTATTTATNTCAGGAAGTATTTCCTCCATGGTTTCTAAATAAATTCTTTTGCGGGTAATATNAGGAGCTTTTTTGTATTCTTGATATTGCTGAAGAAANCGTTTTGCATCACCTTCTGCTTTTTTTATTTTTTCTTCTCGATAGCCCTCTGCAATCCGAACTATTTCNGCAGCTTGCCCNCGAGCNTCNGGAATNACTGCATTTCGATAACCTTGNGCTTCATTNATCATTCTNTCTTTATCTTCNCTNGCACGGACAACNTCNTTNAATGAGTCNGCNACCTGNTCNGGTGGATGCACATCTTGAAGTTGAATGGTTACTACCTGCAAGCCTGATTTATATTTGTCAAGTAGGGCTTGAATTTGTTCCTTTGCCAGAACCTGTATTTCTGCTTTGCCTGTAGTCA
>PBKP01000035.1 GCA_002721515.1 Nitrospina sp.
CACTCAAACTTTTCCATCAAATCTTTTTCTGTATCCTTGGCTATCCCTAAATAGATTGGGATGCCACCCGCCGAACGGATTTGTGCAGCAAGCATATGTCCATTACTATTATAAATTTGTGGGCCTTCGGGTTTTTGATCCAACTCAAGGATCTCATCTCCCGTGGAGAGAATAGAAACTGTTGGGCGTTGACCTACGGCCACCTGAGAGCGACCCACCACAGCCATCATTCCGATGTGCGCAGGGCTAAGGGAAGCGCCTTTTTTAATGACGGTCTCCCCTTTTTTTACATCTTCACCTGCTTTTCGAATGTTTTCTTCTACATCAGCCCGATCCTTAGCTAAGATGAAGTTATCCTCTTTATCCGTGTCCTCCTGCATTAAAACCGCATTTGCACCGGCTGGAATAGGAGCACCTGTCATGATCCGCATAGCCTGACCCGATTTTAATGTCCCCTTTGCAGAATAACCGGCAGCGATTTCTTCAACCACTTCCAACTTGACTGGGGTATCCGGTGTAGCATTGGCAATATCCTCTGCGATCAGGGCATACCCATCCATCGCGGAGTTGTCTAAGGGAGGATTGTTAAGACCCGCAACGATATCTTCAGCGAGCACTCTTCCCAGTGCTTGATCCAGAGATACTTTTTCTACGCCTTTAAAATTGATTTTTTCCAGAATTTTTTGTCTGGCCTCCTGGACTTGAATCATACTCATAATGTTTCCCTCTTTTGGTACACGACTAACCTTAGGTTCCTCTTCTCATAATCTTCCGTTGTATTAATGTTCATAAACTTTGATCGGTCCACTTCATGAATCTTTAATTTTTTAAATGGGAGTGGCTCAATGGAAGAAGACCCAGCAATAATTCTGGACAAGGAAAGCTCTCGTCTAGACATGGCTTCAAAAAGTGGAACGATGAATTTTGGTTCGTAAATGGCACACATTGGTTCATAACCGAAACTGCCTTTTTGAACATAGCAGGTACCATATTTTAATGGGTCTCGATTTTGTAATATTGCCTCGAAATCCTCTTCTTTTAAAAAAGGCATATCGCATGCGGTTATCATCCACGCCTTATCCGGGAATTTTCCCATCAAGGTTGCCAAACCTCCAACGGGTCCGAGTCCGGTATGATCATCATCAATCCGTTCCACGTTTTCTATTTTGCCTAAAGAACCCATTTCCAAATCAACCCGCGAGGAAAGAAATACTTTATTGCAAAATTTGCTCAACATTTTGACCGCCTTCTCTGTCCCCGAGATGCCATCATAGGTGAGCGCAAACTTTGGTTTTCCCATTCGCTTGCTATCGCCTCCTACAAAAACAGCTCCAAAAAGTTCGCTGCCAGATCTTTTAAAATGATCGCGAACAAATTCGTATATAGGCTCAATTTCATCTCGATGAAAACGTGGGACCTCGGGAAGGCTGCTAGTAGTTAATCCTTGGTGTATTATGGCTTTAATCCCTGGGGTTTCCGAGGGAATAGGAAGTTGTCCCTCTTTATCCAGAAAAACAATCTTATCAAAGGGAGATTGTTTGTAGCCTTCGATCAGGATGCAGTCACATTGTTCTAGAGCATGCGTGATCGAACGTTTTTTAAAGGCATTATCAGCGACGATGGCAAAATGTTTAGGGTCGTTAATAGTAATAATACCAGCTCCAGCCTGCGTTGCACGAGCTGTGTCTTTGCCTTCCCGGTCGATAGAAAAGCGATGCGCATCATGCTTGTAATAGCCAACACGGATTTCTTCTTCGGTAAACCGCTTAATCAAACGCTCAAGCAAAGTGGTTTTTCCTACCCCTGAAAATCCAGCAAAGCATAAAAAGGGGGTCTTGAATTGTTCCCAATAAACATCCATAAAATGTAAGCAACCCTGTATAATGAAGGCCAAACCAGTCGGTTCGCTGGCCTAGTAGTTAAGTTATTAAAACTATGTGAATTAGGCTATTATTTCGCAGCCGACTTATACTGTCAACCCTTTTCCTTAGACCTATTTCTGGAGGCACGGAAAAAAGGTTGAGTGGTTCTAATCATGATTAAAGGAGGCGTAGTCGTTTTGCAACGATTATCTTTATTTGTAAGGGTTTTAATTGCAGGATTTATCCTATTGAACTTATGGTCAAGGAATCTGGGGGCGGGAGAAGTCAATATGACTGAAGCTCCTAATGTACCTCCTCATACTTCTCGAATCATGCCGGAGATGGTGGAGATCAAGTTGCACGCAAAAGAGTTTGTTGGCCCTTTGGGTGATGGGAAGGATTACAAGTTTTGGAGTTTTAATGGGACTGTCCCAGGTCCTATGATTCGTGTTCGTCTCGGTGATACAGTAGAGCTTCATCTTTCTAATAATAGTTCCAATGAGTTCCCTCATAATATTGAACTTCATGCCGTAAACGGACCATCGGGGGGTGCTGCATCAACTCTTGTAGCTCCTGGAGAGGAAAAAGTTTTTCAATTTAAAACCTTACACCCCGGGCTTTACATTTATCATTGCGCTTCGCCGATTCCCAGCATTCCTGCGCATATTGCCAATGGAATGTATGGCCTAATTTTGGTCGAACCAAAACATGGTTTATCACGGGTTGATCATGAATTTTATATCATTCAAAGTGATTTCTTTACCCAACCTTCAGAAGATGAAAGTGTTTTGGAGTTTTCAATTAAAAAAGGCATGTCTGATAAACCTGATTATGTTGTATTCAATGGGAATCCTGGAGCATTGACAAAAGACAACGCTTTGAAGGCGAAAACAGGGGAGAAGATACGTATCTACTTTGGTAATATTGGACCCAACTCTGTGTCCTCTTTTCATATTATGGGAGAAATATTTGATCAGGTTTACTTGGGAGGCGCTCTAAACGGAATNNTTAATAAAAACGTNCANACTACCTTGGTTCCTTNAGGTGGTGCAGCCATAGTCGAGTTNAAAGTCGAGAATCCTGGTAATTATTTGCTTGTTGATCACAGTATTTTTAGGATTAAGAAGGGAGCGCTGGGTATTTTAGAGGTTAGTGGTGAAAAAGATCAGGAGATATTTAGAGCCTTGGATTGAATATGTTTGTCCCTATTGGTTTTGAGAACCAAAAAACTTTTGATTTTTATNTNTGAAATAAAGGCNAGATTGTTTGTAGTCAAAAAAAGTGATTAATTACCAAACGGACTAAATCCGGTTTTGATAGAACAAAACATCTGATTAAAAAATCCGGCGCAAAAGGCTATCGTGAAGTTTGACAATCCAAACCCTATTTTNTAGAATACCCTATTTTTAAACAATTTAGATTATTTTTGGAATATCGGGCTATTATGGTTCGACTTATTTAATATGTATTAAATTATTTTGGTGCTTAAAAAACTAAAAATTAACTCTAATTTTTTCTGGAGGTTTCATGAANATTTTTGTCAAAGGCATTGCCGCAAGTTTAATGGGAGTATTGATGACCGGGACTGGCGCGCAGGGTGGAGAGATCGCAGTTATAGAGACCACCATGGGAAATATTGAATTGGAATTCCTAGAAGATGCGGCTCCCGGGCATGTCAAAAATTTCAAAGACCTAGCTAAAAAGGGGTTTTATGATGGAACCATTTTCCATCGAGTGATTCCGGGTTTTATGATTCAAGGCGGTGATCCGAATTCTAAAAGTGAGGACCGTTCGTCCCATGGAACGGGTGGACCAGGCTACACTATTAAAGCTGAATTTAATGATACTCCTCATGATCGCGGCATTCTTTCAATGGCACGATCGCAAGACCCCGATAGTGCTGGCTCACAATTTTTTATCGTTGTGAAAGACTCTCATTTTCTAGATGGACAATATACTGCCTTTGGTCGTGTGGTGAAGGGAATGGATGTAGCAGACAAAATTGTCAATGCTCCGCGTGACCCTAGAGATAATCCGGATGAGCGAATAGAAATGAAATCAGTGAAAATTGTAAGTCGCTAAGACACATACTTTTTTATTACCTAACTAGAATGGAAAACGAGTTTAAAGTCAATATCTACGAAATAATGGGTACCTCAACTCCGGCCGGGAGAACGTCGGAGGACGGGGAACCTGCGGGTGATACGATTAGAAATATTTTGTTAGACAACTGGGAAAAGTACGAAAAGATTTTTGTCTATTTTGAAGGCGTTGTNCAAATGACCCGNCCTTTTGTAGACGAGGCATTNGCTAAATTGCTTGAGACTTATNCATTAGATCAATTTAATCAAAAGCTNCATTTTCCTGATGCTAATGATCGAATTGTAAAAAGCTTAAACGATGCGATCAAACTTAGAATGAAGATTATTAAAACGCAAAAGGAACGTGAGGAGCAGCAAGGTCTTTAGAGANTTTGCTTAGNNANGCTTTATTTAAGGGATGTTTTTGCTACTTCTTCAATAAAAGGATTAAGAAAAGATTCTATAGCATTTGCATTTTGAACTGTAAAGATACGATTATGCGATGTGATTGGGTCGTTAACAACAACCGCTTTTGCATCCTCGATTTCTTTAATGGCTTTTTTATTTCCTGGTTCTGTAGTGACTTCTAGGCTTTGTATCAAGTCCGCTTTTCCCAGGCAGGGGACAGCGCTACCAATTGCAGCGACTACCATCCCAGATCGATGACGGTCATTCAGTAATAAGCGTAGTAGCTCATCTTTCCATAAATAAGATCTTGCTCCATTTCCTCCTATTACGATTACGCCGTGAAAAACCCCTTTTACCTGTCTTACGCCTTTGGCTGCGGATACGTAACTATCTCCCGTGATACCTTCTATAGCATCAACGATTAAAACATCCGGGTTTGTTCGACCCGTTTTCATACCAACAGCTTCTTTTAACTTTCCGGACGCAACAAGAACATTGGCTCCCTCTGAATTCATAGCTTCGAATACGGGGTCAAATTCGTTTTCCATGTAATAGTCTTTAGGAATAACGATCAACACATTTTTTTCTGCAAGCCGCTGCATATTTTAATAACCTTTAAATTGAAATTTACGAGGTTTTTACTTTATCAGAATGGGTACTCTTATTTTAATTTTTTTCATCTCCAGCCCAGACCCTAGGGATATTCCTTTTCGAATCTGTCAAACTAATGATTCAAGAGTATTTTTGCCTGTTTCCCATCCGAGTCTAGCATAAAGCGATAAAGTAGAAACCCGTTTTTTGCAGAGATTTGCTCTCCATGTTTTATTAAAAAATTTTTAAATATAGCTCTCTCACCCATTGTTAAAACAGAATCTTTTCCAAACACCTGATTAAAATCAAATAGAATATGCGTAATTCCACGTGCTTTCAATCTATTAATTATGTCTGCTGCATAAACACCTTTATCAATAATTTCCGACAAGGTATGAGATTCGAAAAGAGTATCACTTAGAAAGGGGCGATTCATTAAGTAACCAAGGTTCTTCGTATAAACCATCAACACTTTGTCATTTTTGTTCAAGAGTTTGTTGACATCATCATAAGAGGGATAGGCTTTTATTTGACGAGATAAAAACTGCTCTCTCGTTTCCTTGTTCAAAATGTAAGAAAGTGGATTCACACGAAACCATTCCTTCATTATTTGTGATGTATTGAATAAAATACCTATCGCTAAGATACCTGTTAAAAAATATTTTTCTAACTTCCCGCCTTGGTGATTTTTAAAAATATGATTAAGTCCAGAGACTAGTAAAAGCGAAAGAAAAACAAGTGTGGGTGATAAAAGTAGTACGGTTTGTGTTTGCTGAAACCAGAATGCCAACAACACCAAAAATACAATGATTGCAGGAAAAACGTTACGACTCAGCCCTAACAATGTGGGTAATAGTAAAAAATACAAAATACCAATTTCCCCGTCAAACTTAAGGGAATTTGGTTCGCTAAAAAATGTCAGATTAATTGGCAGGGATAGAAAATTAAAAATGCTATGACCCATTCCAAAAGACGACAAATACTCAGATCGCATTTGTGATCGGGCGGCATCCCAGTTGATTCCGTTTTCCACACCCAGGATATTCATTAGATAAGGCGCCAGAGGATTACCCGTAAAAAAATAGTTTTTAACTAGCCAAGGGGAAAGGATAAGCAGAGAACCTAATACCAGTATTAGTGATTGGATAGTAGCCTGCTTAACATTTTTATGATTGCGGCCATGAACGACTAGACCCAAAATTGCCAATGGCAAAATGATGACACAGTTTAGTTTTGACGAAATGGCGGCGCCGGCAAATAGTGTCATTAAAACAAACCAGCTGCATTCATTTCGTTCGTATCCGTTTTCCCAACAGTAGAAAGCTAGAAAAATGTAGGTAGTTGCTTGTAGGGCAACATGGGCTGAAGAGGCTGCTATAAAAATCGTAGGGGTAGAAAAAAATATGAGGGGCGTTAGCCAGGCATGGTTGTGATCCATTTTTTTTCTGGAATAATGCCATAGGGCAAACAAAAGTAAAAAGACAACCCCTAAGCCGGTAAGTTGCGCCAGCGAATCGGTTCCTAATGCCAAAGCAAAAAGATAAAGCATTTCTATTTGCTGAGGAAAAAACGAGTAAATATTGTCAGGCAAGTTGACTAAACCTCCAGCCTGTAGAAAAGCTTTTGGAACTGCCAGGTGATGTACCAGAGCATCCGTCGCACTTGCGGGTGCCATAGCCAATCCTATTGAAAGGAGGGTGAGGAGTCCAAGAAACGATAAAGCTAAATTTTTTAATTCAGTATCCTGTACAACTATCTCCCGTAAACTATTCATTATCAATTTAAGCTTTAATAAGTTTTTCCATCCTATGAGAAGGAAAACTCCCAAAATACACCAACAGACAAGGGGGGTAATCCAGCCTGTAAAAACAAGAGCTGTTACAAGAGTTGAAAAAAAAATAGAGCCTACAGCAGTGGAGAATATAAACGCTTCGTCAGATTCTATAAAGTTCAAGCCAAGGATTTTTTTTGTTAATAATTGNCCAGAGTTAAAGAATGCCAAAAAAATTAGAATTAATAATGCAAAATCCATCAGCACTATTAAAATAGATTCAGAAATAAAATTTTTGATGAGTCAAACATGGATTGAACACACAAANAATGTGCTTNTTGGGCAANTTTAAAATNNAACCTCGCTGGCTTCNTTTGAGNTAAATAATGAGAACTCTTCGCTGGCTTCTTTATAATCATCAAACCAGTCGGCTTCTGTATTTCTATAAAATGCCAAAAAACGTGCATTGTTATCCGGATTTGCAGCGCGCAAATATTTAAAGAAAATTTGTTCTTGCGTCATTCCGATCACTTCAATTTTTCCAGATTCGTGCGACATAACAAGGCGGGCTCTTTTAGCAAGCCCTGAACAACGGATTCGAGCTTTCTCAAATATTTCGTACCCTTTCTCAACAGGAACAGAATAGGTTTCATTACCTAAAGTTGGCCGGCACAAAAACACATAATAAGGTGGTACACCTATGTATGAAAGTTTAGAGAACAACTCAGATAGAACATCAGGGTCGTCGTTTACTCCTTTAACTAAAGGGGTCTGATTAACCAGAGATACTCCCGAATTCATCAAAGCATTGAGCCCTTCAACCGCTNTATCTGTAAGTTCCCTTGGATGGTTGAAATGCGCCATGACATAAACTTTCTTTTCATTGGTGCTGTATTTACGGAACATTTCAAGTAACGAGGGGTCGTTTAAAATTCTAAACGGATTGAATGCAGGCACCTTGGTGCCAATACGGATTATTTTTACATGATCTATTTCACGGAGTTTTTTGATAATGGGTTCAAGCTTGCTGGTTGAGAGTATCAAGGGATCTCCACCTGTTAAGAGGACATTATTGATTTCCCTGTTATTTCTAATGTATTCAAGGCCCTCACTGATATCTTTGGTGACCTCGTCATTCTCATTCATAAACAAACGNTTGCGGAAACAGAAACGGCAGTACGCCGCACAAACTTCATTAACTAGCAATAATGCGGTTGAGGTATATTTATGCTCTAAACCATGGACTTTGGTGTATTTTTCTTCATTTGAAGCATCGAGTTGACCCCACTCATTTAGCTCTTCTACATCTGGCATTATTATGCGTTTGATGGGATCATTGGGGTCGTCCCAATTGATTAAAGATTGGTAATAATCATTGGTACGAAAAACAAATTTATCGTTCACTTTCTGCATTTCCTCGCGCTCTTTTCCGCTCAATTGAGGTATCTGCTCTAGTTTTGTTAAATACTTGATTTTTTTAAATTTTTCGCTTATGTGCNTAAGGGAAACATTCATTTGCACCCTCTTTCTTAATTATCTAATAGTTTGTTTTTATTTGAGTTATTTTCTAATTTCCAATACAAAATTAAATGACAACTTTATCCTTAAAATTAAGGAGGAAAANTACCGCACACACTTTGTAGAGGATTTTGAGTACCTTGCTGCTGAAAACTTAGCTTTGTACAATGTAGGTTTCGATATGTGNTTNTATCTTACTCGATTCTCTTGACTCTAACAAGAAAAATCCCTTGAAATTCAAAAGAATTAATGTTTAAAAATTTCTAATAGATTGAAAAAAAATAACTTATANTTTTTAGGAAACTTTAATTTNATCAGAATTTTTGNTTAGAATATTTTGAAGTATTCTTAAAATTTAGATCTAATTAAAATATTTGTAAGGATATTTTTATATAATATTTTGACCCTAAAAGTTTTTTTTTGGATAAAGAAAACTTATTGACAGAAAAACCGTTTGGACTATAATGCGACGTTCTGTAACCAACCCCAAAAAAATACGCCAATTTTTACCGCAAGGGTGTATTTAGTGTTTTTTACAGGTAATTCAGGCGTTCCTACTAAAGTTAAGAGTAACAGACCGTTGGATTAGGTTTATAATAATTAAATAGCTGTAAATATTATTAAAGTAAAGGAGATAGGTTCGATGAAAAAGGTTTTAATTTTGAGTGTGATGCTAATTTTCAGTTTGTGTGCTGTTGGCTCTACTTTTGCTAAAGCCGCTAAATGTCCACAGCCACGTAAGACCAAAGCTGCGCCAGGTGGAATAGCTAAGAAAAAGATTCCTGGCTCTGCTGATGCAAAACGTGGTGAGAAGATTTTCATGAAAACCGCAAAACCGATGGCCTGCAAAATGTGTCATGGTGCAAAAGGTGATGGTGGCGGGAAGCTTGGTGCAGCCTTAAAACCGAAGCCTAGAAACTTCGCCTGCAAAGAAACTATGAAAAAAGTTTCTCCTGGTCAAATGTATTACATTATTAAAAANGGTTCCAAGGGAACCGGTATGGCAAAACANNTTTTGAAAGATAAAGAAATTTGGGATGTTATTAAATTTATCCGCACTAAGTGGGTAGATTAATAACCTAGCTACTTTTTAAAATAAAGGGTAAGCCGCATTGCGGCTTACCCTTTTTTTATGCCATTTTTTGGGGTCGTTAAATTGTATAATGTATAGCAGTTGAAATTATTATCCGNGATGGTTACCAGTTATGCGNTAGTGCTTGAATAAATAATGGGGGCGTTTTAAACCATTATTTTGGGGAGTTAGTTTTATGAAAAAGCCTTTAATTTATAGTGTGATGATAATATTTGGTTTCTTTTTTGTTGTCTCAGCTTTTGCTGGCACCAAATGTCCGCAGCCGCGTAAAACAAAAGCGGCCCCAGGCTCCTTAATAACAAAAAAGATTCCACCCAATGCCAATGCGGCAGCTGGTAAAAAACTTTTCATGAGGACNGCAAAGCCNATGGNCTGTAAAATGTGTCATGGTGAAAAGGGTGATGGTAATGGAAAACTTGGTGCCGCCTTAAAACCAAGGCCTAGAAACTTCACTTGCGCTGAAACAATGAAAAAAGTATCTGCCGGCCAGATTTTTTATATCATCAAAAATGGTTCTATAGGGACAGGTATGGTAGCTCATGGGAGAAACCTTAGTGATAAACAAATTTGGGATATTACAAAATTTATTCGTTCTGAATGGGTAGATAAGTAATCTAGCTAACCTGGAAAATAAAAAGTAAACATAACAGGCACACCTCATTATGCAATTTTTCGATTTTCTCCATGTATAATGCAAATTTGTTAAATCTTTTTTGGAGCCTTTTTTGAATTTTTTTCTTGGTAACCTCCTTAAGTATTTTCTGTCTGGATCCTTCCTTTTTCTGTTCTTGCAAGTTTCGTTTGTTTTGGCAGAAGAGCCTATTGGCACACCAAAAAATCCTTTAAATATGATGTTCGTTCCTTCAGGGGATGCACAGGCTATTGTTAAGGGAGGGCAGGAGGTAGCAAAACTTATGCAAAAAGAAACGGGGTTATATTTTAACACTTCAGTAGCTACCAGTTATGCTGCGGTGATTGAAGCCATGGGAGCTGGTAAAGTGGATATTGGTTGGTTGGCAACTTTTAGCTATGTTCTGGCCAGACAAAAGTACGGTGTCGAACTTTTATTGGTAGTGCAGCGTTTTGGTAGTCCTTTTTATAGAGGACAAATTATGGTTCGCGCTGATAGTGGGATTAACTCTCTAGCAGACTTGAAAGGAAAAAGTTTTGCTTTTGTCGATCCTGCCTCCACCTCGGGGCATTTATATCCTAAAACCTTGTTGCTTTCAAAAGGATTTGACCCTAAAACTTTTTTTAGTAAATCGGTTTTTGCTGGATCACATAATGCTGTTGTGTTCTCGATTTATAAAGGCGAGGTAGATGGAGGTTCAGCTTACGATGGTTCCCGTGCTGCAGTGGCAAAATCTTATCCTGATATATTTGAAAAAATTAAAGTCATTGCCTATACCAAAGAAATTCCTAACGACACCATTTCGGTTCGCAAAGAACTTCCTGCAAATCTGAAAATAAAACTTACTGAGGGCTTTAAAAAAATTTCTCGCAGTCCTCAAGGAAATAAAACCCTAAAGAATCTATATGGTATCAGCGGGGTTATTGACTTGGATGGGTTGTTCGATCCGGTACGTGAAGCCGCAAGACTACTAAATATGGATCTGGAAAAATAAAGTGTTAAAGATTGAAAAGCTTTTCAAAAGCTATGCTTCGGACACTTACGCCTTGCAGGATATATCCTTGGTTGTTGAGCGAAATGAGTTTGTGGTGATATTGGGAAAGAGTGGATCAGGCAAGTCGACCTTATTGAGGTGCATCAATCGTTTGGTGGAGCCAACCTCAGGTAGAATATTCTTAAATGGTAAAGAAATTACAGGCGCTTCTCCAAGTCACCTAAGACAACTAAGAAAAAACATTGGCATGGTTTTTCAGCAATACAATTTAGTAGATCGTTTTTCAGTGCAAACGAATGTTTTGTCTGGAAAACTTGCTTCTGTTTCCAATATGGCGTCCTTATTAAACTTATTTTCTGAAGAAGATATTGAAAAATCCCGACAGGTTTTGAATCGATTAGGTCTTGCCGGAAGAGAATTAAAACGTGCGGATAAATTGAGTGGAGGACAACAACAGCGCGTGGGTTTGGCTAGGGTATTGATGCAGAATCCGCAGTTGGTTCTGGCTGATGAACCAGTTTCCAGCTTGGATCCGATGACTTCAAATCAGATTATGGATTTGCTCACAGAGTTTAATAAAAAAGAAGGTGTAACTGTCATTTGTAATTTGCATTTGCCTTCTCTTGCGAAAAAATATGGAACGCGTATTATTGTTTTGAGCAAAGGTAGGGTTGTTTACGATGGTTCGCCAAAAGATTTAAGTGAAGCTCAACTTAGTGCTTATTATGATTCACAATGAATTATTTAGGGATCCCATCCNCAGAAAAATTTTTATAGAGAGAAGCTGAATTTATGAATTCCTTTTGTCCGCCGGAAAAACAACTAAAGCGATTTGGCTTGATTATGGCTGGCATGCTTTCCTTTTTTACGGTGGTATTTTTTTTCAAAACCTGGTATGTCGCGATGGGTCTACTTGGTATATTGAGCATTTTTTTTGCAGGAATGGGGATTGCTAAGCCCAGGGGTCTACGAAAAGTTTATAAGAAATGGATGCAATTTGCTGAAGTTATTGGGAATTTCAATACCAAAATAATATTGGGTATAACTTATTTCTTTGTTTTCACACCTATTCGGATGGTGGCCTCTATTTTTAGAGAAGATCCTCTAAGGAGGAAATTTGAGCCTGAAAAAGATTCTTATTGGCTAGATTGTGAGCCTCACAATTCGGACCCTAAACGTTATGAAAAACAGTTCTAAGAGGTATTTAAAAAAATTAAAGTTTTTCTGAAGTTCAATTTGCTGGTTCGTTGTCTTAACCAGGGCTCCTATTAGTAGGTAATTTGTAAAATGTTGTCCATCTGTGTATTGGCCATTTAATATTTTATCTACTATTTTTCAAATATTTATAGAACGAACCTTTTAGATTTACTCTTTAATTAAAATAGGCCTGGAGAATAATTTAAATTTTTAAAGACTATATTTTTTTGAGATTTTATCTGCATTGATTGCAGGTGTTAATACCATTCCTTAAAAGAAATCAATTCCTCTAATCACCAAAAACTTTCAAAAAGACATTACCCTTTTGAATGGTCGTTGAAATATGTTAGCTTATTCATATCCTTTGAATAATCGGTGATTAAAAACTCATTCCGGTTGAAAGGTTTTGAGGGTACCCGAATTGCTTTCGGGACTTGTTTGTCTCTGGTTTATTAAAGATCTGAGGTTTAAAGTGAAAGCACCCTTTTTGCTGGTTTGGATGGCAATTTTTATTTTTGTCCCGGTATTGGTATCGAGCCAAAATTTAGCAATTGGAAAAAATTCTGCCTTAAAGAAACCAAGTATTGGAGTAGAAATTCCTAAAGAGCCCGGATGGAGTCATCCCTCTTATCGAGGATGGGAGTCGATGAGTGTTCCAGGTTTGGTAGCGACTTATTATGATTTAGATTTGGATCGTGAACTGGACTATATGGTCATCCGGAAAGTGATTAGAAAGGCTTCTGCTGAAGAAACTACAATTGAAAAGGCCATAGAAGTTGCAAAGTTTGATGGTTTGAGCGTGTTTTTTTCTCATCCCATTGTATATTTTACTAACCGAAATCCATTGTTTTATTGTTTGGGCGTGGATTATAGACGCAATTGCCGAGACATCTGGGTNGATATTGCGGAAGATGGTTTAAACGGCAATGAAGAAACTTATACGTTGTCANCACCGAGCCTTGGGGTTCAGTGATATAAAAAAGTATANTCTTTTATTTTTATTTNCTNTGGTNTTGTGGCCACCTTTTGTTTATTCCCATTCGGANCANGNAAATNGCTCNGTAGGAGGTGGAANTNCANCTAAAAGNCAAAGAANTTTGTTNAAGANTGGTGCNACTGTTTACAAGCACATGTGTNTTTTTTGTCACGGAAANGATGGCAATGGCGGCGGCAAAGCAATGGCTTACCTTTATCCNTGGCCAAGAGATTTCAGAAAAGGGGTTTTCAAATATAGAACCACACCTTTNGGTTCGCTTCCNCAGGACAAGGATATTTACCGAACCATATCTCGCGGCATACCAGGAACTTCGATGCCGGCATGGGGCGGCGCGTTATCGGATAATGAAATATGGGGAGCTATAGAATATATTAAAACTTTTTCAAAACGCTTTAGTAAGGAAAAACCAAAAGAAGCTATTNTCCTNGGTGACCCCCCANTCAGCGATGCAGAATCANTAAAAAGAGGGCACCGNATCTATCAGGAAGTGAAATGCGCGCGTTGCCATGGCACTGACCTTAAGGGAGATGGAGATATTGCTGATGAACTATACGATATATGGGNTCATCGTATTTTTATTTATGATTTAACAGATCCTAATAGTTATAANTTTGGGTTTGATAAAANNGACTTGTATTTAATTCTGACTACAGGGATTGATGGAACCCCTATGAAGTCTTTCAACCATTTGGACGAAAAAGAACGTTGGGATTTAGCTTCATTTATTGAATCAAAAATTAGAAAAGAGATACATAAGCCGGCTGAATATGAAATTGATTTGCAGACTCGTGTGATTGATGAAGAAATNGATATGGACCCNAACAATCCNTTGTGGGATTCTGTTGCAGTGCAGAATATACATACGTTACCACTCAACGCGCGTAGAGACCCAATAGATCAAATCCATTTTCAGTCTGTAATGAATGATGAAGGGATTGCTTTTCGGCTACAATGGGAAGACCCTCAACCAGACCGAACATCTAGTAGGCATCAAGATTTTAAGGATGCCATTGCCATGCAGTTTGCTTTAGGAGAAGTTTTATTGCATAAGCATGGTCACAANGAACCTTTTTTTGGTATGGGTAACCGTAGCAAAGTGGTTAATATNTGGCAATGGCGGGCAGATTGGCAAACAGAAATTGAAACAAAGGAAAAGCTCGAATATGCAACTAAAGGATTAGATTTAGACACCATGATCTTTGGTGGTGAGGTCAATCCAGTAGATTCGTTGAATCCATTTAGGGATGTCCCGGTAGAAGAGTTAAATGCAGAAGGATTTGGAACATTGACACCACAACCACAAACGAAACAGAATGTTCTTGGAAAAGGTGTTTGGAAAAATGGCAAATGGAGTGTAGTATTTTTCCGGACTCTTGATACGATTAACAAATGGGACATACGTTTTCAGCGCGAAATTCCAGTGCTGGTTGCATTTGCAGTATGGGATGGAAAGCATCAAGATCGTAATGGGCGTAAAGTAATTTCTATGTGGCAGCGATTGAAAGTCCCGCTAACTGCAAATTGACTCTTCCAGGAAGAGGAGATGATTTTGCCGATTTATAAAAAGTATTTTGCTCGGTATTATTTTGAGATTATGTTTTTAGCCTCTCTGCCTAGGAGTGGCCAATTTTTTAAATTTTGCATTAAATAATTTGGAGACTGGTTTCATGTCAGAAGAAAAGGATATGGNGGAGACTGAATCTGAAGANTCGNTAAGTGTTTCTGAAGATGATGAAATGGACCTCGATGAAATGGAGGATGAAGAAGAGCAACCTGAAGCGGAGGAGGAGAAAGAGGTTGGTGCATTCATGGTCATTGGGCAGGGAGATTTTTCTATGTCCCAGTCTAATAGGGGTGCGGATGATCCTGGAGACAATACATTAAGCGAGCCTCAGTATGTTGATAAATTCGGCGACATGTTATTCATTTCTGATAGGGGTAATCATCGTGTTGTGATATGGGAACAGTTTCCTGAAGAAAATGGTGAGCCATGCTCTTTAGTTCTAGGTCAGGAAGATTTTGCTGATTGTTTGGAAAATCGTGGAATGACCACGACCTTGGACGAAATGACTTCAGGATTGGGTGATGAATCTCTTGATGGTTTTACCATTAGTAAAGCAGAAGAAGACACTCTTTCCCAGCCAGCTGGACTTCAGGTGATCGATGGAAAACTCTATGTTGTAGATAGTGGAAACCACCGTATCNTTCGCTGGTCTGGTATTCCTACGGAGGATGGTGAGGCACCAAGTCTAGTTTTAGGACAAGATAATCTTGATGATAACGAAGCCAACCGTAGAGGTTTTGTAGGATCCGGTTCTTTATTTTTTCCCATGGGGGTCCATTGCAGTGATGATCAGCATATTTTTGTTGCGGACAAAGATAATCATCGTGTTTTGTTATGGAATAAAATTCCCTTTAGCGATGGTTGGAATGCCGATGTGTCTCTAGGACAAAGAGGTATGGATGAACGTTGGCCTAATCAAGGCGAATTCGATAATGTTGGGGCAGATACGCTTAGTTTTCCTACAGGTGTTTTCTTCGATGCTGAACGCGAAAAAGTTTTTGTAGTTGACCAAGGAAATCACCGGNTTTTAATTTGGAATAAACTTCCCCGGGAAACTGGCGTTGCTGCAGATGTGGTTATTGGACAAAAAGATTTTTTAAGCCGAGCCCCTAACTCTGGAAAAGGAGCAAATCGTGCTTGTCAGGAAGGTCTATATTTCCCGACAGATGTTGTTTGTGGAGAAATGGGTTTGTTTGTCTCGGATACTGGTAACAACCGCGTTTTATATTGGAAAGAAGTTCCTACTGAAAACGGGCAATTACCAGACTTAGTTATAGGACAAACCAGCTTTAATGATAATAAAGCCAATCGTGGTGTTGAAGGCGAGGCTACAGCCTGTAGTTTGGATGATCCATTTGGTCTCCTACTTCTTGAAGAAGAGGAAGAGGATGAAGGTCTTCGAGAAATACCCATGCCAGATGATGACGATGGTGATGAGGAAACTATAACAAGTACAGAAGAAGACGAAGAAGAGCCTCAGCCGAAGTTCAAACTTTTTATTGCTGATCGAGGAAACTCTCGCATCGTGATCTGGGATGAGTTACCTTACCCAAAAGAGGAAGAAAATGCCGATGAGGAGTTTGACGAACTTCAAGTTGATGATGAAAATATGTTGATAGGTGACGACGACGATGACTTCTTTGATGATGAGGAAGAGGAGGTTCCACCCGGAGAACTTCCTTCTGCCTAAAAAATTTTGATCAATCAGTTTGGGCCCAAGGTTTGTTTCAGGGATGCAAATTTAAAGGATTAAAAATTTGAACAACTATAGAAAAACCCAACATCATGATAAAGGTTTTTCTCTTCTCGGTTTTCCAAAAAATTTTAATTAGATTATTGNCAGTANGGAGGGATACCTTCTTCTGTATGTATGCCTGCTTTGCCAGCTGTTAAATTTACATGGTTTTTTCTCACGCCTGAAGCAAGTATTTTCATCGATNTTTCCATTTTATCCATGATTTGTTGTGGGCTGTCTTTTAAAACGTTTCCAAATTTAGGCTGGCATTTCAAATTTCCCACGTCACAACAAGGAGTCATTTCACCGTTTTGTTGGATTGTCATAATATCAATTGAACCTCTTGCAGCGGGGCACCCTATTAAATAATTATCTTGAGGAAATGGTAGTGATGTCATAGCGCGATAACCATTTTTGTCAACTGCAAAAGCCGGTAAAAGGCTGATGCCAAAAATAAACTCAGGTTGACTGGCAAAGGCTTCAGTATCTCCCATATGATCGATAAAAAACTTCTCACCACAATTGGGATGTTCGTCTGTCAGTATTGATATTTTTTTATAATAATTTTGGAGTAGTTCTGAGACATGTTTGATCCCTTTGTTTTGAAAAAAAATGTGCAGCAGGTTGATTTGATTTTTTAAGTCAGCCAAGGACTCATACACTACGTTGACAATCAGTTTGTTCTGCAGTTCCANCATTTTTTCTAAAAAAAGTTTTTGTGAGGTTTCCCATACAGTGGGGTAGAGTGTGATGTCGACCCGTGCGTTTAGTTTCATTATTTCTACGAGTCTAGACCAGCGTTTTGATTTTTCTGAAAGAATATCAAGATTAGTGTGAAGACACACATGTGGAGTGATTGTTTGAAAAATCTTGCAAATCTCTACGATTTCAGGATTTTGTGATGCTTCTCCTCCGGTTAAATTAATTTCTTGTTGAGCAAGGGCATTAAGCACGTCAATTTTTTTAATTTTTTCCGCCATGCTCTGAGCCTGATCTACTGTCAGATGCCAATCTGAAACAGGGTGTTCCATCAATGGTTCATAAACGTGACAGGAAACACATTCGTCACGGTTATAACGATTGCAACTTGTTTCGACAAAAATGCTAAGCACTCATAGACTCCTAAAACACTTATTTCTTAGCACTAGCCTATCAGATTTTTCCTATGATATTAATCTTTGAATTGAATATGGATGAATGATANCGGGGGAAGAGGCGATTGAAAAGAAGCTTCCAGATCTTTTTCTCTATAACCCAGTTTTCTTAATGGTTTTAAAGCAGTGAATACTTCTTCTCGGGTTACATATGCTACAGTATCAGGAACACCATGTTTACTAAGGCTTTTGGCGAGCTGTAGAATAATTTTTTTTTGTTTTTTAGGTGTGTCTGGCATGGGTGGATAGTCAAGTTTTCCAGGATAGGGGCTATGGTAAACTGTATTTAACGCATGCAAGGTACGAAGCATTAAAATGTCGCGATCCCACCCCGGCATTTGAGACACCTGGGGATGGTTTTGAACCAGATCGACGACTCCTACTACTTCTGTTTCGAGGTTGTGTTTTACATATTCGTTTTGGTGCTCCTTAAGTACTTCCGAAAAACCAATTTCACGTCCGACTTCTTCTAGCAATGGAAAATTCACCATAAAAGTATATTGTCCGCCATATAAATTAAAATAAGAGCGACCTTCTTGATTTAAGTCTTTTAGCTCCAACATTCCATAGTCGAATCCGGTGTATCCAAGGCTACCTTCAACAAGCAGTTCTTTTGCTTTTTTTAATGCTGAAAAGGCGCCGATGTTGATGGGAGTGGGTATCCCATCTTTAAGATTATCNCAGTGTTTGATTAGTGATTTGAAAAAAGNCCAGTNTTCGAGATCCACCCTTTGAAAATCGCGCTCCCAGTGAATNGCATCGAGAAACCAAGGCAACTGAGCAAGAGCATCTAAATCTTTGTTTTGGAATTGTTGTAGAAAGGTTTCTGCTTTTATAGTCAAAAAATCAGCTTGTAAGTATGGACAAAGATATTCTTCATAAAACTGGTTTTCGTGTTTTAGTAAGACTTTTGTGGCAAGATCATCCCATATCTCATTCGAAATAATTTTGGATACCGATTTTGAACGGAAACAGTCTAAATTCTCTGCATCTATTCTTATTGTTGAGTACCTTCCTTTATGTTGAAGGAGGCGTTTATTGTTCTGGGTTCCTNTCAGTATTTCTTCCGATTCGTCACACAGAATATAATGGATATATGGATAAACTTGTAGGTTGAAGTCAATTTCCTGAAGGCGGCTTAGAAAATAAGCGGCCAGGTTGCCATTGCCAACTCCCCACTCTTGAATAGTCCAGACTGATCCTTTTGGTTTTTTTTTCCCAACGGTTAACCTAAAAAAATCCTCTGCCAATGCATGTGCCAACCGATGGTCCAGGCTGACATAAGTTTGAAAATGGTTGTGGATTTTAGGGCCCTTGATTCCATAGAAAATCGAATTGACGTGGGTTTGCCATTGGTCTGAAGGTTTGAATTCCCCAAGCGGTATNAGGTTGGGGGAGCGCGTCATAGCTTAATGTCCGTAGGTGGAATTATTCGCCGCTCTCGCGCAATGATTCGAGGCCAGCAGAATTATCTCTGAGGTCTTCGCCACTTGCTAGCTTGCTTGTTTGGGAAACTCCACCTGGAATATTCGCTGGATTGTCTCCCGCCGCCGAATCTTGTGATTCCGGTTCATTGAGAATGGCCTCATATCTGCTGAAGGCATTTTGTGATTCTTCCATTAAACCCACTTCTTTGTAACAGCTATATAGATTTAACCATGCCCCTGCATCTTGTGGGTTAAGACTTACAGCGATTTTTAATTCTTTGATGGCGGCCTCAATGCGTCCCATATTGGCATAAAGGGTGCCTAGGTTTGTGTGAGGTAAGGAATAATCTGGTGCCAACTCACTGGCTTTGTTGAAAGCTTTAATGGCATCGTCTACCATACTTTGAGCAGCGTAACAGCTACCAAGATTGCAATAGGCTTGTGTATCCTTCTCGTCTATTTCTACAACACATAATGCCGCGTCAATAGCTTCTTCAAAACGATCTGAGTTGAAATAGGCATTGGATAAGGCAGCTCGAAGTTCTTTGTTTTCTGGGTCAAACATTAATACCTTCTTAAGAGCTATTATTTCCTTGTCGTAAGTTTTGAGCATGCCATAGGCAGCAGCAAGGTTTGCGTATCCTGTGGTATCAGTGGGATCAATTTTAATAACTTTTTCAAAAGCATCGGCGGCACTTTCGTACATATCTCTGAGCAGATAAACACCACCTAAATTAAATAGAGTTTCCGGATCATCACGGTCTAATTCGTGAGCACGATTAAGTTCAAGTAACGCTTCTTCTTCATGGTTGAAAAGAACATAAGCTGTTCCCAGTAGTTTATAAACGCGAGGGTTTTTAGGATCTTTATTGCGAATAGCCTTTAAGCTTTTAATGGCTTCTTCGTAATTACAGCCATCAATTAAAAGGGTAGCTAGTTCTAATTGTAAACCTAGGTTGTCTGGATCGGCTTTCAACTCTTTTCGAACTTGACGGGATTTTTTGCTGATAGCCATTTCCCTTTTGGTTTCTTCAGGATCACGGACACCCAACTCTTCAAAGATTTCCGGATCAATTTTCATTGTGATCCAGTCTGTAGGTTTNCCGGCTTTGGCCATAAAACTCTCGCTCCAAATTTATTTAATTCAAATGTTTATAAAGAATAAACTAATTCTAGGGGATTGTCCCCCTATCTGTCAACCCGGACCATTCTCATTGAAAATAGATGGGGATGATTATTGAGCGCATAAAGATTTTTTACTAATTTGTTTTTNGCTTCAGCGGCTAGCGNGCCACCCCCGTGGTAGCCATATTAAGTATTTCTTCTTTTCCGTAGTGGTCAAGGTAAAGTAGGAAATGTTCACGCGACAGGTAGTTCCAGATTTTACGGGATGGAAAATGTTTTTCAATCACGGAATCGAAATTTTCATAAACATCCATAACTTCTTCCCGTGGCATTCCCGATTTAATTTCAAAATCAAATACAATGGCCATGTCTCGTTCNGGATCATGNATAATNCGATCGATTTTGAATTTTTNGGGGTTGTGGTAAATTGCAGAATCTTTTTCTAACGCGAATATAGATTGCCCCACAGAGTGTATTATTCCACTTTCAACTTCAGAATTGTCTATAGTAAAACGAATTGTATCTTCCGCCTCGGCTCTTTCTTCTGTTGGAAAACCAAAAAATAGATACAGATGGTTCCAAATTCCAGCTTCTGAGCTATGTTGCAACACGGTTCTTTCTGTTTNTTGGTCNCAGCCTTTATCAATTATNGANAGAATACGNTCATTCGCACTTTCCAATCCAAAGAACAACATTAGAAATCCGGCNCGAAACACATCTTCAAAAAGCTNAGGAGATTCTTTTTCTCCAGATTCAAATTTAAGCATTCCTAATGAACNCATTTCGACTCCTCGTTTGAGTATTTCTTTGGACATGCGATTGAAAGCNTTAGGGGAGATNGCTTCGTCTGAAAAGGTAAAGTATTTNGTTTTGTATTTTTTCGAGAGGCGNTCTAAGTCTTCGGCTACTCTGACTTCATTTTCTTTTCTGTAATGAGAGTCNTAAATAAAACTATGGGTNCAGAAAGTNCATTTNCCCCAATANCAACCACGACTCGACATATATGGGANTACGGGGTAGGGCATTAGATATTTTTCTAATGGTAATTGATCAAAGTTTGGACATACTAATTGTTCGTATGGTAAAGCTTCAGCTTTTGGGTTGCGAATGACTTTGTCGCCTTCAAGATGAATCAGATTTGGAACGGTTTGTAGGGGCTTATTTTTTTTCAGATGACATATAAGCTGATCCAGAGGCAATTCGCCTTCAGAAACAATCAGACTATGAAAGAAATCTTTAAACAATTGTTGCTTATCGTCTAACAAATCAGCGTGGCGATTGAAGACACTACCACCCACAACAATATGTAAATGAGGATAACTATTTCTTAGCTGTCGAGCTAGAGTAAGGCCTGGTATCACTTGTCCAATATGTATTATAGATATGCCAACAACCCCGTAATCCTCCCATGATATTTTTTGAGCAAGATATTTTTCGAACATAAATAAAAACGGGTTTCTTACAGTATCTTGGGTTGCTTTCAATATTCCCGAAAGGTGTTCTTCGGGATTTCCTTGCATAAAAAATGAATCTAAATCCAAACGACTTGGATGGTGAGCGTAGGAAATCAATTGCATGGCGATTTTCAGGTTGGTATATGCTTGGCTGTAAGTTTCAAACTGAAAAAAACGATTCTCATCTCGTAATACATTTTTTGAATCTTCTACTTCATTTAAAATGGACTCCAAAAAAGCGGTGTCTGAGAGGATATCTTTATAAACTGGTCTGACTTCTTGATCTTCCATGGCGCGAGCAGGTTCAGAAAGTCGTTGCTTAATAATTTCAACACAGTGTTCAAGATATTGTTTAGATAGAAAAACATCGTAGGATTCGATGTTTAGATCAAACTGATCTACTTCATGACCCCGAGACTCCAAATGAGCCTTAAGAGTGGGTAGAGCCAAATAGGGCTGACTGGGATACCACTGGGGCGGAAAAATGAGAGCGACCTTCATTGTTTCTCCTTCCCATATCTTATTAAGCTTTTTGAGTCCGGGTTGAACATACGCTTCAAACTAAAGGATAATAAGGGATTTATTTTAGATTAGCATATATCCAACCTGAAACCCCTGTCAACCTATGCTCATATTTTATGGCTTATTATAGTTTAAAGCTCTATTTCAAGCAGTTGACAGTNTNTGNNNAAAAGGATTATACTTNNANNATTCCNANAACTCTTTTAAAAATATTGGTTTATTGTTTTACNCNTGTNAGGAAGGAGATTTGNGTTGAGCGACCAAGATACTGAAACTAAAGANACANCAGATTCTTCNGAGGCNCCGGAAGAAAAAGAGGTAGANCACCTTTCCGATTTAAGTGANTTAGAGAAGATNAAGGCTGANCTCCAAAAAGAAAAGGAGAAGGCTGCNCAAGAACTNGCAGAGGGNGANGAAGAAGAAGAGGATTTAAGGGAGGTAGATTACCTTCAAAAGTTAATTACCCTTTCNGTNAAATTTGATCANCATATTGGCATGTANTTGATGCCTGCNTTTATTGATTGTGGTTTAAAATATGACCANCGTCTTGCCGAAAGCTACACCGTGCAATTGACTACAATTCAGTCTTTNTTGCGTTTNCTNGAGAAAGTAGATGGTGTGACNCGTGAAGAAGTGACNAAGCAATGTATCTTAAATCTNCGAAANATNCTTCANTTGGTTCATAANAATATGGTCAAACCACTTTATCGCGANGTNGGTTTAATGAAAAAGAANCCTAANTCAGAAAGTTTGGATAACTTTAAAAATAATTGGAATGAACGGATTGAGGAATTTCAGAAAACCTGNGATTTNGAATACCAAATTCTTGATGTAAAAGGNTTTTTGNTAAAATAAANCTCTNATTNTTTTGCTAGGTTTTATAGAAANCCACTTCTAGAAAAAANTTACAAATTTNGAAGGTANNANANTTTNAGAGNNTAAGGACTTCAAGAGCCCCATATGGGGCTCTTTCTATTGGAGTNTATNAAATGTAGTAACNGAAAGGNTTTAAAATTGGTTGAAGAACANACNGATAANANNGAATTAGAAGATTCAAGTGCTATTGAATTGGCGGAAAGTGAGGAAACACTTCCTGAGGANAGGCCGTCGGTAGATCACAGCAAGCTTTATGTTTGGGTTGCNGACTCAGGAAATGANCGAATNCAGAAATTCGATGGNAATGGAAAANTNCTTAATCAGTTTGGNACCTCTGGAGGNACACGNCCNCCNTACGTNCCTGGACAATTCAAAACTCCAAGTGGNATTGCTGTNGATTTGGAGGGATATATCTGGGTNGTTGATACNGGATGTCATCGGATTCAGAAATTCGATTCTGAAGGNGATTTTTTCTTTGAGTTTGGTACAGAAGGATGGGGNCAGGAAAAATTTTATATGCCAGAAGAAATTTTGGCNGAACCNACAGGAACGATTCTCGTAGCGGATACCTCTAATCATTGTGTGAAGAGGTATGANGATGACGGGGAATTTATTCTNAGTTTTGGNTATGCTGGAAATTTTGATGGGTTCATGAAATTTCCCGTTGGTTTNGCTGTAGACAGAGAAGGAAATATTTATGTNGCAGATCGAGANAACCAGCGNATTCAAATTTTCAACGAAGATGGNCAATTNTTATCAAAGTTTGGTGAATACGGGTTTGAACCNGGAAGANTAAATTTCCCNACNGGTATTACGGTTCGCCGTGATGGAACACTTATAGTAGCTGAAAAGAGTCAAAACCGTCTTCAACTCTTTGACCGTGAAGGACATTCTCTTGGAGTAATCGGTGAAGGAGGAAAAAGGGATGGTCAGTTTAATTGCCCNTCTTCTGTTGTGGAAGATCCTTACGGATATGTGTTTGTTGTCGATACTATCAATCAGAGAATTCAGAAATTTGATCCNGATTTAAATTTTATGGCTAAATGGGGNATTGTTGGTAAAGACCCNGGNCAATTTTATAATCCTGCCGGAATCTGTCTTTCTTGGGANCCNGATTGGGCGCCGCAGGAAGAGTNANCGTGATTAATAAAGAAGTAATCCTCTCTTATTTANTTAATANATTTTNTAATCCAATAAAATTTTTNTGTTTGGCTGCTATTTTATTTTTTNCTNGTAGTGTTCAAGCTGAAAATAGTAATGATGAAATTTTTGGTGGTCAAATATTATCCCTCACCGAGGAAAAGCCAGNGCTNACGCCTTCCAATGACNCNAGGTTTAANGATAATAATGATGGNACNGTNACAGATTTANAAGAAGGGTTAATGTGGAAGAANATAGATCTCTATCAAGAAAAAAAAATATGGGCTAGCTGGGAGGAATCTCAAAAACTCTTAGAAAANTTTAANAAAGAAGNGTATGCAGGTTATTCAGACTGGCGGTTGCCGACACGTAAGGAACTTAAAAGCCTTTATGAAGAGGATAAAAANATTCCTTGGAAATATTATTGGACTGAAAATGTGATACATATCGATCCTATTTTTGGTTATTCGCATTGTTGTTTCTGGTCCAGCGAACTTTACAAAGATAAATATGCNTGGGGGTTTAATTATATTGGAGGTAAAGATTATCCGAGCATGAAGGGGGGAGGTCAGTATCATCTGTCTTTATCAACNATTCGCCCAGTAAGANCAGTTTCTAAAAAAGATTAGTATTAGTAAAGGNAAAAACTAAAGTAGCAAANAGCAATTAAGGGCTTTTCTAACTTTTAATATGTTNAGAGGAAAAGCATGACNGAGGAAGAAAAAGAGGAGACTCCGGAATCGAAGGNTAATGATGAAGTTGCTGAGGACTCGGCAACANTTCAAGAATCTGAAGAGAGTCAANCAANTGATTCTGAGGAAGAAGANCTTGAAGATGAGGGTGATGAAGAGATTGAGTTTGANCTTGAAGCCCAGGTCGAAGAATTCCGCAAGTTAATTGACGAAGACCCCGATAATTGTGTGAATTTTTATAACCTAGGTGAGGCACTTGCTGAACTTGGTCAACTGGGTGAAGCTAAGGAGGCATTTGAGCAAGCCTTGTTGTTAGATGAAAATCAGGAATTTAGTTCTATCATACATCTGGGTATTGGTAATTTATATTATCATCAGTTAATGTCAGGAATTCAATCCACTGTTGTTAAAAGCTCAGTGGGCATGCTTTCCCAGCACAAACAACAGAATACAATCAATTCAGTCAGCGGTGATGATTATTCGATTCCCATCACTGAATTTGAAAAAGCTATTCAGTTTCTTCCTAATCTTAACGCAGATGAAGAAATAGTTGATTACGTTAGAACTAATGCGCCAAAACAAATTTCAACCATTTATTACAAATGGGCCTCGGATTTATTTGATAAAGCAAGACAACTTGAGCATTACGGTGATGAGATAAAGGATATTAAGCAAGGGTTGAAGCTTTTAAAGAAGACTATAGAGATAGACCCTAATCATGCTCAAGCCAATTTAATGGTTAAGTACGGCAAAAAAATGTTGCTTGAAGGTTTTAGTATTTACGATGAATATGGTTTTGAAGCGAAAGTAATTCCAGGAACGGGATAAGCAAATTATAGTCTTATCTTTTGTCGGAGCAAATAATGCCTAATATAGATGAGTTAATACGTGATAAGTTGAGTAGGGATGGACAAGTTATAAATTTAAAAGCCCAGTTTCTAAGGGAGGTTGGTGCAAAAGAGTTGGCTTGTAGGGAAGAGTTGAAGGAGGTGAGATCCATGGACTTGTCGCAAAATGGAATTGGCGATGAGGGGGTTAAGGCGATTGCCGAATCTGATATTTTTGTTAATTTGAGAAACTTGAATTTGGCATCGAATAGCATCAGTGATGAAGGCGCAAGGATTTTGGCTACTTCTAAAAAATTAAATAAGCTGCGTAGTTTACAACTTGTGGTCAATGATATTTCAGAAGAAGGCGAAAAAATATTAAGAAACTCCACTGATTTAATCAGTTTGACATCCTTAAGGTTCAGAGTTTAAAAATCTTTAGAGAAATTGCATGGTCGGGAGAAGAGCTAAAACCATCATTTTCGCAAGTTGCCCCTCTCTTGTAAGCCATTGATAATTTAGGGGTTTTTTTTGCGGAAATTATAGTTTTATTAAAGGCTTGACTTACCTTTATGGTTTTGTTAATTTCGTGTCAATCTAGTCTGGCCAGTGGGTTTGCTGGGCGTGTTATGTGGTAATTAGCACTTAAAGTAGATGGGCAAATTAAATAGTTTAGACGCAAATCACCGATTAGGTTGATAGATTTATAAAAGTTTGAAGGTTGTATCAGATTTATCTTAAATCAAGCTTCGAAAGGGGGAGCACATGAGAAAGACTGTTGTAGCTTTATTAGCAGTATTATTTGTATTTTCAGTATCTGTAGCAAGTGCAAATGTTGC
>PBKP01000036.1 GCA_002721515.1 Nitrospina sp.
AAATTTGTTCCTAACTCAGTTAAAATTAAGGCTGGGGATCAAGTTCTTTCCTCTGGATTAGGGGGAATATTTCCAAAAGGACTTGTGATTGGAACCGTTTCTAAAGTTATTAAAAAAAAACAAGATTTGTTTCAAGAAATTATTCTTTCTCCTAGCCCTGACTTTTCAAAACTGGAAGAGGTCCTAATTTTCATATCTTGACCCACATAACATGTATTATATTGTCCAAGCGTTAATAGTTCTCATTTTATTTTCTATTCAAACCACCTGGCTTGCAATTATTTCCATTATAGGCGTGACCCCTGATTTAGTGTTAATTTTTGTAGTTTTTTGCTCTGTCTATTGTTCTCGAACTATTGGAGTTGGATCGGGTATTGTGATGGGAATATTACAAGACAGTTTGTCTGGCAACTTATTAGGTGTAAACACATTTTCAAAAGGCTTTATTGGATTCTTTTTTTCAACTCTTAAGGATAAATTTTTTGTAGAAGGAATTCTTCCAATATCCTTTTTTCTAGCTATATCATCTCTATTCGATGGTTTGATATTTTACCTGTCCATAAACACTGTGTTGGAAGGAGAAATAACTACTAGATTTTTATATCAATCTTTACCCATTTATAGTTTTTATAATGCAATTATTGGCCCAGTTATATTTTTAGTTTTAAAATGTACAAACAATTGGTTGCAGTTAAAAACTAAATATTAATTTATGAATAAGGCTAATTAAATATGTTTCGCTACAGTATAGAAACTAGCGATGCTATAAAAAAAAAGATTCGTCTATTTGCTATTCTGGTTGTTTTTGCGTTTCTTTGTTTGATAATGCGAATATGGTATTTGCAAATTTTAAAATGGCAATATCTATCTCACCTATCTGAAAACAATCGTGTGCGTATGGTTAGTCTGCCTGCTTACCGAGGAAAAATCAAAGACCGAAATGATGAAATACTTGCTAATATTCGTCCTTCTTTTAACTTGTATATAACTGTTGAGGACACAAGAGATCCGGAAGCCTCGTTAAACTTTCTTGAGAAAAAAATACCTATTGAACGAAGCAAATTAAAATTAAAGATGAGCCGAGAAAAACCCTTCAAGGATATTCTAGTTAAGGCAGATATTTCACGCGAGGAAGTGGCATTTGTTGAGGAAAATAATATGCAGCTTCCCGGAATCAAAATTAAGGCGGAACCACTCAGAAACTATGTGCACAAAAGTTTAATGTCGCATGCCCTTGGGTATTTAGGAGAAATTTCAAAGTCAAAGCTTAATAGTGGGGACGAACCTTTTTATAACCTCGGGGATTTTGTGGGTAAAAGTGGTTTGGAACATGTTTTTGAATCAACTTTGCGAGGAAAAAAAGGAAATAAGGAAGTAGAAGCTGATGTTTCTGGAAGAGAACTTAAGGTCTTACGCAAACTCCCCTCTCAGAGTGGAAATAATCTTGTTCTAACTATTGATGTTAAAATTCAAAAAGAATTGGAAAAAGCCATGGCTAAGAACCCAGAAAAGATTACGAATGGATCGGTGGTCGTGATAAAGGTCCAGACTGGAGAGATTCTGGCAATAGCTAGTAAGCCTTCCTTTGATCCCAATAAATTTGCATCAGGAATAAGTCAAAAAAATTGGAAAAAACTGGTCAATGATGAAATGCATCCCTTGCAAAACCGATCTATTCATAGTCAGTACCCTCCAGGTTCTGTTTATAAAATTGCCGTTGCTTATGCAGCTTTAGAAGAAGGGGTTATAGATGCTGAATCAAAAATTAATTGTCCAGGATCTTTTAAATTGGGTCGTGGTAAGTATCGATGCTGGAAAAAAAAGGGACATGGAGCTTTAAAGTTACATGATGCTTTGGTGCAGTCCTGTGATGTTTATTTTTATAATTTAGGTCATCGTTTGGGCATTGATACTTTAGCGCATTATGCTACAAAATTTGGATTTGGAAAAACTACAGGTATAGGATTGAATCGTGAAAAAAATGGATTGGTACCTACTACTCAATGGAAATTAAAGGATAGAAAACAACCCTGGTTTTTGGGTGAAACTATTTCAGCTTCTATAGGTCAGGGTTACAATCTGGTCACTCCATTACAACAGGCAAATATGATGGTAGCAGTTGCAAATGGAGGTATGCTTTTAAAGCCCTATTTAGTGAAAAGAATTGAAAATCCAGATGGAAGGATTTTGAACGAGTTTTTCCCAGAAATTAAAGGGAAAATTGGTGGGAAATCTGAAAATTTGGAAATTATTCGAAAAGCTTTACATGATGTTGTTAATGGACCAAAGGGGACAGGCCGAAAAGCTAAGTTAGATGATATTGTTGTTTCGGGAAAAACTGGAACCGTGCAAGTAGTGCGAATGAAAATCAAGAAAGAATTGAAAAAAGAAGAGATTCCGTATAAGCATAGAGATCATGCATGGTTCGTTGGGTTTGCTCCTTATGAGAAACCGGAAATTGTTGTGGCAGTTTTAATTGAACATGGAGGTCACGGCGGTGCAACTGCAGCGCCCATTGCGAAAAAAATTATTAAGAAGTATTTTCAGCTATATCCACTAAAACCTGCTGCATAATCTAGTTTTTGTTTAAAACAGGTGTTCCAGTTTTCACCATTATTTTTACTTGAACACAACTGCAAAATTCAGTAGCTTATCTAACTTAAATCTTTTATAGCTAAATAACCTTAGATAAGTAAAAGACTTGGGCTTTATTCTCATTATTTTAAGTTTCCGCCCGATAATAAATATAAACTCAACTGTTAGGATTTAAGTGTATGACATTTAAGAAAGAAGAATTACCTCTTAGTATGGGGCAAAAAGTAACATTGAAAGTTCGTAATGAAGTTTTTAATGTTTTGGTCAGAGGATGGTATAAAGGTCAATATATAATATTGGATCTTCCCAAAGTTGGTTCGGACTATTTTAGAATTGTTCCGCAGACGGGATTACAGATACACTTTACCAAAGAGGGTTTGTTTGTAAATTTCAAATCATCATCGATTCTTACTTTTGTTCAATCAGTCTCACTTTTGGTTGTTGAATATCCGCGCACGGTTGATACGCATAACTTGCGTAAACATGAAAGATTCAAGGCGAACTTTATGATTAACTTCATTAATGAAATTGACAGTAAAAAGAATGGGAATTTAGGAATTATTAGGGATATCAGTTCAGGTGGTATTTTATTCACGCACTCACGGCAAGTTGCTAAAGAAGACCGCCTTAGATTTAGTTTCCAGATTCCAAAGTGTGGAGATGTTCAAGAACAATTAGTAGAGGTTAGAAATATTCGTAAAAACCCGAAAAGCCAAAACTCACCGTTTGTAACAGGGGCGAAGTGGCGTGATATCTCATCTGAAACAGAAACAATTATTACTAACTTTGTTCAAATGAGATTAGCTGAGAGAAGAAACGCGGAACGCTAAATCACCCTGTGATGATATTTAGATCTTGTGCGCGTAAATTCTTTACTCTATCCCTTAGTTTTGCAGCTTTTTCAAATTCTAGGTTTTTTGCAGCCTTTAACATTTGTTTTTCTAATTTTTCAATCAGCTCTAGAATAGGAGTATCTGCTTCATCTACACAATTGACCTCTATTTTTGTATTTTTTAAGCCATCTGTATTTTGATGCCCAATAATTTGTTCAATCGACTTTTTGATTGACTCCGGATTAATATTGTTGTTTTTGTTATATTCCAGTTGAATTTGCCTTCGCCGATTCATTTCATCGATAGCCGCCTGCATAGATTTGGTTATAGTATCAGCATAGAAGATTACTTTTCCATCCAGATTTCTTGCTGCCCTACCTGAGGTTTGAATTAAAGAAGTTGTTGATCTTAAAAATCCTTCTTTATCCGCATCCAAAACAGCAACTAAAGACACTTCAGGAATATCCAATCCTTCTCTAAGTAAGTTTATTCCTATTAAGGCATCGAAATCGCCTAGCCTAAGTTCTCGTATAATTTGGGTTCTTTCTAAAGTGACAATATCCGAATGCAAATATTTTACTTTAAGTCCCATTTCCGTTAGATGTTCAGTGAGGTCTTCTGAAAACCTTTTTGTTAAGGTTGTAACTAGAGTCCGCTGATTTTTTTCTGCACGAATTCGAATCTGGCTATAAAGATCATCAACTTGGGTAGCAATCGGTTTAATTTCAACTTCAGGATCGACTAATCCTGTAGGTCGTGCGATCAATTCGATTACTTTTCCCCTGCATTTTTTAAGTTCATAAATCCCAGGTGTGGCGGACACATAAATAATATTTTTAATGTGTTTCTCAAACTCTTCAAATTTAAGTGGTCGGTTGTCAAAAGCAGATGGAAGGCGAAAACCATAACGCACGAGACTTTCTTTTCGTGAACGATCTCCTTTATACATTCCTTGTAATTGAGGAAGTGTTACATGACTTTCGTCTATAATGAAAAGAGAATCTTTTGGAAAATAATCCAATAAAGTTGGTCCTGGTAGCCCTGGTTTACGTGCCATTAAATGACGAGAGTAATTTTCAATTCCTTGGCAATATCCCATTTCTTTGATCATTTCCAAATCAAATAAGGTTCTCTGGTCAATTCGTTGCGCTTCAATTAATAAATTATTACTTTCAAAATACTTGATACGTTCGAGTAATTCTTTGCGAATATTCATCATTGCATTTTGAAGTGGCTCTTGGGGAGTAACGTAATGGCTAGCCGGGTATATAGCGATCCGATCGAGTTTGGCAATTGTTTGCCGGGTGAGGGGGTCAAAGGATGAGATAGACTCTATCTCGTCGCCCAAAAACTCAATGCGTATCGCTTCATTTCTTTCATAAACGGGCAATATTTCTAATACATCACCACGTACACGAAAAGTACCACGTTGGAAATCAATATCGTTTCTTTTGTACTGTATTTCAACCAGCTTTGAGAGCGCATAGTCACGTTCCATTCGATTCCCAATTTCTAAAAATAGTAACATACCTTGATATGCTTCAGGGGAACCCAGACCATAAATGCAGGAAACACTGGCAACGATGATTACATCGCGGCGTTCAAATAGCGAATGAGTAGCCGAATGCCGCATCTTATCAATTTCATCGTTGATAGAAGCGTCTTTTTCAATGTAAGTATCTGTTTGTGCTAAATAAGCCTCAGGCTGATAGTAATCATAGTAACTTACAAAATATCCTACTGCGTTTTCAGGGAAGAAAGTTTTGAACTCGTTATAAAGTTGTGCTGCGAGGGTCTTATTGTGGGCTAGCACCAAAGTGGGTTTTTGAAATTGTTGAATCACATTGGCCAGAGTATAAGTTTTGCCAGAACCTGTAACCCCTAGTAATGTTTGTGCGCTTGGGCTAGTTTTTAGTCCTTTAACTAGCTGCTTAATAGCTTGTGGTTGACCACCAGCAGGACTGTAATCAGATTTTAATTTAAAGGGATTCATATGGGGTTAATTTGGGAGGATCGTAGAAAATACAAAGAAATTTTATCATGTTCAATATTTGTCATGATTTATGTTAAATTATAAGTCTTAAATTTCCAAGGACTGATCCCATCGTTTTTTGTATTCCTATTGCAAAACCTATTAATTAGTTATTTGTTAACAACTTTTCCGGGCGAACGCCTATTGGAGATAAATTTTTGGAAAACCAGAAAGATATTGTCAAAACTATTCAAATTAATAATAGTGAAGTCACCTTAATTGGAACGGCTCATGTTTCACAATTAAGTGTTGAAATGGTTGAAGAATATATATCTAGTGGAGATTATGATTGTATTGCTGTTGAACTTTGCCCACCACGTTTGGAAAATATTACCAACCAAAATTGGTGGAAGAATCTAGATATTTACCAAGTTTTCAAAAAAAAGAAAGCTGGTTTATTATTGATCAATCTTGCGCTTACAGCTTATCAGAAACGATTGGCGCAACGAATTGGAGTCGAAGCAGGTAAAGAAATGATCCGTGCAGTTGAACTTACTAACAATAAAGGCCTTCGTTTAGAGGTCATTGACCGAAATATTTCCACTACCTTGCACAGATTGATTACTGAAGTTTCTTTTTGGCAAAAGTTAAAAATAGTTGGGGGAATGATCACTGGTATTTTTGTCGGAGAAGAAATTAGTGAAGAGCAAATTGAGGACTTGAAGCAAGGTGATATGCTTCATAGTGTTGTCAGTGAATTTGGCGAAGAGTTGCCTGAAATTAAACGAGTGTTGATTGATGAACGAGATGCATACATGGTTGGTCGGTTAGAGCAAATTTCCGCATCTCCAAATTCCCCAAGAAAAATCTTAGCCTTAGTAGGAGCTGGGCACCTGTTGGGAATGATGCCTAAATTTGATTCCCCNCCAGATGCTGCNCAATTGGAAGNTTTAGATAGGAAGCCNCCTCCTAGTAAATNAGGGCTTTTTATTGGCTGGGGNATTTGTATTTTTATTCTCAGTATGTTTTGGGTTGGATTTANCAAATCTCCAGAGTTGGGAAGTCAATTAATTGCTACTTGGGTNTTTCTCAATGGGGGATTATGTGCTTTGGGTNCAGCTTTGGCGTTGGGGCACCCTATTTCTATACTGGTCNCATTTTTTGCAGCGCCGCTTACCTCTTTGAACCCTACTATTGGAGCTGGAATGGTAGTGGGCTTAGTGGAGTCATATATTCGNAAACCCAAGGTTAGTGATTTTGAAACTCTTAGAGAAGATATTACCCAATATTCAATGTGGTGGAAAAATAGGGTGGCCAGACTTTTATTGATTTTCTTTTTCTCTAGTTTTGGCTCTATGATTGGTACCTATGCAGCTGGAGCCTCTATTGTGACTCAATTATTAGGATAGCCCCATGAAAGTGGTTGTAACTCCTCCTTCCTTTTGTAAATCAAAAACCCTAAAGTCTAGACTTACCAGTCTTTTCCCGAACACGGTTTTTACTGAAAGCTTGGATTATATGTCAGGAATCGAATTGATCAATTTTCTCCAAGGTGCTGATGCTGCGATAATAGGAAGGGACAAGATCACCCGTGCCACTTTGGATGCCCTGCCGAAGTTAAAGATGATCTCCAAATATGGTGTAGGATTNGACAATTTAGATCTTGATGCGATTAATCAAAAAGGTGTTGCATTGGCGGTGGCAGAGGGGACTAATAANCGTTCGGTAGCTGAANTGACCTTAAGTTTTATGATTGGNCTTTGTCATAATATTTTTCTTTCGGCTGAAAGAATGAAAAAGGGCCAATGGATTCGTGACGGAGGACAGAATTTAGTTGGGAAGACAATCGGAATTATTGGCTGCGGCAATGTGGGTAAAGAGGTGATTAAATTATTACAACCTTTTGAATGTAATATTTTAGTTAACGATATTGAAGATAAAAATGAATTTTGCCTTGAACAAAATGCAACAGAATCGTCGTTTGAAGTATTAATAAATGAATCTGATATAGTAAGTTTGCATGTTCCTCTTACAACTTTGACTCGAGAAATGATTAGCGAGAGGGTGTTGAAAGTTATGAAGCCAACTTCTTTTTTGATTAATACCAGTCGCGGTCATGTGGTTAATCATTCTGCCCTCCATAATGCTTTGTTGTTAGGAGAAATTTCTGCTGCTGCACTAGATGTTTTTTACCCAGAGCCTCCCGAAGATTTTGATTTTTTGCGTTTGCCAAATCTTATGGTAACTCCTCATATTGGTGGGAATAGTATAGAGGCCGTGGAAGCAATGGGGCAGGCTGCCATTGATAATCTTTTAAAATTTTTCAACAAATAATCATGGGAGAAAAAGGCTATTCTCGAGACGACTGGCAGAAGCATTATGATGAAAATGATCTTGGTTGGGACTTAGGCCAAGTAGCACCGCCTTTTGTAAAATTATTGGAGTCCAATGTTATTCTTCCTGGTAAAACCTTGGTGCCGGGTTGTGGTCGGGGTCATGAGGTAATTTATTTCGCTGAGAATGGATTTAATGTAACTGCATTGGACTATTCTCTAGGTGCTGTGGAATATTTAAGGCAAGCTATCGAGCAGCGAAAACTTGATTGTGAAATCTTGCACGTTGATTTTTTTGATTTGAANTCCAGTTATGATGAAACATATGATTTNTTGATCGAGCAGACATTTTTTTGTGCTATATCACCGAACCAAAGGAATTTGTATGTCACAACAGCTTCTAGAATTTTGAGAAAGGGTGGGGTTTTCGCAGGTCTCTTTTATAATACAGGACAGGAGGGAGGTCCGCCTTTTGATACCACTCAGAAAGAAATTATCAGACATTTTTCACCATTATTTGAAATTCGTAACTTATCAAAAGTAAAAAACTCTGCTAAACAAAGAAAAAATAAAGAAATACTGGGAATTTTCGTTAAAAAGTGAATGATTTTTGTCCGGAAGGTTTTAAAAGGCTAACCTCGTTATTTTTTGGCGAATTAATTGCAGTAGAAATTTCAAAAAATTCCAGATCGGTTTCAGGGTTTGTAGTAAAAAGTGAGGTCAAAGAATTACTGTCATCCAAAAACCATTTTTTATAATTTTTTGGATGAACAATAACAGGCATCCGAGAATGTAAGGTAGATAAAGTTTCATTGGCTTTTGTGGTAATTATGGTAAAGGTGTTGAGAGGTTCACCACCTGAATCCCATGTTGACCATATTCCTGCTAATGCAAAAAGTCTGCTATTTTTAAACCTAATATAATATGGTCGCTTTTCTTTCCATTCGATAAACCCATCGGCTGGGACTAAACAGCGTTGGTTTTTAAAGGAATCTCGGAAACTTGGTTTTTCAGTTAGGGTCTCTGCTCGGGCATTTATTAGTTTTTGNCCGACTTTGGGNTCCCTAGCCCAAGNGGGGATAAACCCCCATTTCATTCCTATCATTTTATTTNGCTGAGTAATNACTNCTGANGTNTGACTCGGTGCAATATTAAAGCTGGGAGAATATTTTAGATTCATGAGAACAGGCTTAAAATGAGACTCGATTGTTTTGATTGATTTGGTAAGAGTATATCTTCCACACATTTTAAATATTTCAATGGGTTTACATTTAAATGACTTAAACTTGAAATTTCTAATATAGTATATTTGAAGCTAAATTTAAGATTCAATATAAAAACAAAAATTTATTTCTGGTTAATAATTATATGAAAATTATAAAGAAAACCTACTCTGGAATATTCCGTGATGGAGGGGCAGGTTCTTTTTCAAAGCGGAGATACCGTGAGAGAAGAAATAAGTTGATGAAAAAAGAAAAATCTCTTATGGCGATTACGGGTGTCCCCTATGGGCCTGGTGGTAAAACAGTTTGGTCTTATGCTCACAGTCCTACTTATCAAGAACCAACTATAATGTATTTGACAGGAATTAATCAGAGTAATGTTATTTTGTTGTTAGATCCTGAATCAAAGATATCCAAGGAAATTCTTTTTGTAGGTCGCAAAGACCGAATCATGGAGTTTTGGGAGGGAGTGCGATTTGGTGTTGGGGATAAGGCTAGTTTGAAAGAGGTTCAATTGATTACAGGCATCAATGATGTGCGCGATATCGGTGAGTTTAAGGATGTTCTTAAGGATAGGTTTTCTAAGAACAAAAATAAATCTCTTGGTACCTTTTGGTATGAAGGAATTAAAAGAGGAAAAAAGGTCAGTATTACTACTGACCATAATTACGATTTTAAAAAGAAGTTGGCGGGTTGGTTGCGCGATTGGAAAGCTCCAAAAGATGCTTTGAAAAATATTATGTCGAATCATCTTGAGCTTAGACTTCCTTTGGATCAATATGACCTTAAAAATGCAAAAAAAGCTCAAGAAATTACTGGAGAAGGTTTTAAGGCCATGTTGAAAAATTTTCACAAATTCAAAAATGAGTGTCAGGTACAGGGATTTTTAGAAGGTAAAATGCTAATGAATTCCCCTTATGGTCTAAGCTACCCCTCTATTGTAGCTTCGGGTGCAAATGCAACGATTCTTCATTATATGAAAAATGACGACCCCATATGCAAAAATGAAATGATGTTAATAGATTTTGGGGTCCGTTGGATGACTATGCATGCGGATATTACGAGAACTTTTCCTGTTTCTGGAGTATTTAATCCAATGCAGAAGATTCTTTATGAAATTGTTCTCAAGGGACAAAGGCAAGTTGAAAAAAAAGCTCGGTCAGGAGTAACGATTGAGGAACTTAATGATCTGTGTTGGAATTCGATAAATGATGGGCTTGCAAAAAAGTTTTCAGCCTTGGGAGGGAAGTATAAATTGAGATATAAAGAAAGACCACATGGTGTGAGCCATTTAATGGGAGAACAGGAACACGATGGTGATCCTTTTCGAAATTATGCATCAAAGCCTATGAAAGATGGTTGGATGATTAGCAATGAGCCTGGGTTATACGGAGAATTTAAAATTCGGTTAGATGGAAAAATGTATGATGAAACTATCGGGATTCGTATTGAGGACAATTTGGTGATGACTAAGAAAGGTTGTTTAAACTTGTCTAATATTATTCCCAAAAGTGTAGGTGCTATTGAAAAATTGATGGCAGACAGTTAGAGTTCCTTAAGTGCTTTGAGAACGTCTTCTATATGAGTTTTAACCTTTACCTTTGGAAAGATTTTTCTGACTGTGCCATTTTTGTCGATTAAAAAAGTGGTACGGACAACACCCATAAAAGTCTTTCCATAGAGTTTCTTTTCCTGCCACACGCCATATTTTTGAACTACCTTTTTATCNGTGTCTGCTAGGAGAGTAAAAGGTAGGTCATACTTTTCAATGAACTTTTGGTGTCTTTCCTGTGAGTCTATACTGACNCCTAAAATGGTGGTATTTTTGAATTTCTTTTGTTGATCTCTAAAGTCGCATGCCTGCGTTGTGCAACCTGGAGTCATATCTTTGGGGTAAAAATATAGGACAACATTTTTTTTCCCTTTAAATGAACTTAGTTTTACCTTTTTTCCGTCTTGATCTAGGGCTGAAAAATCCGGAGCCTTATTTCCTTCTTTTATTTCTTTATTAGCCATTTAAAATTATTGGGGTAATTTTGCTAGTAGATTATCAATCTTTTTATTGAGTTCTTTTAAAGTTTTTATAAACGGTTCTTTTTTTCTTCGATCTCCATCTCTATTAAATATCATTCTGGTGTCTCCCAATAAACCTAAAATTAGACCATGAAGTTTGGGAGTCGGTGTTTTGCCTTCACTACATAAATTTTCGAATATAGAGATGAGCCTCTGTAGTTTTCCGTCAATTTGGAGGCCGATAAGTGATTGGGACTGAAGTGATGGTGACTTCTCCAAATAACCCCATAGCCCTCCTTTATCCTGGATTATTCCCTGACTACCATTTAATTCCTTTAAACCATCTCTGCAAATATCAGCTGTGAAACCGTTTTCCCCATTAATCAAAATAATTATAAAAACTGCTAAGAAAATTAGGCCTTGTTTTTTAAAATTAAAGTTGCACATATAGGTTTTCCCTTTATAGGGTTTTAAAAATTAGAAATCGATTGATTAGACAGGACAGAATATTTAAAGTCAAATTGAGTTTTTCCTTAATATAGTATGCTGGGTAACTAGAGCACTAAAAGATAAAGCTTTTTCAATTAATTAGAGTTTGAAAGCCCTCTAAACCTTGTAGTTTTTTGAATGCTGGATCTGCGGCAATAATCTTTTTAGATTTTGGGTTTAGTTTGATAATCATTTCTACATTTTTCATTCCTTCTCCAAGATCCCCTTTCATTACATATGATCTGGCAAGAAGTAAGCGGTGGGCGAGAATATTTTTGTGATCTGGGTTGACGACAAGCAGCCTTTCTAGAATCGATATAGCTCGATTATATTTTTCAATTTTATAATTAACGGTTGCCATATTTAAAAGTGCTTTAAGATTGTTAGACTCCATTCGTAAAATTAGCGAATAAATTCCCAATGCGCGTTGGTACATCCCGAAATGGGCGAATATTTCACCCTTTCGATTTAAGGCCTTTATAGGATCAATAAATAGTTCGTTTGGATTTAAAGGTATTTGTTTAATAGCCATATTTATTTCGGGTAACTCATTCAAAGTTGTTTTTGCGATGCCATGCGGGTCACCAAATTGCTTGGCTTTTTCAAAGTTTTTCTTCGCGGTTTCCAGTTTCCCACGAAGGATAGAAATATCCCCCAACTCCTGATATCCTCGGCTCAATAAAGGATTATTCTCTTTTGAAGATTCAATTAAGCGAGTTACTGCTGTTTCAGCTTTGTCGAGTCTCAAAAACAAACTATACATGCCTAAAAGAACCTCTTGCACCTTCTTGTCACCAGGATTTAGTTTTGCCGATGTTTCTAGTTCTATAAGAGATAATCCATATTCTTTATTTTGGTAATACGATTTAGACAGGCCGAAATGATATTTTGATTTTTCTATTTTTGCTGGGAGCTTTTGTGTTGCATTTTTATTTACTAAATCTCTCAGTAACTTGGCGGAATCGACTTTGGGATGGTTTAGTCGCATTTCTAAAATTTTCTTTGTATAGGAGTTAGAAAGTTCTTTTTTGTTTTGTGTGGCGTATAGATATGCAAGTTGATAGGCAGCGTCAATGTTTTTTCCGTTTAGAGAAAGGGCCTTTTTGAATTCTTTTTCTGCATCGGTGTTGTTGTTTAGATAAATAAAAATCATTCCTTTTTCATAAGGATAAGTTGAATTTTTTGAATCTAGATTTTCTGCCTTAGTCAATTCCTTTAAAGCAACATCGGTATTTCCCATGGCTTTTGCCGTTTGGGCATACTCATAGTGGGCTAACGCATTTTTAAAGTGTTGTTCGGTGGCAATAATACAAGCACGGTTAGAGGTTTTTGCGTTTCCAAGTTTTCTGTAAATTTGACAAAAGGCAAAATGTAAGGCTGGATGCTGGCGTTCCATTTTAAAGCCGATCAATAAAAGCTCCAGTGATTCTTTTGCCATCCCTCTTTCATGAAGTACCATTGCCTTTAAAATAAGCGGGGTTGGCTCGTTTGGCAAGGTCCTACTTTTTTTATCTAAAATAGTTAGGGCGGCATCATATTTTTTTTGTTCGACGAGGTTTTGCACTTCTTTATAATCTGCATCCTTTTTTTCGTCAGACACAGAAAGTTTCCAATGAGCTATATCGGGAGTTGGATAGGTAGCACTTACAGGATGAGTTAAAAAAAGATTCAATGAGATAATTGTGAAAAAAAGAAAATAGGATGGCATATATTGGCCTAAATAAATTATTGATTTCTTAAAATTAACCTTACCCCTCTTGTTGCTTTTCTGGAGCGTGAGTATTTGTTCGCACTAAAAATATTCCCAGTATTGAAAACAACCCCAAAAGCATTGTAGCGTCCATTTTCATTTGCGGACCATAATGATCCGCTACCGTTTTTACCGAATACAGGGTCAATATGGATTTTCATTTCTCTCCCCACTTGAGAACTATTTACTTTTCCTGATTCATAAAGAGTTTTTAATTCATTAGTTGTTGGTAGTTTCCAATCAAAATAATTTGCAAAACCAGTTTTATTTAAATTTTTTATGTAGGTCTTGGCTTCGGCCCAATTGATCCAATGACCGAAATGTAAAAATGAATCATCCTTTATCCACATCAGGCCGGTTTTTGAATCCGAAATTGTTCCATCTTGATTGTCAATAAAACGTATTTTGTTCGAAGGTTTTGGTTCTGCATAAACTTGCAAGTTATTTGCGGAAAAAACAAGAAAAAGAGCAACTGAAATGATCAAAACCCACTTAGTTTTCACTTTAAAACTTTCTTTTATTATATTTTTACAATTTTTTCTTTGAGGAGTTTATTTATAGTTCCAGGGTTCGCTTTGCCTTTGCTTTCTTTCATTACTTGACCAACTAGAAAGCCTAACACTTTTTCCTTTCCGTTTTTATATTCCTCGACCTGATTAAGATTATTTTGTAAAACTCCTTCGACCATTTGCTCAATGGCTTTGTCATCAGTAATTTGTTTAAGCCCTTTTTCTTCAACAATGAGTGAGGGGTCTTTTTTAGTGCGAAACATTTCTTCAAATACTATTTTAGCGGTACTGCCGCTGATTAAACCGCCATCTATAAGTTTGAGCAACTTTACTAGGTCATCGGGGGAAACTGGACACTCGCCTAATTGTTGATTGTTTTTATTTAATTCTCGCAATAAATCCCCCATGACCCAGTTGCTNATGATTTTTGGCTTTGAGAATTGAGATGCGCATCTTTCAAAATAATTCGCAAGAGATTGGGAAGAGATTAGGACCCCCGTATCGTATTCTGGGAGGGCATACTCTTTTATAAATCGTTCGCGCTTTTGTTCAGGTAACTCTGGAATCGATTTTTGAATTTTTGATATCCAAGTTTTATCAATAACAACTGGTACTAGATCAGGATCTGGAAAGTAGCGGTAGTCGTGAGCTTCTTCTTTAGTTCTCATTGAGAAAGTTTCACCTCGAACCGAATCATATAATCTAGTTTCCTGCAGGACTTTGTCGCCTTGTTCTAAGACGCGTGATTGCCGATCTACTTCATAATCTATTGCTTTTTGAACAAATTTGAAGGAGTTGAGATTTTTCAGTTCGGTTCGTGTTCCAAATTCCTTTTGGCCTTCAGGGCGTAATGAAATATTTGCATCGCAGCGTAGACTTCCTTCTTCCATATTACAATCACTGACTTCTGTGTATTCCAAAATCGACTTTAATTCACCTAAGTATGCGCGCGCCTCTTCTGATGATCTTAAATCTGGTTCGCTGACTATTTCGCAGAGAGGAATGCCGGTCCGGTTAAAATCCACATAGCTTTTTCCCGGGCTACCTAAGTTTTCACCGTGGATTAACTTACCTGCATCTTCTTCCATATGAATACGAGTGATTCCTATTTTTTTTTTAGTGCCATTAGTACAAATGTTAATATATCCTTTTAAACCTAAGGGTTCCTCAAACTGTGAAATCTGGTAGCCTTTTGGTAGATCAGGGTAAAAATAATTTTTTCTGGCAAAACGGTTCATAGGTGCAATTGAACAATGAGTGGCTAGACAGGTTTTCATAGCGCCTTCTAAAAATTGTTTGTTCAAAACAGGAAGCGTACCGGGCATGCCTAAACAAATAGGACAGGTATTGGCATTGGCGGGTTGCCCAAACTTTGTAGAGCATGAACAGAAAATTTTTGTCTTTGTCTTTATTTGGACATGAACTTCAAGCCCAATAACAATTTCATATTTCATTCAAAGGTTTCTTTGTTTAAAATTTTTTTTTGATAAGATTTTGATTTTAATAGCCCATAAGGGTATGCGTCAAGCTTTCACTTTAATGGGCTGTAAATCCTCCATCAACAGGAATTAAGGCCCCTGTTACAAAAGAAGATTCATCGCTAGCTAAATAAAGGCATGCGTTTGCAATATCGTTGGGTTTGCCAAATCGACCTATAGGGTATTCCTTGCTCCACTCCTGCATCAAAGCCTTGTCCTCCATTAAATCGGCAGTCATATCGGTCTCAATAAGTCCTGGGCAAATAGAATTAGATCGGATGCCATGTGATCCATATTCAACGGCAATGGAACGGCTAAACTGGTTTAAGGCTCCTTTTGAAACATTATAGGCTGCCACTTGCGGTACAGCAATAAGACCTAAAATTGAGCTGATATGAATTATGCTCCCATTTTTTTTGGTCATCATTGTAGGTAAAACACGCTTTGTAAGTTGAAAAACGGAGCGAATATTAATATCCATTATTGTATCCCATTGGGAATCGGAAATTTCATGTAATGGTGCTCCTTCAAATAATCCAGCGTTGTTTACAAGAATATCAATTCCATTAAAATTATTTAGGGTTTCATTGATAAGATGATCAAGATCTTCATTTTTTGTCATATCACCCTGAATAGATAGTACATAGTTGCCTATTTCTTTGGACGCTTTGTCGAGTAATTCTTTGCGGCGACCAAATAAGACAACTTTGGCTCCTTCCTTGTGAAAAGCATGTGCTGTAGCCAAACCAATTCCTGATCCGCCACCAGTTATTATTGCTGTTTTATTTTTTAATCTCATTTTTCAAATTTTAAAATTNATAGGNCAAAATGTATAATAACTTTTATAGGTNTGCAAAACTNTTCTGTTTTGTCCTGGNCCTTAATAGTTGAGTTGTTAAATATGGATATATCTTCGGAGTTTNGCCAAGTATGAAATATGTTTATTATGGATTTGGGGGCTTTATTGGTTTTNTTTGTGGNGTCGTCATTAATCTTATTTTTTATATGTTGGATAAANCAGGGATAAAATTTGCAGGATACCTTATCAAAACCCTTGGATTTTTTGGGGATTATATTCTTCAGTTGATTAATGCTTTACCACTAGTGGGTGCTGCATTAGGTGTAATACTAGTGAAATATTTGTTTGGTCGCGAATTTGAAGAAAAAATTGAATGAAAAATACATTTGTAGCTTTNAAATAGAGNNCCTTTGTAAAACAGTTAATGATAAAATGGNTATTTGTTATNTATTTAAAATAAAAAATGAATAAAAAATTCAACGATAATATTTTGCTGGCNATGGAAGCAGCTCAAGAAGCTGTGANGGNATGCAAACAAGCTATGATTGAGGCTAATGATGAAAGTTGCCGTGCAATGTATGCGGCTATCCAGAAAGACTGTGAAAAGCATATTAANATGCTTAAAGAAGAAATCGAGTTACATAAAGTTCAAAAAAAATGGGAAGATTAAATGCGTATTTTAATTGTTGAAGATGAAAAAAAAGTTGCCGCATTCATTAAAAANGGATTGGAAGAAGAAACCTATGCAGTCGATATAGCCACAGATGGAGAAGAAGGCTTGCATTTTGGAGAACAAAACCAATACGATCTTATCATTCTAGACTTAATGCTCCCGAAAGTTAGTGGTTTAGAAATACTATCCATACTTCGCTCTAAGAAAATTGAAACTCCTATTCTTTTGCTTACCGCAAAAGATTCTGTTGATGATAAGGTTGAAGGATTAAATCAGGGTGCTGATGATTATCTNACAAAGCCTTTTGCGTTTTCNGAGCTTTTAGCGAGAATTCGTGTTCTTTTAAGAAGGGGAAAGGCGGAAACGAAAACTACTTTAGAAATTGCTGACCTTAAACTTAATTTAGTTAGCCATAAAGTAAGCCGAGGAAGTGAAGAGATCGAGTTAACAGGAAAAGAGTACAGTTTGCTTGAATATTTTATGCGAAACCAAGAAAAAGTGCTAACACGGACAATGATTGCTGAACATGTTTGGGATTATAATTTTGATACCTTTACAAATGTAATTGATGTTTATGTCAATCATTTGCGAAAAAAAATTGATAAAAATTTTTCTACCAAACTATTGCATACCCTGCGGGGNGTTGGATATGTGATGAAAGTTTAATTATGACTTTTAAGTCTATTAGCTCTCGCATAAGCTTTAAATCCATACGTTCGCGATTGACTGCATGGTATGTGGCCTTACTTGCAATAATCTTGATTTTATTCAGTATACTCCTNAATTATTTTCTGTCTAAGCGTCTTTATGAAAGCGTGGATAATTCTCTTACTGTATCAGCAACAGTAGTTGCAACCTCAGCAACTATGGACGATTCACCTTTGCCTGGCTTAAATCAGTTTTTTGATCAGTTTATGAGACAGGGCAACCTTAATAAATTTTACCAAATCTATGATGGGTCAGGAAATGTTGGTTCACGTTCGAGCAATATAACAGCATCACAGTTTCCCTTGTCACAAAAGGCATACAATGATGCAATAAATGGNAAAAATAGTTATGAAACTTTTNTGGTAGGAGGTAAACACCCAATACGNGTTATCACNATGCCTGTTATACAGAACAGAAAGTTAGTAAACCTCGTTCAAGTTGGGACATCATTAGAAGCAGTACAGGAAACCTTGAAAAATTTAAAAATATTTTTATTTACAGCCGTTCCTTCTGTCCTGATTTTCGCAGCTTTATTTGCCAGATTTATGGCGAGAAGAGCTTTGAAACCTATTTCTAGAATTATTACTACAGCAAGGGAAATCGGCCAAGGACAAAAGTTAAACAAGAGAATTCCGGTTTTGAAGATAAAAGATGAATTNGGNCAATTAGCTCTAACGTTTAATGAGATGATGAATCGTCTTGAAAATTCATTTAAACAAATACGCCANTTTAGCAGTGACGCTTCTCATGANCTTCGTACACCTTTGACTGTTTTGAAAGGACAAAATGAGCTGATATTAGGCAAAATAAGAAAACCAGAAGAGTATCAGGAGGTCATTTCCAGTAACTTGGAAGAAATAAATTATATGTCAAAAGTGCTTGAAGACTTATTTATGCTTTCTAAATCAGATGAGAATCAAGTCCAACTCAATTGCAAGCAGTTTGATTTAAAACCATTTGTTGAAGAAGTTTGTAAGCATGCGGAAGTTTTAGCTGAAGAAAAAAATATTAAAATTATTATTACCTACCTGGAAGTTGTATGCATTNAAGGTGATGAGGTTAGATTGCGGCAAATGATATGGAATATTTTGCATAACGGAATTAAATATACGCAACTTGGTGGAGAGTTAAAAATATCACTTAGAAATGACGGAAAATTTGCTTTATTAACCATTCAAGATACAGGAATAGGAATTCCTGAAGAGGAATTAGGTTTTATATTCAACAGATTTTATAGAGTTGATAAGGCACGCTCTAGAGATGAAGGTGGTAGTGGACTGGGATTAAGTATCTGTAAGCAAATTGCCGAAGCTCATAAAGGNAATATTGAAGTCGAAAGCAAATTGGGTATTGGAACTCGGTTCAACATTCGACTTCCATTAAAACCTAATGGAGGGAGTCTTTGATTTAAAAAGCTGCATTATTTTGGTCAGTTATTAAGTTGGACTATGACGTTTTTTATTTGAGTGTAGTTTTCAAGCGCATGAATTCCCATTTCTCTGCCGAAACCACTTCTTTTATAACCACCGAAAGGAGCAGCCGCATCAAAAATATTGTGACAATTTACCCATACTGTTCCCGCTTTTAATCCTTTCGCGACTTTGTGAGCCTTATTAATATCTTTTGTCCAAACACTTGCTGCAAGNCCATACTCGGTATCATTGCCTTTTGCGATGACACTATCAATGTCTTCAAAAGGGGCGGCAACCACCACAGGGCCAAAAATTTCTTCTTTTACAATTTTCATTTCCTGATTCACATTTTCAAACACAGTTGGTTCCACGTAGCAGCCTTTTTTCAGGTTTCCTTCAATAGCTTTACCACCGGTTATTGTGCTGGCACCAGAGATTTCACCAGAACGGATGTAGTTCAAAACCTTTTCCTGTTGTTCACGTGAAACCAAAGGGCCCATATTGGTATCAGCGCACATTCCTGGCCCTACCTTAATATTTTTAGCCTGATCAGCAACACGTTCTATCACATCAGAATAGATGTCCTTGTGCAACAAGAGACGTGAGCCCGCGCAACAACATTGACCCTGATTAAAGAAAATTGCACCTGCAACTCCTTGGGCTGCGATATCAAGATCAGCATCAGGAAAAACTATGCTNGGAGACTTTCCTCCCAACTCAAGTGANACCCTCTTTAAGTTNCCAGCTGAGGCTTTAACGATTTCGTGNCCGACTTCTGTACTTCCTGTNAAAGCNACTTTATCTACATCGTTGTGTTCGGCCAGGGCTGCTCCGGCATCCCCGAATCCACTTACAATATTAACCACTCCATCGGGAAAACCAGCTTCGGCAAATAGATCAGCTAGGTGCAGAGCTGAAAGAGGTGTTTGTTCTGCTGGTTTTAATACAACGCAATTGCCTGCGGCCAACGCCACCCCTAATTTCCATGCAGCCATCAATAAAGGAAAGTTCCAGGGAATGATTTGCCCTACAACCCCCATTGGTTCGCGTAAGGTAAAATCTAAAAATTCAGACCCAGGAGCATATGGAACGCTGATATCAATAGTCTCACCATGAATTTTATTTGCCAATCCAGCGTAATAGCGAAANTGGTCAATTACGAGAGGGACATCTGCAGCGCGAGCAATTGTAAGAGGTTTNCCATTATCTAATGTTTCAAGTTGAGCAAANTCTTCGGTTCGGGCTTCTATCAGATCAGCAAGTTTCCAGATAAGTTTGCCTCTTTCCGATACAGTAATTTTCCTCCAAGGACCGCTTTCAAAAGCATTACGTGCGGCTTTAACAGCTAGATTTATATCTTTTTTCTCCCCTTTTGGAACCCGAGTCAAAACTTCATTTGTAGAGGGGTCACAAACTTCAAAGGTTTCCCCACTAAATGCATCGATACGTTTACCATTTATTAGCAATTTTTGTGGTTTTGAAAGAAAATTTTTAACTGGTGATATTGGTTCGGGAATGGTTCCTGTATCCATTAGACTCTCCTAATAATACTTATTAATGAGGTTTATCTATGAGGTGAATCCTGAAAATATTTATTGATGTTTTAATTATTATCCAAGATTAAGTTGAAATGAAAGAATATTTTATATTTTCTTATCTAATTATAANGGAAGTTTTTAGGAATACTGGGAAATGTGAATGGATTTACTTTGTTTAGGGTTTATATTGATTTTTATTGGATCCAAACTAGAGGTTTATAAATCCAAGCTTTATCCCCCGCACTATCTTCTATTTGCACCCAATTATTTTTAACTTTTAAGACTTTCATTGAGAAAAATTTATCTACAGGAGCCCAAGGAACTTTAGGAAAACTAGTTCCTGGACCTGTTCGTAGGTTGGTCTTGTCATTTTTAACCACGGCGCATTTATAATCTTGTGTGNTGAGCGGCTCGTAAACCCAGTAAATATCGCCGTCTACATCTTGTATTCTTTTCCAAGAATCTTTAGCGCCTAGTTGTTTAAATGGCATGTATTTGAAAACTTCCCACAATTTTTTGTGTTTGGTTCCAGGACCCTTTCTTAAATTAGCTCTATCATTTTTTATGCATAAGGCTTCAGTATTTTGAGAAATGACAGCACAAAATGTTAAAGTTAAAAAAATTACGGTCAATAAAACTGATGATTTAATTTTGAACATGCTTAGTAAGATTCTGAAAAAATTTAAATAATAGTAGCGAAAAATTTAATTAAGTTATCTATGACAAGCATATCAAATTTCTATTTTTTCATCTTCTTTTTTACCATTTTATTTAAAATGAAATTGGACTGAGCCTTGATACAAGTTTTAACAGTTCTTCAGCTAGTGTTGATTGTTGCGGTCATTATTTATCTGACTGTTAACATTATATATCTTGTCCGATTACAGCCTGTAATCGAAACGATTTCCAACCCGCCTAGGGTGTCAATTTGTGTCCCAGCAAGAAATGAAGAAAGAGGTG
>PBKP01000037.1 GCA_002721515.1 Nitrospina sp.
CAGGGTATTGCATAGAACATTACGATGTTAGCTAAAAAATAAGCCATCAATGCAAAACAGGCTACGGGTTTCATAAGCTTTAAATAACTCCAGGTGCTTGCCTTCATTGCTACCCATTCATTATTTGCAGAAAACTGATTGAAGGTAACCACTGAGGCTAATAACACTCCCATGGGAATTGTTAAAGCAAGGAAAGCAGGGGAAATATAGGCCATCATCATAACTAACTCATGCAAAGATACGCCTCGATTGACAATCATCTCAGCCATGAACAAAAACTTATCAAGATATAGTACGGTAGTAAATGCACCAGTACATATCATAAACAGCTTGAATAGTTCTTTAAATATATATTTATCTATGGTTTTAAAAAACATTATGGGAAGAAAAGCCTTTTGCGATAAAACTAATTTGGTAAGTTTTAGGCGGAAAGTATGAGCATTCCTTTTTACCACTTATTTAATTATACTACAATTTAGACCCGTTTACTTTTATCTAGTTCTTATGTCTGAAATAACTTCAAAATCTAACTACAAGCGTTTGCCAGGTTGGTTGAAGGCACCCCTTCCAAAGAATAAAAAATTCTTTAAACTGAAGTCGTTGGTTCAAAAATATAATTTGAACACGGTTTGTGAGTCTGCGTCCTGCCCAAATATTGGTGAATGTTGGGATGCGGGAACACTTACATTTATGATTCTTGGGAATTCATGTAGTCGAGCTTGCAAATTTTGTGATGTTGCGACAGGCAATTTGCTTCCAGTCAATCCAGATGAACCTGCGTTGATTGCAGAAACCCTCTCAAAATTAAATCTTCGTTATGCAGTTATTACATCCGTTGACAGGGATGATTTGCCCGATGGAGGATCAGGGCATTGGGCAAAGACCATTAAAATGGTGCGTTCACTGTGTCCGGATATGAAAATTGAAACTTTAATTCCCGACTTTCAGGGTGATATAGATTTGATTAACAAAATATGTGATGCTGGCCCGGATGTTCTTGCGCATAATTTGGAAACGGTGGAATCACTGCAATACCATATACGCCCTCAATGCCGTTATACTTGGTCTTTAAATACTCTTAAAACAGCTTCTTTAAAAAAAGATTTGATTGTTAAGAGCAGTCTTATGTTAGGGCTTGGGGAAAGAGAAAATGAAGTTATTAATTCAATGAAAGATTTGGTTGATTCGGGTTGCCAAATACTTTCTTTAGGTCAATATCTACGTCCTTCACCCCGACATGCTGAAGTTATAGAATTCATTCACCCGGATCAGTTTTTAAGGTATAAACAAATAGGGGAATCTTTGGGCTTAGTGCATGTAGAGGCGGGGCCGCTTGTGCGTAGTTCTTATATGGCTGACCAGCAAGCTCGATCAGCAGGTATGATATAAAATAATTAATACTAGCCTCCTGGACCTGCTCAAGCCGAGTGTTACAGACACAAGGATGATCATCGTGGCTCTGGAAATCATCCTCCGCTGGATTGTCCCCCGGGTAGCAGGAACCCACTATGTGCTCCTGGTGGTCCGAACGATCATGGTGGTCCGAATGATCATGGTGATCCATGCATGAATATGCCTCCTGGACCTGCTCAAGCTGAGTGTTACAAACATAAGAATGATCATCGTGGTCCGAACGATCATGGTGGTCCGAATGACCAGCATATGAGTGGTTCGAATGATCATGGCGGTCCGAATGATCATATGAGGAAATAAGTTCAATAAACTTGCTAGAGTCTTTGGGGGCTATTGATAGACCTCCTTAGGCTTTAAGCTATGTCTCTTATAGCTCCTACCCTATATTTTCCAATTTTTTACATTTGTATGATTTTCATACTGCCTTGGCACGCAGTTTGCTTTTTTTTAATAAGGATAGAAATGTCAAAAATTTGCCATAACAAAGAAAATGCTTGATTTAAATATCATAGAACATATGAAGACGTTAATCGGTTCCAATGGTACGTTTTCCAAGAACAATGTTTCCCAAAATAATTTTTATTCAATTTTGGTAAAGCATCAAATTAATATGATAGAGGCTTGGAACCCCAAGAAGTCTGATTCCTTAACGGGTACCAATCCAGGAGAACTTACAGAGGTTTTTTTAAAATTCAGGGATATTCAAAAAAGCTCGATGCTAAGGTCGTCTATCCACACCGAAAAAGTTTTAAAAAGTTATCAAATTGAAAAGCCTACAAAAGAAAGTTCAAATATTTTCAATAAAGATTCATTACATAAAATTGCTAACCAAGTTGCCCAAAAAAATAACGTACCCGAGACTTTGTTTCAAAAATTAATACAAACCGAGTCTGCATTTAATCCTAATGCTAAAAGTCCTAGAGGAGCTATGGGTCTCGGTCAACTGATGCCTGCAACGGCTCAAGAACTAGGCCTTAGTTTAAAAGCAGATCATTCTTCGGGTTCGATTTTGCACCCTGAGTCTAATCTGGATGCTTCGGCAAGATACCTGAGAAAGCTTTTTGAAAAATACCTTGGAGAAGGTATACCCACTAAGGAAGCATGGAATTTTGCTGCAGGAGCCTATAATGCTGGGATGGGAAATATCGGTCGTGCGATAGAAAAGGTAAGTGATAAAACAATTAAGAATTGGGACCAAGTCGCAGAAGTTTTACATGAAGTGACTGGAAAATATTCTTCTGAAACCATCCGTTATGTGAATCGTCTTAGAGCTTGATTGTTTCTAAAATTTAGCGAACTTACTCTGGTTTAAAATTTCTTGGTCCCCTCAAAAGTCGATAAAAACCCACAAACGTCTTAATTACACCATCAAATGGATAATTTGATGTCTATTTTAAAGCTTGGATAATAATAATTTGTTTTTTGTCTCTATTGGTATTTTTATGGAAACAAGGTAAACTCTTCCTAGTTTTTTTAATTGGAGATATGAAATGGATTTGGGTACGGTGCTGTCTGTTGGACTTGGTGGAGTAATTGTGGTTACGGTTATTTATTATTTTCTTACGGAGTGGAATGCCGATTAAATATTATCTTTAATGAATAATATTAGTTAAGGAAGGGNGATTTCTTTTTTTATCAGGGATTCTTTTTTTGCTTTCGGCCATTTTTTTATTACTGCTTCTGTTTTTAAAGCCTTTGAATGATCGCCGATCTTTATTTGAAACACCAGTTTAAAAGGTTTTTTCCCTCGAAGATATTTAGCTGATTTTATCCCTCCCTCTTGGTGTTCTTTAAACCTTCTTTGAACATCCTGTGTGACTCCAGTATACAATTGGCCTTTGTTGGTGCGAATTAAATACAAATGCCACATTCTGACTAGATTTCATCCTGATTGAACATGGGGAGAAAATCAGCTAACCCTTCTTCTTCAAGTTTATTAACAGGAATAAACCTTAATGATGCAGAGTTAATGCAATACCTTTTGCCCGTAGGTTTGGGTCCGTCATTGAAAAGGTGACCAAGATGCGAATCTGCTTTCAACGACCTAAGCTCTATTCTTCTCATATTGAATGACGTGTCAGTGCGGCTTACAATGTTCTCTGGAACCAGGGGTCGAGTAAAAGAAGGCCAACCAGTACCAGATTTAAATTTATCCTTGGAGCTAAATAACGGTTCCCCCGAAACAATATCTACGTAAACTCCTGCCCTTTTATTGTCCCAATATTTATTCATAAAAGGAGGTTCAGTACCATTTTCTTGAGTTACTTTGTATTGTAATTTACTTAATTTTTTAATTGCCTGACCTTTATTCAGAACCCTGATAATTTGCGGTATTCCTGAATAGCTTGCTCGCGGTATTTTATAATCCCTTTCTTTGCCCCAGAGTTTATTTATATATTCATCACGTCCAGAACCCGCACGATAAATTTTGTAACGTATATAACTTTTTTTAAAAAAATCCTGGTGATACTCTTCTGCTTTATAAAAGGGTGTGGCTTTAATGATAGGTGTTACTATTTTTTTTTGGAAACGACCACTTTTAATGAGTTTNTTTTTTGATTTTTCTGCAATTGTTTTTTGTTCCTCAGTTATATAGAAAATGCCTGTTCGGTATTGTGCTCCTCGGTCTACAAATTGGCCACCATTGTCCGTGGGATTTATATTTCGCCAAAACACCTCCAAAATATCCGAGTAGGAAATCTTTTTCGGATCAAAATGTACTTGCACTGCTTCTAAATGTGATGTCTGACCTGATGCCACTTGCTTGTAGGTAGGGTCTTTCTTTTTACCTCCGGTATATCCTGATATTGCTTGGTTAACACCAGGCAAATCCTCAAATGGGTGTTCCATGCACCAAAAACAGCCTCCTGCAAGAATTGCAACCTCTTCATTTGTGCTCGCTCCTTTTGTTGAAACAATAGTAGGCTTTTTATATAAAAATTTCTTCGTGTTTTGGGGTAATAACTTTGTCAGAAGAAAAACACATAAAATTAAAACTAATGCAGCATACATTTTGTTCATAATATTGATTCCTTTTCTGGTGGCATCTGTATTTAGGATTACACTTTAATGATATCAAAACATATAAAAATCTGCATTAAACTCGTTTTAACAAAATAAGGGTGTGTTAAATTTTTATTCCATAGTTTTTGTTAATTTAAGCTTTGTATAAAGATAAAAATTTCTTTCATCATATTGTTAAAATCTGGGTTGAAGGTTAACCTCCTTATAGGGTAACCACCATTCTTATCGTTTTTTTCTCCATATTTTACTTTTGAGTTAGCATTGATTTCTTGTTCACACTGTTTAAGTTCACTAATCTTGTCTGCATAAGCTAGGCAATTTTTATATTCTCCATCTTCGCCATAATATTTATTTAAAGGGCTTATGGGTAGAGATAAATGTGAATAATTTAATATCCCTAAAGTTTTGTTGGAAATAGTCCTTATTTTTATTTTTCCCCCTTCACAAATCGTATTTTTTTCTTTTAAATTTACTTCACCGGTATACCAAATCATATAATTTTTTGAATTTTGGGTTTGCGTACAAAAGAAATCCTTAGCTATTAGAGAGTCGATAGTGGCATCTCTCGATCCAATTGCTATAAAAAGTGGCAATTTTATGATATTTTTGCTATTTGCATGCCTACGGATGTCCTTGGTTAAGAAATGAAATTGAGCGCCTGCATTTGCAGTGAAAGATTCATACTTCACCTTATCCTTGTCAGGTAACACATCTAACCAAGATAGCCTTGGAAGGTAATTCCCAAGTGTTGCAAGCCATCCGGCTACAAAACCAAATGAGGTGTTTTCTTTAATTCCAGGAGAAATAAGTATTAAACCTTTTATATTCATTGGATTATTTTTGCTTAATACGTAATGTAGGCTGAGGGAGCCTCCTGTTGAAAAGCCTACTATATAAAGTTCCTCAACGATCGTTTCAAAACTTTCAATTCCTGCATTTGTAGCTTTGATCCATTCTGAATATTTAACATTTAATAAATCTCCAGGAATTGTTCCATGGCCAGGTAACAAAATGGAGCGGACCCAGTAGCATTCTTTTTTAAATTCATTACCAATATCTCTTAGCATAAAAGGTGAATCGGTCAGACCATGTATTAATAAGACTCCTTTCTTATAGGGTAACAACGCATTGTGGCCGCATTTATTTTTTTGAGGCCTAAATTCATAGGGAAGGCGCGCCTCAATCCATTTGGCACTCAGATTTCCTTTTGTTGCTTTTTCGATATGTTTTTTTGTTTTATTTATGTATTGGGTGAAGTTCTTTTCAGGTAAAGGGGTCTTGAGGTTCGAGGGTTTATGTCTAGGCTCTAAATTTGCACTGCATGAACTTAAACTAAGCGCGACAAATAAAACCCAATTAAAAAACTGGACTGGATTCAGCATAGAACCTCTTTCGTTGTACGAAGGTGCCCGTAGTTTTATTGTTGGGCGTGGCAACGGACAAAGCGATTTTTATCACCTAAAATCTCTGGATATGTCATTGTACATTTTTTTGCCAAGGAAGAACCTTTTTGCTCATTTAAATAAATAGGGCAACGAGGATGAAAGTGGCAAGCCGCGGGGGGATGCAGGGGAGAGGGTACGTCACCTATCAGGGGTTCAAAAGGTTTGCGTTCTCCCAAGTCTGGAACAGAATTTAAAAGAGATTTTGTATAAGGATGTCTAGGGTTGTTAAATAAATCTTCTACTGGGCCCTGTTCGACGATTCTTCCAAGGTACATGATAGCGACTGTGTTCGCGAGATATCTCACCACGCTTAAATTATGGCTTATAAATAAATAGGTCAGGTTATGTTTAATTTGCAAATCTTTTAAAAGATTTAATATTTGAGCCTGTACTGAAACATCAAGGGCACTAGTAGGTTCGTCTAAAACCAGAAACTCAGGCTCCAGAATTACGGCTCTTGCAATAGCAATTCTTTGTCGTTGCCCACCTGAAAATTCGTGAGGATAGCGTTCTAAAACAGAATCACTTAATCCGACTTCTTTCATTACCCGTAAAATTTTATCCAATTTTACTTCATAAGAAATATCTGGAAAGTGAACTTCAAGTCCCTCACCTATAATCCCTTCAATGTTCATTCTAGGTTGTAATGAACCAAAAGGATCTTGAAAAACCATTTGCATATTTTTTCTAAAATATTTTAGTTGGTTTCCATTTAATTGCATTAAATCCTGATCCACAAAAATTACTTGTCCTTTAGCATGAGAATTTAATCGAATAATAGATTCTCCTAAAGTAGTTTTCCCACAGCCGGATTCACCCACCAAAGCCAACGTCGATCCTCTAGGGATCTCCAAATCCACTTTATCCACAGCTCGGATGTGGTTTACTGTGCGCAGAAACACACCTTTCTTTACTGGAAAATGTGTTTTCATGTTTTTAACCAAGATGAGTGGCGTTGAAGATGGTTGGTTATTTGGAATGGTCTTTTTCGGGGAATTTAAATCCCATTTTGAATCAATTCCTTTATCCAAAAGATGACAGGCTACTTGATGACCTTTAGTTACAACATGAGGAATACTTTCATTATTACAAACTTCCATTTGCGCAGGACAACGGTCCATAAATCGACAACCTTCATTGTAATCAGTTGCTGATGGGACTACACCGGGTATGGTATCTAAAAGGAAGGCAGGTTTTTCCAGTTTGGGAATCGAACTGAAGAGTAATTTTGTATAAGGATGGGTCATGTTTTTAAAAATTTGTTCTCTATTCCCATGCTCTGCGATGCGNCCACCATACATAACACAAAGATCGTCTGCCATCTGATTAACAATGCCCATATCATGCGTGATGAGTAGTATTGCCATGCCGGTTTGTTTTTGCAGGTCGCTCATCAATCTTAAAACTTGTGCTTGAATCGTTACATCCAGTGCAGTGGTCGGTTCGTCAGCTATAAGAAGCTTAGGTTGGCAAGCTAATGCCATCGCGATCATTACTCTTTGCTTCATACCTCCTGATAATTGATGTGGGAAATCATCGATTCGTTTTTGGGGATCAGGAATTCCAACACGATCTAATAAGTCGATGGCGCGGTTTCGGGATTCACCCTCTGCAATTTTCATATGCTGTTTTAAAGGTTCCTGCAATTGATCACCAACTCGAAAAAGCGGATTAAGAGAAGTCATCGGCTCTTGAAAGATCATGGCAATATCATTTCCGCGTAATGAACGCATCTCTTCTTGATCGAGTTCGGATAGATCTNGGTCTTCAAATAATATTTTTCCTGATGGATGATAACCATTTTCTGCAATCAACCTGATAATGGAAAATGCTGTTTGTGTTTTTCCGCAACCTGATTCACCAACTAATGCGAGTGTTTTACCCTGTTCAAGGTCAAAAGAAACCCCATCCACAGCACGGGCAATTTTTCCTGGACCGGCATTAAAATGAGTAGAAAGATTTTTGACAGATAAAAGCATATTTTATTAAAGGGTTTTTCTTGGGTCGAATGCGTTTCTTATTCCTTCACCTACAAAGGTGAGGAGTGTGATCGTCAAGCTAAGAGTTATAAATGTTGGCAGTAAGATCCATATGGCATGCAGGTTATTTTTCCCTTGAGCCAGTAATTCTCCTAAGCTGGGTGCAGGACTAGGGACCCCAAGGTTAAGAAAATCGAGACTGACCAAGGCTAAAATTCCTGCAGTTACTTCAAAAGGAAAAAATGTTACGACTGGAGTCAAGGCATTGGGTAAAATATGGCGACGCATGATTTTAAAATTTGAAACGCCGAGACTTTTTGCTGCTTTGACAAATTCATAGTTTCTTATTTTCAAAAACTCCGCACGAATGTATGCAGCGATTCCCATCCAAGCGGTCAGATTTAAAATCAAAAAAAGGAGTAGGGCTGAAGGTATCAAAAAAGAACTTAGAATTATCAAAATATAGAGGCGTGGAATGGAACCCCAGATTTCTGTTATTCTTTGTCCGGTAAGGTCAATCCAACCCCCGAAAAACCCTTGGGTTCCACCAATCAAGCAACCAATCAGGGTTCCTGTTATAGCAAGAGAAACGCCAAATATCATTGATATCCTAAACCCATAAATCAAGCGAGCTAAAACATCGCGGCCGCGGTCATCGGTTCCTAAATAATGTCCATCTTCCCAGGAAGAGGAATGAAAGCTTTTACCATCGTGGGACTTAGTTTTATAGGGAGCAGCTAGTACGACATTGCCCATGACTGATTCTGTGGGTATATATTTATAGTCATAGCGTACTGGGGGCCAAAGCATCCAATATTCCCTTGGCCTATTGTTTGCCAGTTCGGGTTGCTTTTGAATTTCAAGGTCTGATTCATCTTCCTCGTCCTCGAAGTCTCCAAGGTCANGACCTAAGCCTTTTACTTCTACGTCAACAGAGCTTGATTCTATTCCATTTAAAAGGTTGGTAAAGTTTTTTGATTTATAATCTGGCTCGCTGGGCAAAAATCCACCAAAATCTTTTTCGCTATAAGTAATTACGATAGGGAAGTAGGGTTTACCCTCAACCACAATTAGTATGGGCCTTATATTGCAAATTAATTCTGCAGGAAGAGTAATGATAAAAAGGAAAGACAATAATAAAAAACTGTAATAAGCACGTTGGTCATTTCTAAAAATGCCTAGTTTAGTTTTCCATTCTTTATTTATACGCAACATATTATCCCTGAGACTCATCAAAAGATATTCTAGGATCTATGAGAACATAAGATAGATCAGTCAGTAATTGCCCAATCAATGCCATTAGTGAAAATATAAAAAGCGTTCCGAGGACAATGGGGTAGTCTCTTTGTATTACCGCTTGATAAGAAAGTAATCCGAGCCCATCCAATGTGAAAATTTGTTCAAGTAAAAGTGAGCCGGTAAAGAACATTGCGAGAAATGCAAGGGGAAAGCCGGTGACCAATGGGATAAGCGAGTTTTTCAATACGTGCTTGAAGAGTACTTTTTTTTCAGGCAACCCTTTGGCACGCGCGGTCAAGACGTATTGTTTTCGCATTTCTTCTAAAAATGCATTTTTTGTAAGCAGGGTCAAGGTTGCGAAACCACCTAAAACATAACAGAAAAGTGGGGCAGCAAGATGATGTAAATAATCGATGAGCTTTTCCCAGAAGGACCAACTCTCATAACCAGGAGTGCCCGCAGAAGTTAATCCGGCGATGGGTATAAGGTGTGTTATGGCTCCATCACCTGGACCCAAAAGGACTATAAGAAAAATAGCAAGCACAAAGCCGGGTACGCTGTAACCAATTAAAACAATTAGGCTGGTCCAAGTGTCAAAGCGAGTGCCGTTTTTTACTGCCTTTCCAATACCCAGGATAATGCAAATGGTATAGGTCAGGAAAAAACTGGTAATACCCAATGAAGCTGAAACAGGTAGTTTTTCTTTGATTAAAGATAAAACAGATTTATTTCTATAAAAAGAATTTCCAAATTTAAAAACCAGAAACCCTTCCCAATTGTCGTAGTTGAAAACAGAATCAGTAAAGGGCGCATTTTTATTTTTAGGTGAGTACCATAGAAATGTTCTTAGGTATCTTTCCCAAAGCGGCTTATCCAGGTGGTAAATCTTTTTGAGTTCTTCAAAATGTTTTGGGTCCAGCTCCCTTTGTTTACTGCCGGGTCCTGTCATGGCACTTCCTCCTGCTTCGGTGAGTGCGCTTCCATGCCCCATCAAAAGAGATTTCATTTGATCAATAGGACCGCCTGGCACGAACTGTGTCGCTATGAAAGTAATGGTGATAATCCCGATCAAAGTCGGAAACATCAATAGAAGACGACGGATAATATATGAGGTCATATTAAAACAGTATTAAAGAAGCGGGATAAAGGATCCATTTGAAGAATTTAATCAAACTTGGTTTTAATTTAGAGAGACTCCTGCTGCACGTGCTTTTTTAAGATTGTTTGCCTTCTCTTTATCCCACCACCACCACTCTAGAACATTATTGTTCACTGCACTTTGTGAAGCATTTATTTTGGGTCTGCCAAACTTATTCCAGTAAACAGCCCGGTCATATGCAATATACCAATGAGGTACCAAATAATACTGGTGGGTGAGTATTCTATCCAAGGCCTGTATATTAACCACCAACTCTTTTCTAGTTTTTGCTGATACTATTTTTTCTATTAACTCATCGATGGCAGTGTTTTTAATGCCCATATAGTTTCTTGTTCCAGGCGTATCGGCGGCATCACTGCTCCACATATATCTTTGTTCGTTACCTGGTGACCGGCTTTGTGGATATCCCGCCACAATCATCCCGAATTTGAAGTTTCGAAGGCGCTCCTCATACTCTGCAATTTGGACCACCTTGATGTCCAGTTTTACACCAACCTTTTTCAAATTATTCTTGTACGGTTCTGCGATACGTTGAAACCCAGGACCAGCCAGCAAAAGTTCGAATTCCATTCGATCCTTTCCTTTGCTTCGAATTCCATCGCTACCTATCTTCCAACCTGCAGAGTCAAGAAGAGAGTTGGCCACTTTGAGATTTCTATCAGCAGGTAATCCTTGTCCTGGTGCACCTACAGGCTTCGTCAGTGCTGTCTTGGGAACGAACTTTTTATGTTTTTTACGTAGTAATTCTAAAATATTTTTTACTTCACCTTTTGGAACTCCCTGCGCTTTCATTTCAGGATTATTGTCAAAATAACAATCGTTGCGAGTATATTGTCCATAAAAAAGGTTTTTATTGCTCCATTCAAAATCAAAAACCATCGCCAGAGCCGCACGAACTTTGCGTGACTTAAATATTTTGTTTCTGGTATTCATGGCGAACCCCTGCATTCCTGCAATACGCGTATGTGGAAATTCTTGCCTCAGGTAATAACCTTTTATTACAAAGTCTCCTTTATAATCCAATGCCCAATCGCGAGAACTATTTACTAGTTGCATATCAAACTCTCCGCCTTTGAAGGCCTCGCGTTGAGCAACGGGATCAAGNTAAATTTTATAGGTAACGCGATCAAAATTATATCGACCTTTATTGATGGCAATGTCTTTACCCCACCAGTTCGGGTTTCGCTTGTAGCTGATATATTTTCCGTATTCGTATTTTTCAATCGTGTAGGGACCGCTTCCAACCGCCATGTCATCAAAATCTGCACCAAAAGATTTTCCTTTGGCATCATAAATATGTTTTGGAAAAATGATCATCTGTCCAGTGATCAATGGCAGCTCTTGGTTATGGATAGCGAAATGGTATCTAACAGTATGTGCATCAATTTTTTCGATGGATTTTATATCTTTAAAATATTCCTTATAAATAGGATGGTATTGGGGGTCTTTGATTAGATTAAAAGAAAAAACAAAATCATCTGCAGTTAAGGGATGACCATCGGAGAACCTTGCTTGCTTATAGAGGTGATAAGTTAATGATAGATGATCACCTGAAACTTCTGCTTTTTCTACTAGGTTACCGTATTGCGAAAATGGTTCATCGTCATCGGCAGAACTATCCATGGCATTCTGGAACACAAGCTGACTGATTCCTGGAGCTGTCACACCTTTTAGAGATGCTGGGTTCAACTTGGTGAATGCCCCAAAATCGGCAAGTGTTAAATTTCCACCTTTAGGTGCTTTTGGATTGGCATATATGTAAGGTTCTCCGGATTTGTATTTAAGTCCCTGAGGACCATATAATGAGAGCCCATGATTAGGGTCTGCCATTACTTGATTTGCAAGAAGCAGTATCCCGATAATTGTATTTAAAATAATTTTTATCATTGATATATCTCGAACAATTAAAAAGGTTTTATTAATTTAATATATTAACACTCCTTTCTCTATCTTGTTATGATACGCCTTATTTGTTAATCTTGTGAGTTAATTGCCCTGGGCTAGATTGTTAAGTATAAAACCGGTATTTTAGTTCAACTTCAATAAGGCAGTTTTATAGCATTAAAATATTTTTGGATATGCAACATTTTACCTGGAAACTATTATAAATTAGGAACGATAAAAAATGCAGCCGAGAAAGACTCGAAAGATTCGTATTGGAAAAGTAGTGATTGGAGGAGATTCTCCAATTGCGGTTCAAAGTATGGCGGCGACACAAACTCAAGATCTGGATGCAACTGCAAGACAGATTGAAGTTTTGGAAAAAGCTAAGGCTGATGTCATAAGGATTGCTGTCGATAATGAAAAAGATGTAGAAGCATTAAAGATTCTACGACAAAAATTTCCTGATAGTACCTGGTCTGTTGATCTACAGGAAAACTATAAGCTGGCTCCCCTTGTTGCTCCCTGGGTCAATAAGATTCGTTATAATCCCGGTCATTTGTTTCATTTAGAAAAAGATAAAACAATTAGAGAGAAAGTAGAGTTTATTGTTGAAGCAGCAAGGAAAAACGATTGTGCCATTCGAATAGGTGTCAACTGTGGCTCGGTGGACCCTGATTATAAAGAAAAGTATAAGGATGATTCGACTGAGGCCATGGTGCGTTGTGCAGTAGATCATTGCCGGATGCTTGATGAGATGGGTTTTGTAAATTACTGCGTCTCGTTGAAGGATTCTGATTCTGACAAAGTAATCGATGCTAATCGCAGGTTTGCCGAAGAGAGACCGGATGTGCCTTTGCATTTAGGTGTGACCGAGGCGGGACTGCCTCCTGAGGGGATTATTAAGACCCGCATTGCTTTTGAACAATTGATATCGGCAGGTATCGGCGATACGATTCGAGTTTCTTTAACTTTACCTAATGATGAAAAAGGCCGGGAAATTGATGTTGGTCGCGAACTTTTGAAGGATATTTCTGAAGGACGTTTTCGGTCAGTACCTGAAAACTTTTTAGATGGACTTAATATCATAGCCTGTCCGAGTTGTTCTCGTGTTGAAAATGATAAATTTGTAGATCTAGCTCAAGATGTTCGGGAAATGACAGAATACGCGGAAAAATATAAATTAACGATTGCTGTGATGGGGTGCCGGGTAAATGGACCCGGGGAGACTGATGATGCAGATTTAGGTCTGTGGTGTGGACCAACACGAGTTAATTTGAAAAAAGGTACGGAGACACTGGGTTCCTTTTCTTATGAAGAAATCCTTCAGCAGTTAAAAAAAGAAATTGATCAAATGATTCTTGAAAGATACGGAGAGTTTCAAACTAATTAAGAAAAATTTTAAAGGCGAAATGATGGAATACGATGTAGAAGAATTAGAAAAACAGAAACGCAAACTTAATATCACAATTCCTGAGGAGGTTGTGTCCAAGCGGATTAATGATGCTTATAAACAACTGAACCGTGAAATGAAGATGCCAGGGTTTAGACCCGGTAAAATTCCGCAAAAGGTCTTAGAGAAACAAGTCCCCATGCAATCATTTGGACAAATGTTTCAGGAGTTGATGCAAGAATACTATGAGGAAGCGCTTCATAAAACCGGGCTGCGTCCCACCGGTCAACCGGAAATAGACCATGCCGGCTTGCAGGATATTAAAAAAGATGAACCTTTAAAGTTTTCTGTGATTCTTGAAGTTAAGCCGGATATTAAAATTAAGAATTACAAGGGTTTAAAATTCAAGAAAAAAGAGTCGGTTGTCACAGAAGAAGAATTAGAAGAGACCTTGATTAAAGTTCTCAGTCGACACGGTTCACTAGATTTGATGCCAGCCGATTACGCGGCTGTTAAAGGAGACATCTTAAAAATAGATTTCCAGGGTTTTGTCGATGACCAGCCGATGGAGAATGAAAAAGCGGATGACTTTGAGTTGCGCATAGGCGATAAAAAAATGCTGGATGGTTTTGAAGATCAACTAATAGGTCATAAGACAGGCGAGGAGTTTGAGATAAAGGTGATCCTTCCTCCAAACTGGAATAATAAAACACGTCGAGTTAGCTTTCCCATTCCTGGAGCCAGTGAGGAACAGGAAGATGATCGTGCTACATTCAAAATCAAAATTAAGGAAGTTAAACAGTTGAGCCTTCCAGAGCTGTCACAGGAAATCGCTAAACGAGAAGGTTTTGATACAGTGGAAGAGTTACATCGCGCAATCAAGGTAGATCTGCAAAGCCATAAAGACCAGCATGAAGAGCTTAGAATAAAGGAAGATATTTTTAATATGCTGGTTAAGGAATCCGATGCAGAACCTCCCGAGTCCATTNTTGAACGTGAACTGAAATTTATGATTGAAGGAACGAAATTTCAAATTGCCCAGTCAGGTATGAAGATAGAGGACTCTGGTTTCGAACCTGAAAAGGCAATGGTTGAGTGGAGAGAGAAGGCCATTTTCAATACCAAAGGATATATGGCTCTCGAGTCTATTGCGCAAGTAGAAAACATTCACATTACCCAACAGGATATGGAAGCTGAATATGAAGTGTTAGCAAAACAGACTAAACAAAAAGTAGAAGATATTCAAAAGCGGATTATGTCAAACCCGGAATCTTTAAACCAAACAACGACAAAACTATTGGGACAAAAAACGATGAATTTTATTTATTCCAATTGTGAGTTTGAATTTTATAAAGAAGAGCCGAAGGAAGAAGAACCCAACAAGGAAGAAACGCCTAAAGATTAGGCTGCTTAAAGCGGTTTTGCCATAAGAGCTTTTACGATATCAAGGTAAACATTTTTATGGGAAAATATTTCAAATCCTGCTTTTTCAGCATTGTATGCCGTATTTCGGTCTAAATAAGTTCCTTCAAGAAACTCAGTGAAGTTTGACATGGTTTTAAGAGCAATAGCGTAAATCAGATTCTTGCTTAGCACATGTTCGAACATGACTAATTTCCCATTAGGTTTAAGAACTCTTTTAATTTCTTTTAGACAAGCTACTGGGTGCTTAACGGTGCAGAGAACACAAACTGTTACCACGGTATCGAAACTATTATTTTTAAATGCAGAGTTTTCTGCATCCATCTGACATAGACTCATTTTTCCTGGATAGCTTTTAGCTTTTTTTTGTGATTGCCTGAGCATAGCCGGGCTAATATCGATGGCCGTTATCTTGAGGTCCGCAGGGAAATTTATTATTTCCAGTCCTGTTCCTACCCCGATATAGAGAACTTCTCCGGACAGATTTTTGAAAAGTGATTTTTGATATTTATTCCAGCGACGCATATCTCCTTTTCGCAGAAAATCAAAAACTTTTGCCACACGATCGTAAGATTGTTTTTTTGATTTCATGATTGCGCCAGCTTTTTATTGGATCGATAAACCAGTAGGTAAACAAAAAATCCGATTATTGCTCCAACCAAGGTCAAATTAGATAAGGATGGATAGGCGAGGGTGGACAGCATTCCTGCTGGCATTCCAACAAGCATTGCATTTATATACAGAGGAATCATAACTTCAAATGCGCCGAAGAAAGGCATTAAAAGAATCATTAAAACCATCATTAAAATCATTCCAATTAAACCTCCTAATAGCATTGCCAGCAGCATATTTAAACCAGTGGGAATAGCGAGGTGAGAACAAAGAGCCATTAAAGCCCCGGAAAGAGTTCCAATAAAGAAATCTGCAATTCTTAGGTTCATAAGCTAAATATTTAATAATAAATGGTCGATAAGTCTTTAAAAGCAATAATTTATTTGCAGATTAACAGTTTTACCAGAATCTGAGAGTCATATAAATTATTATATTTTAAAGATTCTAGGGCATTTAAAATGCGTTCCAACAAGATAGTTATGATTTGACAAACATGGAATGGTATTGACACCTAGAATGTTGCGAGTAATATTAATATAGCAATAATTGACGGATGCAAAATTAAAGGCCATGAAAAAATATTCTGGACCCGAAAAAGCAGCAATTTTATTGATGAGTTTGGGGGAGGATGCCGCGGCGGCTGTTCTATCCAATCTTGAAGAACGAGAAATTCAGAGTGTAGGCAATTACATGTCCGCTGTTGGAGACGTGGATATGGAAGTCATGGACGCTGTAAATAAAGAATTNTTTGAGTTATTGGAATCAGGAGGAGGAGGACTGGGTATAGGTGGTGTGGAATTTCTTAAAACAGCACTCATGCAGGCAATGGACCCNGCAAAAGCAACCGAAATTCTGAATAATATTACAACNCCAGGTGANGAACTGGGAGGTGGTTTGGAAACAGTTCGTATGCTGGATCCCAAGATCATTTCTAATTTTGTTGTCAACGAGCATCCTCAAACGGCGGCGATAATTTTAGCTCATCTTGACCCTCCTGTAGCCAGTGCCACGATCCGCGAGCTACCTGAAGAAAAGCGGATGGAAATCGTGCATAGGTTAGCGACTCTTGAAAGGGTTTCACCGCAAACCATACGTGAACTAGATAGAGCCTTACAGGCAGAGTTTAGGTCATCAGGCGCTGTATCAGGAAACAAGCTTGGCGGTGTTGAAATTGCTGCGGCGGTGATGGGTACATTGGACCGCCAGGTTGAAACGGAAATCCTGACTTCTATGGATGAANTTGATAAAGAACTTGCAGATGAAATTCGAAATCTCAGGTTTACTTTTGAAGATATTCTGAAAATTGATGATAATGGAATTCAGNCCATAATGAAGGAAATCAATACAGACGANCTTGTCGTTGCAATTAAAATGGCAAGCGATGACTTAAAAGAAAAGTTATACAATAATATGTCCGAACGTGCGTCAACCATGCTGCAAGACGATTTGGAATCGTTGGGACCAACAAAGAGAAGTGATGTGGAACAAGCCCAGCAGAAAATTATAGCAGTCTGTAAGAAACTCGAAGATGAGGGAAAAATTATGATCAGTGGTGGGGGCGATGATNTNGTTTAANATTTCTTTATTTAGNTGAGTTTTTGCATTTTAGTGTTNAGGATATTTGANGNTTAACNGGAATAAGATGGCTTTTAATTCCTTTCTNCTCTTCCAGTTTTTCCAAAACCNCGTAGATAGGTTGCAGCCCTTTAGATAAAGTTCCCTCTAAATGGATGTAGTAATTTCCGGCCGTATTGTTTTCCCCAAGGTTTGATTCAAGGTGCAAGATATTTAATCCAGCATTTGCCAGGGACACGGTTGCATCCTCCACAATACCGAGTCGATCTTCAGCGAACAGGCTTATACGAACATCGGGTTCAAATTGTTGTTGGTTNCCATCCNCGAGNTCTACTAAATGNGAATCTAGATTTAATGGATCACAAACGTTTGAGATGATCGTTTGCAGGGAGCTCTTATTACCGTCATGTTCAACCATAAGCATGATAGTAAAATAATTTCCCAAACGACCCATCGAGGACTCACCAAGGTTACAACCATTTTTACAAAGACCCGAACTCAACTTGGCAACAATACTGGGTTGATCAAGACCTACTAATGAAAGCATGAACCAATTTTTCATGGCTAATAAACCTAAACTTTAAAATTTATAGCAGTAAGGATAACACACTATTTATATAAAAACGTATATATAGGGGAGAGTTTACTCTTGGCAGGTTTTGAACTTACAATTTTTAGGAGATAGACACTAAGAACCTTCCCTATTCATTGGAGCATGCGCGTTGAGTATTTGGGATTCAAGAATTGCGGGGTTACCTTTTGCGTATTTTCTTGCAACAAAAAAGTGGTCTGTTGCCTCTCCATGGCGGCCCAGTGCATCTAGAGAAATTGCTTGGTTGAAGTGTGACTCTCCAATTCTTGGATCAATTTCGGATGCCATAAGAAAATGTTTCAATGCCACATCGTAATGTCCTTGGTTGTAATGCNAAATGCCTTCTTCGTTGTGTTTGTTAGCCTCTGAATTCGATCCATCAGGTAGCTTTAAGGCTGGGTCTGGACTATTGGCGCATGAAACCAGAGACGAGAAAAATATTAAACCTAGGATAAATACTATTCTTTTCATTGCAAAACTCGTTAGGAGATTTAACGGTCCATTTGCAGAAGGAGAAAAGGGGCCGTGTCATCGGCCCCTAAACCAAACAATATTTTAAGACTATTTTGTAAAAACTGAATCTTTCAACAGTGTTAGAACATCACTTAATTCATACCAAGGTGACCTTTTAAAATTGGCGAATTCGAAACCTGTGGATTTCCGCCAGCTTTCTTTAAAGCTACCCCGAAATGTTTTGTTGCGACTCCATGCTGGTCTACCTTGTCATAAGAAATGGCCTCATTGAAATGAACTTCTCCTGAAGAGCTATCAATTTTAGAGGCCATATTAAAATGCTTTAGAGCAACGTCATAATGCCCTTGTTGCCAATGCTCGATTCCCTCTAGGTTATGTTTTTTTGCTTCAGCTTTTGCTGCCTTGGGCAATGCTAGGGGTCCCTCGCCAGCAAAAACAGTTGCTGACAGAAAAAATAATGAAAACATAGATGCTGTGGATAAGGCTAATACAGTAGATAATTTTTTCATCGGTCTCTCCTTGTAATATATAAATAAAAAATTGAACCCGATTAAGAACTTTTAAAATTTTAAAAATTAACGCTTTTTTCCTTTATCTCTAAATTCAGTAGCCCCTAAGTACTTTTTGTTTTCGTTTTTATTATTAAACCATAGTATCCTAAAAAGAATCCACAAAATTAAACCCATAAAAACGATTGGTTGGGCAGTCAACCTTTTAAAACTGTTTGGAAATTAGTTGCTGAATGCTAACCAAAAGCTCTTGGCAATTAAAATAAGCACATAGATTCTGCGGAATCTAGTCTTAGACTTATTATACAATAATACTAGAAGTTTAACTCGGGTAGGGTTAATCCAAAACTACACGACACTATTGATATAGTTCGTTTTGAATTTAGGAGTATTGTTGGTTAAAGGGGAATCTAAATATGGAATTGGACGGTGTTCATCATATCGGGGTTAATGTTAAAGATTTAGATAGAGCTGAGGAGTTTTATACCGATGTGCTTGGTTTTAAAGTTATCGAGCGATACCAAGAAGAAATTCGCCATTGNATGTTGGATACCGGTGCCACAAAAATCCATCTTTTTGAGTCGACAGATCTAAAGTTTGATGAGGCTATCGATTGTCTCAGTGAAGAGGGTTATGCCCATATGGCTTTTGGAACAAGTAGAGAAAAATTTCCTCAGGTAATCGAAGAGCTAAAGAAACACAATGTGCACTTTCGTGGTCCGCTTATATTGGGAAAAGGAGAGTCAGTTCATTTTAAAGATCCAGAAGGAAACCATCTCGAAATACGATGTCCTGCAGCGCTCACCTAATATTAATAAAGTCATCCATTTTATTTTCGATAGATTATTAGATTTATTTGTTTTTAATGATTTTTAAAGCATTATAAATTTGCTCTAGCCCTTTGGTTTACCATTGGCTATCCCAAAGGATTGGTAATTTTTGAAAATGATGTTATGATCTAATAAACTCATTCGGAGATCACCACAAATGGACAAGCCACCTTTCTAGTTTAGATTTTCCAACCATTTAAAATTCACTTTTTAAAAATATACTAGAACGGAGGTACTATTATGGAATGGGTTCTTCCTCTAATTATTATATGTTCGATTCTCTTTTTGGTTTACTCATTTGTAGTTGTATTGAACAATGATGCTTAAAAATACAGCGTAAATTAAAACCAAATTAAGTTGTTAGGATGGATACAACTTGATGAAGGGATCAGTTTTGTTAAGGAAAGTAATTATAGAATTATAAGCTCGAGCCCAAGGGGAGTACTAGCCCCCCTTGGGCACAAACTGATTTTCTAGGATGGAAAAAAATACATCAACGAATATCAAAAAATCCTAATTTCTAATAAATAGGATATTTCGCTGGAAAAATTAGAATCTTCCCCTGCTCGCATTCCGTAGATTTTTGCCATGTTTTGTTTTCCAAGGGGGGTTAATGTAGCATCTACTCTTTTTACGACCTATCCCCTTGGGATTCAGAAGACGTCTCTTGATTTTACAAATAGGTCGCCTTTTTATTAACGCCTTCCGTTTATGGTACTTTACTACCATCCTCCTATAATGTTTCCTTGCTCTCTGTGCTTTTGCTGCCCTTTTTCTTTTGCACCATCTACTCATGTATGGATATCGGCGTTTTTTTGAACGTTTTTTATCAAAGCATACATGCTTGCGTTTATAGTGACCCCATCTTCTCGCTAACACTACGGGTTCTTCTGAATCAACAGTATTTACCGTGTTGTAATTGGGTAAATAATCATATTTACCACTGATTCCTTTACTGTCATCCTGTGACTGAACTGAGGCGTTACTTACGTTCGTAGTCANNAACAAGCAAAGCAATACTAATGACAAACGAATAATATTTTTCATGAGTTCTCCTTAAATCAAATTTAGAATTTTGCTTGGAATCTTCGGGGTATTAATACCCCGAGGACTCTAGCAAATAACTCAATAGACTTTATTTAGAACTAAAACCAATGTCCTGTCACTCCCGCTTCTTTGCAGTTAGCTGAAGAATTCGGATATTGTCTTAGTACACAACTAAAAATACCTCACCAAGCTTTTTAAGGCTGTGGAGCCATTGCTTGGTGACAAGCATCGCGTTCCGGACCAGCAGGTACGGCCATGCATGGGTCTGGCTGTCCAGGAGGCATTCCACCTGGAGGCATTGTTCCCGGAGGCATTCCACCTGGAGGCATTGTTCCCGGAGGCATTCCACCTGGAGGCATTGTTCC